>NZ_JBDPLV010000082.1:0-45568 GCF_039871605.1 Acrocarpospora sp. B8E8 | reverse complement strand
GGCCCCCCGCGTCCTGATTGACCGTGACCGACGACGGCGCCGCGGGCAGCTCCCGGGACCAGCGGACCTCGATCCTCCCGATCTTGGCCAGGTACAGCGTCCCGTCCCCGGGCAGGCGGAAGGCGGTGCGGGTGAACCGGGTCGACTGCCGCCGGTCCCGGCGGGACTTGAACACCGGCAACCCCATCCGCGGACCCCGGCGTTTCCCACTGACCGAGTCGAAGAAGTTCCGGTACGCCTGATCCAGGTCGCGCAGCACCTGCTGGAGCGGGACCGCCGACACCTCACCCAGCCACTCCCGCTCCGGCGTCCGCTTCGCCGCGGTGATACAGATCTTCTGCAAATCCCCGCCACCGATCCACGGCAGCCCGACCTTGCGCGCGGCCTTGCGCATCGCCAGCGCGTCATTCCACACCACCCGGACACACCCGAACAACCGCGCCAGCGCCTGACGCTGGGAATCGTCGGGGTAGAGCCGGTAGTTGTAGCGCAGCCTCACCCCGGGCCCCCTCCCCGCACACCAACCACACGCCAGCCACACACTGTCACGACTCGAACACACTAGCGTGTTGCCGATGGCAGCGGAAGCCGAATATCCGCATGGCAGGCACGTCCTCCCCACGTCCATCCGGGCCTTGTGACCACATATCGGCGCAACGTTACGGAATGTCTTCGATGACGCAGTGCCGCCACGTCAGGTGGGATGCGCCGGCCTGGCGCTGGCCCGCCACTACCTCAAGCGCATCGAGCGCGAACTCTCGCTCTGATCCCCCGCCCGGCTGGGCAGTGCCGATTCTCACGGCCGATTCTCACGGCCGATCCTCACGGCCGATCCTCACGGCCGATCCTCACGGCCGATCCTCACGGCGATCAGCGGGGACTGCCCAGCGGGGCCTGTCACTCGTCCATCAGGGCCTGGGTGGACTGCGGGGCGAGCAGCGTGACCAGGGCGATCGCGGCGGCGGCCACCAGGGGGATGCCCCATCCATACTGTTCGGCCTGGATCAGGTTGACCGCCAGCGGCAGCAGGAAGATCTGAGCCACCACGGCCGGGCCGCGGCTCCATCGCAGCGCGCGCAGCACGGCCAGGGCCACCCAGCCGAAACCGGCTCCCACCGCGACGCAGAACCCGGCCAGCGCGAGCGCGCTCGGCACATCCTCGGCCTTGCCGATCACGATCTCGTAGCCGACGTAAACCCCCCACACCAGGGCGGTCAGGCCTTCGAGGGCCAGGACGGCGGCTGCCACGGTCAAGGTCACCGGACGATTCGACACAGTTGCCGACCCTACCGCTGGTCTAACCTTCAGGCATGCGGGCTCTACTCCTGGTCAATCCCAAGGCGACCTCCACCAACCGGCGCTCCCGCGACGTGCTCATCCGGGCACTGGGCGCCGCGGTGGACCTCACCGTCGAGGAAACCGGCTATCGCGGCCACGCCGCCGTCCTGGCGAGTACGGCGGGGGCCAAGGGTTTCGACGCGGTAGCCGTACTGGGCGGGGACGGCACGGTCAACGAGGTGGCCAACGGGCTGATGGCCGACGAGGTGCGGCCCGCGCTCATCATCATCCCGGGGGGCAGCGCGAACGTGCTGGCCCGGGCGCTGGGCCTGCCGAACCACCCGATCGAGGCCACCGGCGCCGTCCTGGAGGCCCTGCGCGACGGCCGCCGCCGGACGATCAGCCTGGGGCAGGCGATCTGGGACCTGGACGAGACCCTGGGGAACGGCGGGCTGCCGACAGGGAGCGGCGGGTCGCGGTACTTCACTTTCTGTGCCGGGCTCGGCTACGACGCCGAGGTCATCAGGGCGGTGGAAGGCCTGCGGAGCGCGGGTTACCGGGCGTCGCCGACGCTGTATGTGCACACCGCGCTGCGGCACTACTTCATGACCGACCGGCGGCATCCCGCGATGACCCTGCGGCGGCCGAACTTCGCCGACGATCGCGGGATCTTCCTGGCGATCGTGTCGAACACGGCGCCGTGGACGTATATCGGCAACCGTCCGGTCAATCCGACGCCGTGGGCGGGATTCGACACGGGTTTGGACCTGATCGGCCTGCAGCGCATGGGGTTGCCTGCCATGCTGAAGCTCGTCCGGCAGATCGTCGGAGAGCGTTCCGGGTTGCCGGCAGGTAAACACCTCGTGCAGGCGCATGACGAGGCCGAGTTCACCCTGTCGGCGGAACGGCCGGTCGCTTTCCAGCTTGACGGCGATTACCTGGGCGAACGCGAACGGGTGGTTTTTCGCTCTATCCCGGACGCGTTACAAGTTCTGGTCTAGCCCGTTACATGCCGTCATAGTGTGACGCATCCGACAGCTATAACCGGCAAAACGTTCTCCCAAACCTCTTGTGTGCGCTAGACGTGCCTGAAAGGCTGAACGCGACGTCGGAACGTAGGACCTTTGCGGGAGCCACAGCTTCCGGACGGTCCCCGGCGATCAATCGCGGACACTGGCCCCGACTCCGGGGGGCAAGCGTTCGCCTCAGTTAGTGAAAGAGTTCACAAAGGTGCAGGAGCCGCGGAGGCTCCACTTACGAAGGAGTGGAACGCATGGACTGGCGCCACCGCGCTGCCTGCCGTGACGTGGACCCCGAGCTGTTCTTCCCGATCGGCAACACCGGGCCCGCGCTGATGCAGATCGAAGAGGCCAAGGCCGTCTGCCGAGCGTGCACGGTCAGCGAGCACTGCCTCAAGTGGGCCCTCGAGTCCGGCCAGGACGCCGGCGTCTGGGGCGGCTTGAGCGAAGACGAACGCCGCGCCGTAAAGCGCCGGGTCGCACGCGCTCGCGCTCGCGCCAACGCGTGACATTGGCCGATCCTTCGGATCGGCGGGCTTGGCCGCCCTCAGCCTGCGTCTTCCCTCGTCACTCCGGGCCGCTTCGCGACCCTGCGTTCCTCAGTCCAGACACAGGCGCGGCCAAGCCGGGACATACGACTAAAGGCGCGGCGATTGCCCACATTCGCCAGCGTGTGATTATGCCGGACTGACCGGAATGCTGAGCGAGACCTCTGTGCCGCCCTCCGGTCGAGGTGCGATCCCCAACCGGCCCGACAGTTCTCCCACCACCAGCGTCCGTACGATCTGCAAGCCGAGGTTGGCGCTGACCTCCAAATCGAAATCATCCGGCAAACCACGGCCCTCGTCGGCGACGACCACCTCCAGCAGGTCCTGATCGCGCGAGACGAGCACCTCCACCTTTCCGGTCTGATGCGCGAAGCCGTGCTCGACCGCGTTCTGCAGCAGCTCGGTGAGGACCATCGCGATCGGCGTCGCCACCGCCGCCGGCAGGATGCCGAACGACCCCACCCGCCGGACCATGGCGGGCGTGACCGACACCTCCGCGGTCATCTGGATGACCCGGTCCGCGATGTCGTCGAACTCGACCAGTTCCTCCGGCATCTGGGCCAGCGTCTCGTGCACGATCGCGATGGAGCCGACCCGCCGGACCGCCTCCTCCAGCGCCTCCCGGCCTTCCGGCATGCGCATCCGGCGCGCCTGCAGCCGCAGCAGCGCCGCCACCGTCTGCAGGTTGTTCTTGACCCGGTGGTGGATCTCCCGGATGGTGGCGTCCTTGGTGAGCAGCTCGCGCTCCCGCCGGCGCAGCTCGGTCACATCCCGGACCAGGACCAGCGCGCCGATCCGCCCGCCGCCCACGATCAGCGGGATGGCCCGCAGCTGCACGACCGTGCCGCCCTTCTCCACCTCGGTCTCGCGCGGCGCCTTCCCGCTGGCCACCAGCATCAGATCCTCGTTGATCGGCTCATCCCGGTAGCAGAGCTCCGCCGTCGTCTTGCCCAGCTCCGAGCCGACCAGATCGGCGTGCAGCCCCAGCCGCCGGTAGGCCGACAGCGCGTTCGGCGACGCGTACGTCACCCGCCCGGCCCGATCGAGCCGCAGCAGCCCGTCCCCCACCCGGGGCGACCTGACCAGCATCGGCTCGGCCTCCGCGAACGGGAACCGCCCCTCCGACACCATCTGGGCCAGATCCGAGGCGCTCTGCAGGTAGGTGAGCTCCAACCGCGACGGCGTACGCGCCGACGACAGGTTCGTGGACCGCTGGATGACCGCGATGAAGTCGCCCTCCAGCGACCGCCGCACCGGGATCGTCTCCTCCCGCACCGGCACCCCGGTCGACCAGTCGGGGTCGCCCTCCCGGCAGATCCGGCGCTCGTTCCAGGCCGTCTCGATCAGCGGCCGCTCCCCCTTGGCCACCACCGAGCCGACGACGTCGTCGTGATAGACGGTGGGACCGGTGGTCGGGCGCATCTGGGCGACCGCGATCCACCCGTCCCTGCCGGGGATCCACAGGATCAGATCGGCGAAGGACAGGTCGGCGAGCAACTGCCAGTCCGAGACCAGCGAGTGCATCCATTCGAGGTCGGCCGCGTCGAGTGCGCTGTGTTTGACGACCAGATCGCTAAGGGTGGGCACCTGTGCATGATGCGTGCTACGCCGGGTCGAAAGCGAATCGACATTCACGACCTGGCAAGATGCCTGCATGAAACCGTTCCTAATCAGCGAGCAGGAGTGAGTCTTGGACCCACTGCCCGTCGCCGCGCGCATCCCGAACGGTTTTGGATGCGCTGGTCGCCCGCTTTCCTTGTCTTCTCCCCGTCCGGGCCGGTGGCTCTCGACCACGGTCCATGACGGGGCGGCGGGTTTCCTCACGCCCAAAGGTCTCCGTTCGGGCCTGGACGGTCCGATGCCCACAACGATCGCTCTGGTCGTCGTGGGGCGGTGCCGTCCGTCGCCGGATCGGATGCCCTTGGGCGCGTCGTCCGATCGCCACGGCAGCGGCGTCGTGACGGGTGCTCTTACTCGTCTTGCTGGTGAGTGGGGCCTGCCAGTGCTGCGCTCCCCACATGCTGGTGTAGGCCGGATCGACGGCGATGATCGCGATACCGGTGGCATCAGCCATCGAGGTGAGCCGCGCCCGGAGTTTCCCGGTGGGCATGCCGGAGATGAGCTGCCGGAAGCGACGCTTGCGGCCGTGCTTCTCGCGGGTCTTGGAGTCGGTGAAGTCCAGGTCCTCGACCGCGATGGCGGCCACACCACAGGTCTTGGCCCAGTTCAGCAACCCCGACAGGGCGTGGCGGACCTGGGCGTCGCGGTGGTCGGCGGTCCCGGACAAGTCGTAGAAGAAGCGGCGGGGCCGGCCGATCGGGTTGCCGTGCCGGTCCAGCCGCCAGGCGGCAAGGTGGTCGGCGTTGGTGTCCACGCCGACCACCCCGTGTGCCAGAGCCGTCTGCAAGGGGATGGTCTGGGTGAGCGGGAAGGTCCAGGAGGCGTCCACATACCAGCGCCGCCGTGGCACGTCGAGGTGGATGCGGTAGGCGACAGCCCGGTTGGCCTCCACGCGGTCGGCCCACTCGGTTCCCCGATGCGGGAAGCTCACCTTCGCGGCCAGCACATACCGGCCGTGCTTGGCGTTCGCGTACTCCGCCATCATCGCGGGCAGCTTGATAGTGACCTCACCGTCCGGGGCGATGCGGATCGTCTCGTTGCCGTACCGCTTCCCGGACTCTCCGTCAGCCGACAGGAACCAGCGCGCCGCCTCCCAGCGCTCACGCCACTGCGGCTCGGTGAGCTGCGCTTTGGTGAGGTTGTGGCGGTTGTTCATCAGACGCTTACCGCCACGTACCACACGCACGCGACCGGCTTCTCGATCCGCCCGGACACCAGCGAGCCGGTCCTCCAATGTCGCCAGGCGGCGCGTCTTTTGGAACCACTCACCCTTCGACCGATAACCACCCGGAGCGCGATTGCCGCCCTTCTCCCCGATCGGCAGAGACAGCCGGTGCGCGATAGTGCGGGCACCTGCCTCCAGGTTCTGGATGTGCGCGGCCTGCCCGCGCCGGGACAATGCCCACTGATCGTGGGTGGCTTTCGTCAGCGACCCGGCCCATCGCGACGACGAGTTGGCGGTCAGTTCCCGCTTCCGCACCGCCCAGGTGTCCGCGGAGTGCTCCAGACCGTCCATGCACCGGGCCTTGAGGTCACGCGAGGCCAGCGACCCGAGATGCGCGCCGAGCTGACGCAGCACCTTCTCATCCTGCGTGGTGAGACCCTTCAGGCGGTCGCGTATCGACACACCAGAGGGGCCCGGCGCGACGAACGACGGGGCGATCGGACGGAGCCGCTTGTTCGGCTCAGCCATCGCCAGCCGCCGCTTCCAGGGCTTTCTTCGCCCGGTTCCTCGCCGAACGGCGCCCGTACAAGCGGGCACAAAACGACGTCAGTATCTCGATCATGTCGCGCGAGAGATCGTCCTCGGCCGCACCGTCATCCAGCACAACCAGACTGCGGCCGGTCGCGGACAGGGCGGCTTCAATCAATTCCACGTTGGCCCGGCCGAGGCGGTCCTTGTGCTCCACCACCACGACGGTCACGTCCGGATCGGCCAGCAGACGCTTGGCCTTGGCGCGTCCGCCGTCCATCCCGGAGGCGATCTCCGACTCGATCCGCACCACACGATGACCGGACGCCGTGGCCCACTGGGCCAGCCGCGCGACCTGCCGCTCAAGATCCGAGTTCTGATCATGCGACGACACCCGGGCATACAAGCCCACACCGCCTGTCACAGACGGTGATGAGTTCGCCTCGATGTTCACCAAGATCGTGCGCTGCCCTACCCGCTCCGCAGGGACCGGCAAAGTGCCCTCACGGAACCAGCGGTAAGCGGTATGCGGATGCACACCGTTCGCTATCGCCCACTCCTTGAGGTTCATACAGTGACCGTAACACTCACTCAGAGGCTGCAATGCATACTAGAGTTGACTCAATTCCGAGCCGCTTGCAACCCCTAGACCAGTTGTGTGCGGACACGGCGGCACGCGAGCGGGCCGGGCTGCGCCGGGTCCTACACCCGCGTGATCCCGACCATGACGGGCTGCTCGACCTGGCATCGAACGACTACCTGGGCCTGTCCAGGGATCCGCGCCTGGTCGAGGCCGCCGTGCGGGCCACCCGGGAATGGGGCACGGGCTCGACCGGGTCCCGCCTGGTCACCGGGACCACGCTGCTCCACGCCGAGCTGGAGGAGCGGCTCGCCGCCTTCACGCTGGCGCCCAGGGCGCTGGTGTTCTCCTCCGGCTACCTGGCCAACCTGGCCGCGGTGGCGACGCTGGGGCGGGGCGGGCTCGTGGTCTCCGACGCGGGCAACCACGCCTCCCTCGTGGACGCCTGCCGGCTGGCCAGGGCCCGGGTCGTGGTGACGCCGCACGGGGACGTGGCCGCCGTCGAGCGGTCGCTGCGGGAGCGGTCCGAGGAGCGGGCGATCGTGGTCACCGACTCGGTCTTCTCGGTGGACGGGGATCTGGCGCCGCTGCCGGGGTTGCACGCGGCAGCCGTACGGCATGGGGCGCTGCTGGTCGTGGACGAGGCGCACGCGCTCGGCGTGGTCGGCGAACACGGACGCGGCGCGGTGCACGAAGCCGGACTTGCGGGGAATCCTACAATTGTGAGAACCGTCACGTTGTCGAAGTCCCTGGGCGCGCAGGGCGGCGCCGTGCTGGGCGGGCCCGACGTCATCGACACGCTGATCGACACCGGCCGCTCCTTCATCTTCGACACCGGCCTCGCGCCCGCCTGCGCCGGGGCCGCGCTGGCTGCGGTCGAGATCCTGGAGCAGGACGCTGACCTGCCGGAACAGGCCAGGGCCCGGGCTCGGGAGCTGGCCGCGCTGGCCCGCGAGCTCGGCCTGGAGAGCGCGGACCCGGCCGCCGCCGTGGTGCCGGTCGTGCTCGGCGCGCCCCAGGCCGCGCTGGCCGCCGCCGCGCTGTGCGCGGAGCATGGAGTGCGAGTTGGATGTTTCCGCCCCCCTTCCGTCCCGCAAGGTCGCTCTTGTCTAAGATTGACCGCTCGGGCCAATCTGGGGTGCGATGATCTCGCGGTGATCGGGCGCGCGCTCGCCGCCGTGGCCGGAACGAAGGTGACCGCGTGACCGAAGACACTCCCCGGGTGCCGAAGTACTACGACGTCAAGCGCAGCCTGCTCGAACTGACCAAGAGCCTGTCGGCCGGCAGCGCCCTCCCGCCGGAGCGCACGCTCGCCGTCCGCTTCGAAACCTCCCGCACGACGGTACGGCAGGCGCTCACCGAGCTGGTCGTCGAGGGCCGCCTGCTCCGCATCCAGGGCAAGGGCACCTTCGTCGCCCAGCCCAAGGTCGCCCAGGTCCTCCAGCTCACCTCCTACATCCAGGACCTGCGCACCGTCGGCCTCGAACCCGACACCAAGATCCTGGACATCAGCTACATCACCGCCGACGAGGCCCTCGGCCGCCGCCTCGCCATCAACCCCGGCGGCCGTGTCCTGCGCATCCACCGCCTCCGCCTCGCCAACGGCGAACCCATGTCCATCGACACCACCCACCTGTCCGCCCGCCGCTTCCCCCGCCTCCGCCGCGAACTCGAAGGCCACCCCTCCCTCTACGAAACCCTCCACAACGCCTACAGCGTCCGCCTCACCGACGCCGAGGAAATCATCGAAACCGTCCTCGCCACCCCCTACGACGCCCAGGTCCTCGGCGTAGACGTCGGCCTCCCCATGCTCCTCCTCACCCGCCACGCCTTCGACGCCGACGGCAACCCGGTCGAATGGGCCCAATCCCTCTACCGAGGCGACCGCTACAAATTCGTCACCCGGCTGCGCCGCCCGTAATCTTCTTCTCTTTCTTCTACGGCTCCGCCACTTCCAACCCCGACCGCCACCCCCGACGCCTCCCCTCCACCGGCGCTGACCGAGCGCGACCGCCCCCGCCACAACGTCCGCCAGCAACAACAGAATGAGCCTCCAGCGGTCGCCGAGCTCTCTCGGGTCGGACGAGGGCCCTGGCCCGGAAGGTCGTGCCGGAAGCGACGTACAGGTGGTACTGGGCGACCGGCACCCTCCAAGCGGTCGGTGTACAGGTGGCCGGACCTGGCTGGACGGGCTGGCGTCAGCTCTACTCGGTGATAGGCGGGCGGCGATCTACCATCCATGCATGCATGGCAACCGTCCGGGAACTGATCGAGATCTTGAAAGTGATCACCGCCGATCTTCCGACCGGCCTTGACACCGAGGTGGAGGTGGGACTCTGTGACGGCGACTGGATGACGATGACGGACGCCGTCGACATCGACTATTTCGCGCGCGTGCCGATGGATGGCGGGTCACAGAAACAACTGGTGCTGCTGCGCGCGCATCTGCATCCAGGGCAGGGCCGACGGGTCCGCGGGGTTGGCGCCGAGGTGGAGGACGACCTGCGGAAGCTTACCAGCGACCCCGATGAGGGATTCGGCGCGTGATGCAGACGCGTGGTGTGCCTACCGACCAGACCCGCACCATCGTCCGCGACGGGCGGCAGGCTCAGCTGCGCGGCTGGGGACATCCGGCGGTGATGCGAGCCTGGCTCCTTCAAGCCCTGACCGGACGGCGGGCCAGCGAGGTGCTGATGATCGACTTTCACCCACTCTCCGACATCCCCGGCCTGGACGTCGCCCACGTTGCCGAGGGAGGCATGGTCGCCCGCCTCCGCTACCAGCAAACCAAGATCGACAACGCGCCGAACACCATCCTGGTCGGCCGCGACGTCGTCGAGATCATCAAAGAACAGCAAGCCTGGGTGCGCCAGCGGTGGAACCTCCGACCCGAGGAGACCATTCGCTACCTGTTCCCCAAGACCACCGGCAACCGGCACGGCACCAAATCCTGGGAGACCAGCAACTACACCCACGTCCTGAAAGACTTCAGTCACCACCCGGACCTGCGCGACTCCCAGGGCGAACTGCTGCTCTACTCCCGCAGCCACCGGCTACGCCATACCAAGGCCACGCCGCCGACCTCGCGGCACGATGCGACAGCGGATGGGGCTTATTTCGGATCAGCGGGTAAGGATGCCGCGGATCGTCTGTTCGGTGAGCTGGTGGCGGAAGGCGGCGTCGGTGGCATCGGCTCCGGCCATCGACCGGCCGAGTACCGCTAGGAGAAGGCTGCCGAGCACGGCGTTGGCCGCGTCGGTGATGTCGTCGATGGCGAAGGCGCCAGTCTTTCGGCCCTCGGCGAGCAGATCGCGTAGCGGGCCGGCGATCCAGGTGTCGTTGGCCGCGAGGACCTCGCTCATGCGTCCGCTGGCCCCCAGGGCACCGAGTAGGCCGGCGCATGTTCCGGGGTGGTGGCCGAGGTACTCGGCCAGGGCGGAGACCATGGCCCGTAGCCGCGGCTCGGGTGGGTCGCTGGGTGTCATCACGGCCTGCACCGCCTGGGCTCCGCGCTTGGCGTGTGCGGTGAGCAGGAAGGTCAGCAGGTCTTCGCGGCCGGAGAAGTAGTAGTACAGCGTCGCGCGCGATGCACCCACCAGCTGTGCGACGTCCTCCAGTCGGGGCGGCGGGTCGGTGTGCAGCACGTGTTCGCTGACATCGAGCAGGCGTTGGGCCAGATCCGCGGGCGGGTTCTTCACGCCGAGAAAGCCTATCGTCTTGAGTTCCGACCAGAGTCTAGATTAGAGTCTAAAACATGGTTGAAATCTTATCCTATGGGCCATGGGCAGTGATCACAGGAGCCTCCTCCGGCATCGGCAAAGCCTTCGCCGAACACCTCGCCGCAGCCGGTCTGGACCTGGTCCTGGCCGCTCGTTCCACCGACAAGCTCCACGCACTGGGCGAGACGCTGTCCCGCCGCCATGGCATCGCGCACCGGGTGGTCACCGTCGACCTCAGCCAACCGGCCGGAGCCTCGGCCATCGTGGAGGCGGCCGAAGACCTCGACGTCGGCCTGCTCGTCTCCAACGCCGGAGCCGGCCGCCCAGGGCGCCTGCTCGATCAATCACTGCAGGACCTGCACGACCGTCTCACCCTCAACGCCGTCACCCACCTTGACCTGGTCCACGCCTTCGCACCCCGGTTGACGGCCCGCGGCCACGCCCATCGCCGGGGCGGCATCGTGCTGGTCTCCGCGCACGGCGCGCTGCAGGGCCTGCCGAACATGGCACACGAGAGCGCTGCCAAGGCCTACGTGCTCAATCTGGGCGAGGCCCTGCACCACGAGCTCGCGCCCGCCGGCGTGAGCGTCACCGTGATGCTGCCCGGCAACGTCGACACCCCGATCATCGACGCCTTCGGCCTGGACCGCTCGGCCCTTCCGATCCGCCCGCAACCTGCCGACCGGGCCGTGGCCGAGTTCATGACGGCCTTTCTCAAAGGGCGGACCATGCACATCCCCGGAAGGCTGATGCGGGTGATGACCCGGCTTGTGCCGCGCGCCCAGGCCGTACGAATGAACGGCCGCATGCTCGGCCGGGCCGCCCGCAACCTCGCCGACCGAGACCCTGCCAGGGCTCAGGCCCAGCCGTGACCACCCCCAACCTCTCGCCGCGCATGATCTGCCTCAGCCGCATCCCGCACCTGCTCCTCACCTGGGGCATCCCCATGGGACCGCTGGTACTGCTGCGCACCTGCGGCAGACACAGCGGACTACCCCGCACCGTCCCGATCGCCACGCTGCGCCACGACGGCCATCACTGGCTCGTCTCCCCCTTCGGCGACACCCACTGGGTTCACAACATCCGCGCCGACGCCCGAGCCGAACTGGGCCGCGGACGCCGATTCCGCCCAGTGCGTCTCGTCGAAGTGGATGACGACCGCAAACCCGAGATCCTGCGCGCCTACCGCCGCGTCTTCGGCCTGGTGCCTTTCGTCCGAGCCGCCTTCGGCGCCGGTGCCGACGACCGGCCTCAGCTCTTCGCCATCGAGGCACACCGCCACCCGGCTTTCCTCATTCAGCCCGCCGGCTGAGCCATCTCAACGCCAAGGAGCAGCCCCGTGACCACGACGGCCGCAGCCGCCACGCAGACCTATCACCTCTTCATCCGAGCCACCCCACAGCAGATCTGGGACGCCGTCACCAAGCCCGAATACAGCGCCGGGTACCTGTTCGGTGCCCTGGTCGAGACCACCGGGGACATCGGCTCACCGTTTCGCTATCACTCACCGGATCGATCCAGCCTCTGGGGCGACGAGACCGTCCTGGACGCCGAGCCGCCCCACCGGCTCGTCGTCGGCTACCGCGGCCTGTACCACCCCGACCTGGCAACCGAACCGGCCAGCCGGGTGTCCTGGCGGATCGAGCCCGGCGACAACGGCGTATGCCTGCTCACCGTCGTGCACGACCGGCTTGAAGGCGCCCCCAAGACCGCCGCGCGAGTGGCCGGCCCCAGCTGGATGCGCGTGCTAAGCGGCCTGAAAACCCTGCTCGAGACCGGCGAGCCCCTCAACACATAGCAGATCTCAACACTCCACCCTGGCAGCGTGCCGGCGCCCCGCGCCCGGCAGCCATGCGCCATGCACGATTACCGAAGGAAATCACGTGAACACGACAGATCAGACGTATGCCGAGCGACGTGCCGCCTTCCTCGCCGAGCACGTCGGCAAGATTCCACCGGATGTACGCGCCGCCCTAGCCGCTGAGCAGGCCAGCCTGGACGCGGCCGGTGTGCCGAGCACAGTCCTCCGCCCGGGCTCTGCTATGCCCGACGGTGACCTGCTGGACGTCCAGAACGCGCCAACCACACTGGAGCAGACCCGCGCCGGCCAGCCCGCCGTCATCATCTTTTACCGCGGCGACTGGTGCCCCTACTGCAACCTGGTACTCCGCACCTACCAGCAGCAACTCATGCCGCACCTGGCCGCCCTCGACATCCCCCTGATCGCGATCAGCCCGCAAAGACCCGACCGCTCAGTGTCGATGCGCCAGATAAACAACCTGACCTTTGCCGTGCTGTCCAACCCCGGCAACCAGATCGCACGGCAACTGGGGATCATCACCGCACCCGACCCTGACGCCCGTGCCGCACAGCTGGCCATGGGCATCGACGTGGCCGCCGGAAACGCCGACGGCACCGCATCCATGCCCATGCCCACGGTCGTCCTCACCGACGCCGACGGCGTCATCGCCTGGATCGACGTACATCCCAACTACAGCAGCCGCACCGAACCCGCCAATATCCTCACCGCCATCACCACTGTCCTCGACCGACCCGTGCCAGCCGCGGGGATCTTCGAGGTTAGTTCTCGACATATGAGGTGATCCGCAGCAGCCCAGAGCTTGACGCTGAGCCGCCATCGGCCAGCGGCCCCGGTTGAAGATCGCCAGTGCCTGCGGTCGGACGCTCAATCGGTACGAGTGACCGACCGCGTGAGGATAGGTGCCGGGGCAGCGGCGAACGAATACGTCCCGCCAGGCTTCCACTCCCCCAGGACCGTGGTACGCCTCTGATCCTTGGCGCAGGTCGCGACAGCTCAATGCGGGCTGATGCCGACGTCGAGCGGGCGACGCACCCCAAGTTTCACCTATCCACGGGCGCCACGAAGTGGCATGGAGTCTCTCTAAAGTTGGGCGGATGAGTGTGCTGGTTGTTACCGGGACCGATACTGGTGTCGGGAAGACGGTGGTTACTGCGGCTATTGCGGCTTTGGCGGTGGGGCGGGGGGCTTCTGTGGCGGTGGTGAAGCCTGCTCAGACGGGGGTTGGGGAGGGTGAGGGTGGGGATTTGGATGAGGTCATCCGGCTGTCGGGGGTGACGACGACGTTTGAGTTCGCTCGGTTTCCTGATCCGCTCTCTCCGGCCGCGGCGGCGCGGGTTTCCGGATTGCCGCCGGTGTCGCTGACGAGTGCGGCGGCCAGGATCGGGGCGCTGGCCGAGTCGCATCGGCTGGTGGTGGTCGAGGGGGCGGGTGGGCTGCTGGTCCGGTTCGACGAGGAGGGGGCGACCATCGCGGATCTGGCCCACGCGTTGCAGGCGCCGGTGCTGGTCGTGGCGAGGGCGGGGCTGGGGACGTTGAACCACACCGCGCTCACGCTGGAGGTGCTGGCGCTTCGGGGGCTGGCGCTGGCGGGAGTGGTGATCGGGTCGTGGCCGAGGGAGCCGGGGCTGGCGGAGCGGTGCAATGTGGCGGATCTGGAGATGTTGGGGGCGCGGCCGCTGGCGGGGGCGCTGCCGGAAGGGGCGGGCGCGCTCGATTCCGGAGATTTCCGGACTGTCGCTCATGGGGGGCTCGCGCCTGTGCTGGGTGGGGGGTTCGACGCGGCGAAGTTCCGGGCGGAGGTGACTCCGCCGCGCTGATGGCGGGTTGGAGCCCGGGGGAAATCGGCCGCCTTTAGGCTTTGGCCTGTGACGGAGACCGAGATTCGCAGTGACGTACAGGCCGACATTCTCGATGTCGCGCGGCAACAGGTTCTGGAGGACGGGCGAGGGCTCTCGCGGGAGCAGGCGCTGGCCTGCCTGACCCTGCCCGACGAGCGGGTGCCCGACTTGCTCGCGCTCGCGCACGAGGTGCGGATGAAGTGGTGCGGGCCGGAGGTGGAGGTCGAGGGGATCATCTCGCTGAAGACCGGGGGCTGCCCGGAGGACTGTCACTTCTGCTCGCAGTCGGGGCAGTTCTCCTCGCCGGTGCGCGCCGTCTGGCTGGACATCCCGTCGCTGGTCGAGGCGGCCAAGGAGACGGCCGCCACGGGCGCCACCGAGTTCTGCATCGTGGCCGCCGTGCGCGGGCCCGACAAGCGGCTGATGGAGCAGGTCCGGGAGGGCGTCAAGGCGATCAGGGCGGCGGTGGACATCAACGTCGCCTGCTCGCTCGGCATGCTCACGCAGGAGCAGGTGGACGAGCTCGCGGCGATGGGCGTGCACCGCTACAACCACAACCTGGAGACCTGCGAGTCGCATTTCGCCAGCGTGGTGACCACGCACACCTGGGAGGAGCGCTGGGACACCTGCCTGATGGTGCGCGAGGCGGGCATGGAGCTGTGCTGTGGCGGCATCATCGGCATGGGCGAGACGGTGGAGCAGCGCGCCGAGTTCGCCGCCCAACTGGGCGAGCTGGCGCCGGACGAGGTGCCGCTCAACTTCCTCAACCCCCGGCCTGGTACGCCTTTCTCCGACTACCCCCTGGTGGACGGCACCGAAGCGCTCAAGACGATCGCCACCTTCCGGCTGGCCCTGCCCCGCACGATCCTGCGGTACGCGGGCGGACGCGAACTCACCCTGGGCGACCTGGGCACCCGGGACGGCATGCTCGGCGGCATCAACGCCATCATCGTGGGCAACTACCTCACGACGCTGGGCCGTTCCGCCGAGCAGGATCTGGGGCTGCTCCAGGACCTGAAGATGCCGATCAAGGCACTGTCCCAGACGCTTTGAATCCTCCCCCTCCCAAGGAGGGGGATTCCTGGCTCACGTTGGCTGCGGACCGGCGGTCCGGCAGCTCTTACACGATCAGCACCAGCCGGGTTGAGACCAGCCCGGACGAGCATCACGCGGGCGGAGTTCTTGTCCCTGGGGGACACGGCTCCGCACGCGGTGCAGGCGTAGGTTCGTTCTGAGAGAGGTAGTGCGTGCTTGGTTCTCGCTCCGCACTGTGCGCAGTCCATGGTGGTGTGCGCGGGGTGTACGAGGTGCAGTTCACGGCCATGCTTGCGGGCCATGTGGATCAGTGCCTGCTTGGTCGCGCCGATCGCCGCGTCGGCGGCCTTGCGAGCCATGGTGGACTTGGCGAGGAACTTCGGCCGGAAGTCCTCGACCGCGAGGCGGTCATGGTCGGTCACGACCTTCTTCGCCCACTTGCGGCCGGTGTCCTCGCGCTGCCGGGCGGTCTTCTTGTGGAGCTTCGCGGTCTGCCGCTTCGCTTCCCGGTAGCCCTTTGAGCCGGGCTGGCCGCGCTTGGGCTTCCTGCGCGCCATCACCCGCTGGTAGCGGGCGAGGCGCTGGGCGGCGTTCTTGCCGTGCTGGGCGTGCGGGAGGTCGTGGGCGTCCGAGGTGGTGGTCGCGGTCTCCTTCACGCCCCAGTCGATGCCGATGTCCTGCCCGGTGGCGGGCAGGACATCGGTGGTCGTCGCCACGACGAACGAGGCGTACCAGTGTCCGAGGCTGTCCAGGTAGACGCGGACGGAGGACGGGGGCTTGGGCAGGTCGCGCGACCACACCACGCTGAGCACGGTCCCACCCGCGAGATGCAGGCGGCCGTCCTTGAGGCGGAACCCGCGCTGCGTGTAGTTCAGGCTCGGGTCGGCCGCGTGCTTCTTTTTGTACTTCGGCATCCCGGCCCGCTGCCGCTGTGGCAGCCGGGCCTTGATGTCCTTCAGGGCCTTCGCGCGGGACTTGGCGAAATCACGGATGATCTGCTGCTGCGGGACCGAACTGCCTTCGCGCAGCCACGCGTTCGCGGTGCGGGCCTCGGTCAGCATTTTGTCGAGGCGTGCCGGGCCGCACTTCTCGTCCTCGGCGTGGGCCTTCTTCGACCGGGCGCAGCACTCGTTCCAGATCCACCGACACCGCGCCCACTCCGCGAGCAGCGAAGCGCGGGCGGTCGACGACACGCGAAGCCGGTAGGTGTACCGGGCGCGCCCGGGATCCTCGGCTTCCTTCGGGGTCGTCATGCCACCACTCTACCACTACGCTAGAGGCATGGATGAAGAAACAAAGATCACTCTCAGGCTCCCCGCAGATCTCCACCGGTGGCTGGTCGCTCAGGCCAAGTCCGCCCGCAGGTCCCTCAACTCCGAGATCGTCTACCGTCTGGAGGTCGAGCGCGCCGCCGCCGTGGCAGACGGCGAATCGCCCTGACGGCGAATCGCCTCTTCCTGCCCTGCTCCGCAGGAGTCCGATTCCTCCCCGGCCTGAAGGACTCTGTTGCCCAATTGAGTGGATCATGCTGCCAGCTCCAGTTGTTCGAAGTGCGATGTCCGCGTGGCTCCCAGAGGTGTTCCGGTCAGCCAGGCGTCCAGACGGATGAGGTTGATCGCGGTCGCGGCGAGTACGTTGCCGAGGTGGGTCTTGTTCAGGCCGAGGTAGCGAGTTCGGCGCATGCCGATCCGAACGGCTTGGGAGATGGTTCCTTCGACACCGGCCCGTATCCTGTAGCGCTCTTTCCATTCGTCGGTGAGTTGCTCACGCCGGGCTCGTTCGAGGGCCTGGCATCGCTCACGTGGGCGACCTCCCCATCGTGCCGGTGGTGCTGCTGGACCCAGGACTGGCGCAGGATCTGCACGGCGGGAATCTGACGCAGCCACATCGGGGAGGCAGGATCGTAGATCCGTTCCAGCAGCAGGTACCCGTCCACTTCAACCCGCACCATGTAATGAGTCCGGCTGATCTCACCGTCAGGAAGCCGGTAGGCATCGACCCGCTCCCCGTAGCGTTCCCGCAGCCCGCCGGCGCCCAGGCCATCAGCCAGTCCTGCCCGGCGGCGGCCAGCGCGTTCAACGCCGACCGCATCACCTCACCGACGAACTCGGCCCGGTTCAGCGAACGCACCGCCGCCAGCACGTGTGTGGAGTCCGTGCGCTGACTTCCTCCCGCACGCAAGAATCCCAGCTCACCCGAGCGCTCCAGAACGTGTTCTTCCTGGCCGTGCTCCACCAGACGAGCGCGAAAACCGCTGAGCACCGAGAAGTCGAACCCGGGATCATCCAGTTCCAGGCCCAGGGCGTCTTCCACTCGATCCGGCCTCGGACCGCGTCAGCGGCCTGCCGGTCGGAGAGATTCTCCACATACTGCAGCACCGATATCAGTGTCAGTTGTCCCGGAGACAGGCCAGGACGGCCACGGACCCCGAACATACCCGCGAACTTCTCATCGGCGAACAAAGGCCCCAGCGCATCACGGATCCGAATCGCCGGCGTCCCCTTGGGGAACGCCGCCCACGCCGCCCACGCCACCCGCGCCGTCATCTCGGGGATTTCACCACGAACGCGGCTGCAGCGACATCACACGCTCTCCTCGTCACAACCCAGGAGGGGAAACCGGATCATGACCGGACATCCTGCACCCGAGAACGATCACCCCGAAGGAGGCACACCAAAATTGGGCAACAGAGTCCTGAAGGCCGGGGCATCCTCGGAGGTCTCAGGTGAACACGTGCGCCGGGAACCTGGGCCGGACCGCCGGCGCGCAAGCCGTACCAGCCGGAAAGCATGAAGAGGGGCGGGGCGGGGCGGGAAGCATGAGCATCTCCTGCCCCGCTAGTTAACCGACTGGTAGGTTTCAGCGCATGGACAAGCATGCCGGTGACATCGCGGTCGCCGTCTCCCAGGCCTACGGCGTCGACACGATGTTCACGCTTTCGGGTGGCCACGTCTTCCCCCTGTACGACGGGGCCGTGCACGAGGATATGCGCATTCTGGATGTGCGCCACGAGCAGAGCGCGGTCTTCGCCGCCGAGGCGACCGCGCGGCTGACGCGCAAGCCGGGGCTCGCGGTGCTCACCGCGGGACCGGGGATCACCAACGGGGTCTCCGGCGTCGCGACCGCCCATTTCAACGGCTCCCCGGTGGTGGTTCTGGGGGGCAGGGCGCCGGCGTCCCGCTGGGGTTCCGGCGCGCTGCAGGAGATGGACCATCCGCCCTTGTTCGAGTCGATCACCAAGCTGGCCTTCACCGGGTCCGGCGCGGACGCGATCGGCCAGGACGTCGAGATGGCGTTCCGCACCGCGCTGGCCCCGCATCGCGGCCCGGTGTTCCTGGACTTCTACATGGACCACCTGTTCGCCCCCGCCGAGGAACGCGCGACCGAGACGCTGGCGCCGTCCCCGCTCGAACCCGACCCGGACCGGCTGGCCGAGATCGCGCGCCTGCTGGCCGAGGCGGAACGCCCGGTGCTGGTGCTGGGCTCCGACGTCTGGATGGACCGCGCCGAGGAGGCCGCCCGCGACTTCGCCGAGGAGTTCCGGCTGCCGGTGATCCCCAACGGCCAGGGCCGGGGCATCCTGCCCGCCGGGCACGAGCTGCTCGCCACCCGCGCCCGCGGCCTCGCGTTCGGCCAGGCCGACCTGGTCATCGTGGCCGGGGCCCCGCTCGACTTCCGGCTCGGCTACGGCTGGTTCGGCGGCAAGGACGGCGCGCCGCTGGCCCGCGTCGTGCACCTGGCCGACGCGCCCTCCCAGCTGGCCACCCATACCGGCCTGTCCGGTTCGGCGGCCGGTGACCTGTCGATGCTGTTCTGGGCCCTCACCCAGGCCTGCGCCACCGCGGGCGTCACCCCGCGCCCGGACTGGACGGAGAAACTCCGCGAAGCGGCCGCGAGCGCGATCGCCGCCGACGCCGACCTGCTGGAGTCCGACTCCGACCCGATCCACCCCATGCGCGTGTACGGCGAGCTCAACCGCCAGCTGGCCGACGACGCCGTGGTCATCGGCGACGGCGGCGACTTCGTCTCCTACGCCGGCAAGTACGTCGAGCCCCGCAAACCCGGCAACTGGCTCGACCCGGGCCCGTACGGCTGCCTGGGCACCGGCCTGGGCTACTCCATCGCGGCCCGGATCGCCCGCCCGTCCTCCCAGGTCGTCCTGCTCCTCGGCGACGGCGCGGCCGGTTTCTCCCTGATGGACGTCGACACCCTGGTCCGCCACAACCTCCCGGTCGTCATGGTCTGCGGGAACAACGGCATGTGGGGCCTGGAAAAGCACCCCATGCGCATGCTGTACGGCTACGACGTGGCCGCCGACCTGCAACCGCAGGCCCGCTACGACCAGGTCGTGACCGCCCTCGGCGGCGGCGGCGAGCTGGTCACGAAACCGTCCGAGATCGGCCCGGCGCTGCAGCGGGCCTTCGACTCGGGCGTGCCCTACCTGGTCAACATCGCCACGGACCCGGAGGTCGCCTACCCGCGCACCACGACCGGCGTCTAAGGGCTCGGCGTCGGGCTAGGAGTCGGCGTCGGGCACGCGATCCGGCGCACCCACACGGTCACGGTCGACCCGACGGGAGCCTGGGTGCCCGACCGTGGGAGCTGCTTGAACACCGACGTGCAGGCCGCAGCGGCGCCCTCGAAGGTGAACTTGGGCTTGAAGCCGGCCTTCAGCAGGACGGTATTGGCCTGCGCCTCGGTCAGCTTCCACAGCGTGGGCACCGCCTTGGTCGGCCCAGTCGGGGTCGGCGACGGCGAAGGGGAACGCTTGGGCGGCGTCGGAGTGGGCGTGGGCGTCGGCTCCTCCGTGGAGGGCTCCACGGTCGGCGAGGGCGTCTCCTTCGTCGGCGTCGGCGAGGGCGTGGGCGACCTGCGTGGCGGCTTGGTCCTGGTCGGCGTCGTGCTCGGCGTCGGCGACTCGACAGAGAGCTGGGGTTCCTTGGTCGGCTCCGCGCCCGAACCGGCGTTGGCCAGATTGATGCCGAGCACCGCCAGCCCCGAGAAGACCGCGACGCCCAGCCCGGCGGCCGCGATGGCCGGGCCTTTGCTGAGCTTCCTGGCGGCCCGGCGAGAGGCTCGATTCGGCTGCTGCGGGGTGACGGCGGTGATCCCGGTGGGCGGACCGTCGCCCACCCGGACCTCCTCGTTCCAGGTGGTCGCACCCGTCACCGGCCCACTGAAGCCCTGATTGGCCGGTCCGCTGAAGCCCTGGCTGACCGGCCCGCCGTACCCCTGACCGGCCGGTTCGGCCGCGAATCCGCCGGTCTGCGGGAACGGCTCGGGGAAAGCCGCCGACACCGGACCGGCGTGGACCGACTGCGCGGCGGCCTGGCTCATCGCGGCGGCGGTCGGCCAGCGGTCGGCCGGGGCCTTCTCGAGGGCACGTTCCACCACGTGCCGGATGGCGGGCGGGATGTCGGCGGGCAGCGGCGGCGGCATCTCGCGGATGTGCTTGAGCGCGATCGTGACCGGCGTGTCGCCCTCGAACGGGCGCCGCCCGCGCAGGCACTCGTACGCGACCACGCCCAGCGCGTAGATGTCCACCGCGAACGTGACCGGTTCACCCTCGGCCTGCTCCGGCGCGCAGTAGGCGGCCGTGCCCAGCACCATCCCCGCGTCCGTCAACCGGCTGGCCGCGTCCGAGCGCGCGATGCCGAAGTCGGTGAGGACCAGCGTGCCGTCCGGCCGTACGAGCAGGTTGCCGGGTTTAACGTCGCGGTGCACGATGCCGCGGTCGTGCACGGCCTGCAGCGCGGCGGCGGCCTGAGCGATGAGCTCCATGGCCGGTTCCGGGCGGATCCGCCCGAGCCGGGACAGCAGTTTGTCCAGCGGCTCGCCGTCCACGAACTTCATCACCAGATAGGCGGTGGGACCGTCGCCGGGCACCTCGGTGACGCCGTAGTCGTAGACGTCGACCACACCGGGGTGGTTGATGGTGGCCATCGCGCGGGCCTCACCCTGGAACCGCACGGCGAAGCCGGGGTCGTCCAGGCGGCCTGGGAGCAGCACCTTAACGGCGACGGTGCGAGCCAGAACCGTGTCCTCGCCCCGCCACACTTCGCCCATACCACCGGCACCGATACGGACGTCCAAGCGGTAGCGCCCGTCGAGCGTCGTCCCTCGGGCAACCATGGTGCCCCTTTACCCCCTAAATCACAGCCACCCCGGAGTTGTCCAACCAAGCAGACGCGGGTCACGCCACGGTCACAAGAACCTGTGCGGAAGTGTAGCGGGCCACGGACGAATGGGTTTTACCCCCCACGAAAAGGGTCAAGACCCAATTGTGCCGTGCTCGGCGCACCGCGCGGTCCACCCGGTCGGCGTCACCTGCACGACCATCCTCCGGCGGCACGCGCCGCAATAACGCGGCGGCTCCATCACCCGTGCGGCACGACATCCGCCATGATCGCCCTCATTCACCGGCGCGCCGCAATGATCGCAATAAGTGTCCACGGCCCCTCCCAATACAATCGCGCACATGACTTTGGCACCCGGCCTGCGCGCCTCCCGGACGATCATGGTCGAGCGCGAGGACACCGCCATCGCCGCCGGCAGCGGGGACGTGCCCGTGCTGGCCACGCCCCGGCTGCTCGCCTTCGCTGAGGGTGTCACCACGGCGGCGATCGCCAAGGAGCTGGAACCTGGCCAGACGTCGGTCGGCACCCGCGTCGAACTCAGCCACCTGGCCGCCACCGGCGTCGGCGCGCACGTCGAGATCGCCGCCGAGCTGACCGAAGTGGAGGGGAGACGGCTCGTCTTCTCGGTCACCGCGGTCGACCGGCGGGGGGTTCTGGTGTTCACCGCGACCATCGAACGTGTGCTCGTCGACCGGGAACGTTTCCTGGCCAGAATTACTCGATGACGGCGATCAGGTCGCCCTCCTGGATCACGTCGCCCTCGGCCACCTTCAGCTGGGCCACCACACCGGCGTCCTCGGCCAGCACCGGGATCTCCATCTTCATGGACTCCAGGATGACCAGGGTGTCGCCGTCCTCGACGGCGTCTCCCGCGGCGACGACGACCTTCCAGACGTTCGCCACCATCTCCGCGCGCACTTCAGCCATGGTTGTCTCCCGTTCAATTCTTTCCTGATCACGATCTCATGCGGGACACCAGGCCGGTGTCGTAGTCGCCGCTGACGAACTCGGGGTGTTCCAGCAGTTCCGCGCAGAACGGCAGGTTGTTCTTGGGTCCTTCGAGCGCGAAGGTGGCGACCGCCGTGCGGGCCCGGTCGAGGGCTTCGGCGCGGGTGGCGCCGTGCACGCAGAGCTTGGCCATCAGCGGGTCGTAGAAGGGCGTCACCGTGTTGCCCTCGACATAGCCGGAGTCGACCCGGACGCCTTCGCCGGTGGGTTCCTTCCACAGGGCGATCTTGCCAGGGCCGGGGAAGAAACGTTTGGGATCCTCCGCATATACCCGGAATTCGATGGCGTGGCCGCTCGGCGTGACGTCCAGGACCAGATCAGCGCCCGCGGCGATCCGCAGCTGGGCCTCGACCAGGTCCACGCCGGTGACCAGCTCGGTGACCGGGTGCTCGACCTGGAGCCGGGTGTTCATCTCCAGGAACACGAAGTCCTGCGCGTCGGCGTCGACCAGGCATTCCACCGTGCCCACGCCGCGGTAGCCGACCGCTTCCCCGGCCCGTACGGCTGCCGCGAGCATGCGCGCCCGCAGCTCGGGCGTGATACCGGGCGACGGGGACTCCTCGACGACCTTCTGGTGCCGCCGCTGCACCGAGCAGTCGCGCTCGCCCAGCGCCAGCACGGTGCCGTCGGCCAAGCCGAGGATCTGCACCTCGACGTGACGCGCCCGCTCGATATAACGCTCCAGCAGGATGGCCGGCGTGCCGCCGAACCTGGCCGCCGCGCGAGAGGCCTGCTCGAACGCCTTGGCCAGGGACTCCTCGTCGTGGGCGACGCCCATGCCGATGCCCCCGCCGCCCCCCGTGGTCTTCACCATGACCGGGTAGCCGATGCGCTCAGCGGCGACCACGGCCGCGCCGGGTTCGGTCACCGGCTCGCGGGTGCCCGCGGCCACCGGGACTCCGGCCGCCTCCATCAGGTTGCGCGCGTTGATCTTGTCGCCCATCCGGCGGATCGCGTCCGGCGACGGGCCGATCCAGACGATCCCGTCGTCGATCACGGCCTGCGCGAAGTCGGCGTTCTCCGAGAAGAAGCCATAGCCGGGATGGATCGCCCCTACGCCCGAGTCCCGCGCGGCCTCCAGGACCTTGTCCTGGTCCAGGTAGCTCTGCGCGGGGTTGGCCGGGCCGATCGGGATGGCCTGGTCGGCTTCGCGCACGAACGGCAGGTCGGCGTCGGCCTCCGAGTACACGGCGACCGACCGCAGGCCCATGCCGCGCACGGTCCTGATGATCCGGCGCGCGATCTCACCACGATTGGCGATCAGTACAGAGTCGAACACGCAGCCAACCCTATGGGCAGTGCCTGTTGTCAGCCGTACATCGCAAACCACCGATCACCCGGCCACAATCTGTAGGAAGCCCACAACTGGGGCTCAGAGCCGGTTCACCGGGGCGAGGCGGTCGATAACCCGGGCCATCGCGGTGACCACGTCCTGGTCGTACTCGGCGCCGCCGTCGAAGCGCAGCCGTTCCAGCGCGGCGGCGGCCCGATCCCGGTCGGTGGAACCGCTGACGAGATCATCGTAGGCGTTGGCGGCTTTGATGATCCTACTGGCCGCCGGCGGGTTCTTCTCCAGCCCGTCGCACTGCCGGCGGACGATCTCCGCCACCCGGCCGAGCACACCGGTCTCCCTGATCACCTCGGCGCCCAGGGCGGCGATCCGGCGGGCCTGGTCGGCGTCGGTGAGCACGGTCGCGCCGCCCGGAATCGGGTCGCTCAGCGAGAGCTGGCCGATGTCGTGCATGAGCGCCGCGTACTCCAGCTCCAGCAGTTCCGGCTCGGCCATGCCGAGCTCGCGGCCGACCGCCACAGCCAGGCGGCTGACCCGCCGCGAATGCCCCGGCTCGACGTAGCCGCCGACCTCGGTCACCCGGGCCAGCGCCCGGATGGTCTGCAAATAGGTGGCCCTGATCCCGGCGTACTTGCGGAAGGCGACCTGGGTGACCAGCAGCGGCGCGGCGAAGGCCAGCAGGGCGGTCATGTCCATGCTGTGCGAGGCCAGCGCCAGCAGGATGCCGGAGGCGGCCACGGCCGCGCCCAGCGGCGCGGCCATCCTGGTCTCGTCGCGTACGGCGACGCCGAACGCGGTGCGCACCTGCTCGGCCCTGAGCATCGAGGCGATGACCACGTCGGCGGCCAGCATCAGCCCGATCAGCACGGTCATCACGCCGAGCGGCGCCCACCAGCCCTCCCCCTGCTCCGGCCGCAGCACGTCGGCCAGCGGGCGGAACGCGAAGGCCAGCAGCGAGCCGGAGAACAGCCGCCGGGCGATCGCGTCCAGCCGGGGCGCGCGGCCGACCGCCAGGTGCGGCAGCCCGCCCGCGATCATGCCGACCGCCATCACCGCGACCACCTGCAGCGCCGAATGGGTGGCGGGCTCGCCGCCCACGTCCAGCAGCAGCGCGTAGCCGAGCGCGGCGGCGGTGCTGATCGGGGCCACCTCGCGGTTACCCGGCATGGTCAGCCGGGCCAGCTCCCCGGCCGCGATCAGCGCGCCGAAGCCGATGGCCACCTGCGGGCCGACCAGGCCGACGGCGGCCGTGTGCGCGATCCCGGCGATGGTGAGCAGCCCGGCCGCGCAGATCAGCAGTAACTGCCCCGAGTCGAGCCCGTCCATGTTCCGGCTGGTCATCGTCACCGCTCCGACACCACCTGGATCGGCGTCGTCGGGTCGTCGTGATCCTTCGCGGCCATCTCCCGCACCGGTTCGGCGGGTTCCGGCATGGTACGCGGCTGCCAGCCGACCCGGTCCAGCGCCCGGATGAACGCGCTCACCATGACCGGGTCGAACTGCGTGCCCGCGTTCTTGCGCAGCTCGCCGACCGCGTCGGAAATCGGCTTGGCCTTGCGGTAGGAGCGGTCGGAGGTCATCGAGTCGAACGCGTCGGCCACCGCGATGATCCGGGCGAACTCCGGGATCTCGGCCCCGGCCAGGCCCATCGGGTAGCCGCGCCCGTCGTACTTCTCGTGGTGGTGCATGATCCCGGCGAACGCCTCGTCCAGGAAGTCGATGCCGCGCACGATCTCCAGGCCGCGCATCGGGTGCAGCTGGATGGCGGCGAACTCCTCCTCGGTGAGCACGCCGTCCTTCTGCAACACCTTGGTGGGCACGCCGAGCTTGCCGACATCGTGCAGCATGCCCGCATACCGGATGGCGTTGAGGCGCTCGGTGCCCATCCGGATCTCCTCGGCGATCATCGAGGAGGCCAGCGACACCCGGGTGCAGTGGCCCCGGGTGTAGTAGTCCTTGGTCTCCACGGCCTGGCAGAGGGCGGCGATCGTCGCCTCGTACGAGCGCTGCTGGGCGTGGTACTGCCCGAACGCCCAGCGGGCCACGAACAGCGGCAGCAGCACCAGCACCGCCGAGATCGACTGCACGGTGGCCCACAGCCCGGCGATCAGCAGCCCGAACGTCGCATACCCGCAGTACGAGACGAGGAACTGCACCATGTTCCGGACCGGCACCTGCCGTTTGCCCACCCCTTCGGCCAGCGCCAGGATCAACGCGGTCAGGACGAAGTTGATCGCCAAGAAGACGCCGGTGGCCGCCCCGTACGGCAGGATGATCTCCGGGAAGTCGGTCTTCTGCGGCAGCCCGACCGTGCCGCCCGCCCAGTTGTACGCCAGCCCCGCCGCATACCCGCAGACCGCGAACTGGGCGCCGTTGAACAGGCGTTTCACCATCGGCAGGCCAGGCCGCACGCTGAGCACCGCGGTGGCCGCGACCAGCGCCGCGCCCTGCGGCCCGACCAGCACGACCGCGGCCAGCGCGGCGGAGTAGCTGACCGACACCGCCGCCTGCCGCACGCTCAGCAGGGTGGGGACGGACTCGCACACCAGGAACAGCAGCGCGAGCACGAGCAGCGTCGACCACTCCAGGCGGTCGTAAGCCAGCGCGCTGCGGGCGAGCAGCACTCCGGCGGCCCCGATGAGAACGACGAAGTAGACCTTGGCAGGCCACGGTAGTTCCCGCAATGCGGCCATCCCTCACGAAGGCGCGTGCTCAGGTCCAGGAGATTCCCGGGTGCGCTGTTGACATGCGCTGCCTCCACTCGATTCGCCACTCAGGCTACAGAAATCAACGTGCCTGGTCAGGGATGTCGGCGAACCGCCGCCAAAACGTAACCAAGCAATCACGTTGCGTGGTCGCGTGCCCATTCTACGGTGATCTTCAGGCCGGTGGGCAGGTCGGTTCTGGGCTGCCAGCCGAGGCCGTCCCTGGCCGGGCCCGGGTCCACGGCCATGGCCGGGAGGTCGCCGAGGCGGGCCGGGGCCAGGCCCGGCAGGTCGGGCGCTCCGGCGGCGGCGGCGATCAGGGTGTGCAGGTCGCGGTCGGTGGTCTGCAGGCCGGTGCCCAGGTTGAAGCGCCGCCCGTCGCCGCGCGGACCGCAGGCGCGGGCGAAGCCGTCCACCACGTCCTCGACGAAGACGTAGTCGCGGGTCTGGGTGCCGGCGCCGAACAGCACGGTGGGGCGCCCGGCCAGGAGCGCGTCGGTGAAGATGGCCACGACGCCGGCCTCGCCGTCGGGGGACTGGCGGGGGCCGTAGACGTTGGAGAGCACGAGCGTGGTGTATTCAAGCCCGTAGAGCGCGCGATAGGACGACAGGTACGTCTCCGCGCTCAGCTTGCTGGCCGCGTAGGGGGAACGAGGGTCGGGGACGGCGTCGCCGGGGACGGGGATCGTCGCGGGCGTGCCGTACACGGCGACAGAAGAGGCGAAGACGACTTTGCGGGTGCCTGCCCGGCGGGCGGCTTCCAGGACGTTGACCGTGCCCTGGACGTTGACCCGGGAGTCGAGGACGGGGTCGGCGACGCTTCGCCGTACGGAGATCTGGGCGGCCAGGTGGCAGACCACCTCGGCGCCTTTCGCGGCCTCGGCCAGCGCGGGATCGCGCACGTCCAGCACGTGCAGCGCCGCGTCCGGATTGCGGTGGGAACCCGTGGACAGATCGTCCACGACGACCACGTCATGGCCGTCGGCGAGCAGCCGGTCGACCAGCGTCGAACCGATGAACCCCGCGCCCCCGGTGACCAGTATCCGCATGGACACCGATCTTAGTTCACTGGTCACTCGACCAGTTCGGCGCGGACCTCGTCGATCCTGGTGCGGATCTTGGCCCGGAGGTCGTCCGGGACCGGATCGCAGCCGCAGTGTTTGGCGACCAGCTGCTTCACGGCCTTGTCCAAGCCGTATTCCCGCAGGCACGGGCTACATTCGTCGAGATGTTGCCGGATGTCGGCGCACCCGGCCTCGTCCAGCTCCCCGTCGAGGTAGCTGTACACCCGGTCCAGCACGTCACCGCAGTCCGTGTCGTGGTGGTCACCACAGCTCATGCCTCGTCCTCCGATCGCACAAGCCCGCGCTCGCGCGCGTAATCCTCCAGTTGCGCCCGCAGTTGCCTGCGGCCGCGGTGCAGACGCGACATCACGGTCCCGATGGGGGTGCCCATGATGTCGGCGATCTCCTTGTAGGGAAAGCCCTCTACATCAGCCAGATATACCGCGATACGGAACTCTTCCGGCAGCGCCGCCAGGGCGTCCTTGACGTCGCTGTCGGGCAGGTGTTCGAGCGCCTCGATCTCGGCCGACTTGAGCCCGCCGGAGGTGTGGGACTCGGCCCGCGCGAGCTGCCAGTCCTCGATCTCCTCGGTCCCGGCCTGCTTGGGCTCCCGCTGCTTCTTGCGGTAACTGTTGATGAAGGTGTTCGTCAGGATTCGATAAAGCCAGGCCTTGAGGTTCGTGCCCACCTGGAACTGGTGGAACGAGCCGAAGGCCTTCGCGAAGGTCTCCTGCAGGAGATCCTCCGCGTCGGCGGGGTTACGGGTCATCCGGAGCGCGGCGGAATAGAGCTGGTCCAAGTACGGCATGACATCCCGCTCGAACCGCTCACTGCGCTGCTCCAGAGTCTCCTCGGCTGTCTTGGAGACCGGACCCACCCCCTCAAGGACACCGTTCGCACCCGAGAATACCGGCACGACATCGGCAGCCTGGAAAGGCCTCACCAGCAACGCGTTCATGCCCCTTTGCAACAGGGCACGCGTAGAGTCTGTTCCCGTGGAAAGGTACGGGTGGCCAACTTCGGGGAAAAAGCTACGTACCGGCTGGTAGCCCGGAACCCAACGTCCAGGAGCCTAGCGTGCTGCCCATTCCGGCCACCGAACTGAACGGCACGGGAACCCTCGGGCCGTACTGGACCTTTTACCACGCGGTCGTCGCCGAGCAGCTGCGGCGCTGGCTGCCGGACCGGCCTTCGCTCCTGCTCGACCTGTCCGGGGGCCGCGGCCGCTGGCCGGCCCAGGCGGCGCGGGCCGGGCATCGGGTGGTGGAGCTGGTGGACTTCCGCAGGAACGGGGAGCCCTGGCTGCGCGAAGCCGACGATCTGATCCACAAGGTGCGGGCCGACGATCTGGGGTTCCTGCCGGACGCCTCGGTGGACGCCGTGGTCGCCGAGGAGCGGGCGCTGTCGATGGACATCATGGCCGAGTCCGCGCTGACCGACGTGGCCCGGGTGCTCAAGCCGGGCGGCCGGGCGCTGGTCTGCGTGGACTCGCTGGTGCTGGGCATGGCGATCCTGGCCGAGCAGAACTACTGGGCGCATCTGTGCCAGACCGGCGAGGTCATGCTGGTGCCGTGGCCCGACGGCAGCATCACCCGGTGCTTCACCAGCCTGCAGCTGCGCGAGGTGCTCGCCGACGCGGGCCTGGAGGTGGAGTGGATCCGGCCGCGCACGGTGCTGTCACCGTCCACGGTCGACCACGTCCTAGGCGCCGACGGCCGCTCCCTGTCCTGGCTGGTACGCACCGAGCTGGAGGCCCATCCCGACGACGACGACACGGTCGGCATCCACCTGGTGGCTAGCGCGCGCAAACCCGCCTAGCGGCGGCGCTCCACCCGGGACTGGCACTGCACGCACCGGGCGGCTTCAGGGCGCGCCTCCAGGCGACCCTCTGGGACGATCTTGCCGCAGTCCACGCAGCGGCCGTAACCGCCCTCGTCCAAGCGCTTCAACGCGGCCAGCACGGCCGTGCGCTGCCGGGTGGCGACATCGATCATCGCCCGGGTGCGGTCCGCATCCGTCAGATCGGAGCCCGCGTCGGCGGCCGACCGCTCCCGCACCGAGACCGGGTCTCCGGTGAGCACCCCGATCGAGCGGTCCAGTTCTTCGAGCATGCTCTCCAGGCGCATACGCGCGGTCGCGTCGTCCACGAATCCGCACCTCCGGGAAAATGGGGGGAAACCCCCGCCGGAGATATCCCCCGGTCTCCCGGCAAGGGCCATTTGTTACATGCTTTCCTCACCGGATGCCCACTTGGCGCTGTTCTTACACCAGTGGGCGGTTAGAAGAGCGGGCTGGGGTCCCCAGTGTCCTGAAGTGGGTGGATAAGTTCCGGGCCGTTGTTCCGGACGTTATTGACCGCCATTGACACGGGCTCCGCGACCAGCCCGGCGGCACTGGCCGGAACCAGGAGTTCAGAGGCGTCCGTAATGCGCGGGTCGAGCCAATCTGTCCAGTGGTCTTTTTCAATGCACATCGGGGTGCGGTCGTGAATCTCGCCCAGGTGATCCTCGGCGGCTGTGGTGATCACCGTGCAGGTGCAGAGCCACTCGCCTTCGGGGTCCTTCCAGAATTCGTACAGGCCGGCCATGGCCAGCACCCCGCCGTCGGACGGGTGGATGAAGTACGGCTGCTTCTTCTTGTCCGGGGTCGGCATCCACTCGAAATAGCCGTCGGCCGGGAGCAGGCAGCGCCGGGACGCGAACGCCTTGCGGAAGGCGGGCTTGTCGGCCAGCGTCTCCATCCGGGCGTTGATCAGGCGGGAACCGATCGACGGGTCCTTGGCCCAGCTGGGGACCAGGCCCCAGCGGATCACGCGCAGTTGCCGTACCGGCTGGGTGGCGCTCTCGACTTTGGGGACCCGGCTCATGACCGCGTACACGTCCTTGGTGGGGGCCACGTTGTAGTCGGGCTCGATCTCCTCCTCCGAGTCGAGCTCGATCTCGAACTCCTCCAGCAGATCATGCCTGTTGCGCGCCGACGCATATCTTCCGCACATATCAACGAGAAACCCGTCCCCATAGCCAACCGCATTGCCACCGACCAGGCTACTCACCGCCGCGGTTGTCCAGGATCACGCCTTTCTCATTGAGCTCACATCCTGCCCCACCGATAGGCTGGACGCATGTCCGCTCCCTTGTGGCCCGCGCCGACGGCCGCCGAGCCCGTCACCGCGACCGTCCGCCTGCCCGGCTCGAAGTCGGTGACCAACCGCGCGCTGCTCCTGGCCGCGCTCGCCGACGGCCCGGGTTCGGTGCGGCTCGCGCTGCGCAGCCGGGACGCCGACCTGATGACCGCCGCGCTGCGCACGCTCGGCGCCCGCATGACCGCCTCCAACGAGACCGCGGAAAGCGCGGACTGGGCGTTCACCCCCGGCCCGCTCACCGGCGGCGGCCACATCGAGGTCGGCCTGGCCGGCACCGTGATGCGCTTCGTCCCCCCGGTGGCCGCGCTGGCCGACGGCGAGGTCTCCTTCGACGGCGACCCGGCCGCCCGTAAACGCCCGATGGGCACCATCCTGTCCGCGCTGCGCACCCTGGGCGCCCAGGTCAGCGCCGACACCCTGCCGTTCACCATCCGCGGCCCGCTGACCGGCGGCGAGGTCTCCCTGGACGCCTCCGGTTCCTCCCAGTTCGTCTCGGGTCTGCTGCTGGCCGCCGCCCGGTTCGAGAAGGGCGTGACGGTCCGGCACGTCGGCCCGCCGGTGCCCTCGATGCCGCACATCGAGATGACCGTCCAGATGCTGCGCGCCCGCGGCGTCGAGGTGGACGACAGCGAGCGCGACCTCTGGCGGGTGGCCCCGGGCCCGATCGCGGCCACCGACTTCACCGTCGAACCCGACCTGTCCAACGCGGCCCCCTTCTTCGCCGCCGCGATGGCCACCGGCGGCGCGGTCACCGTGCCGGACTGGCCGGCGGAGACCACCCAGCCCGGCGACCACCTGCGCCACCTCCTCGCCGGCATGGGCGCCCAGGTGACCCGGGTGCCCGGCGGCCTCGAAGTGCGCGGCACCGGCACGATCACCGGCCTCGACGCCGACCTGCGCGAGGCCTCCGAGCTGGCACCCACGCTGGCGGCCCTGGCGGCGCTGGCCGTCTCGCCCACCCGGCTGCGCGGCATCGGGCACATCCGCGGCCACGAGACCGACCGCCTGGCCGCGCTGGTCACCGAGATCAACCGTCTCGGCGGCGACGCCAACGAGACCGAGGACGGCCTGGAGATCCGCCCGCGCGCGCTCACCGGCGGCGTCTTCCACTCCTACGAGGACCACCGCATGGCCACCGCCGGCGCGGTGCTCGGCCTGGTCGTGCCCGGAGTCCAGGTGGAGGACATCGCCACCACGCGCAAGACCCTCCCGGACTTCACCCGGATGTGGGCGCACATGCTGGGGGACATGTCCTGAGAAAGAGGGAATACGACGAGGACGACGTCCGGGTCCGGCCGGGGAAGGGCTCCCGCCCCAGGACCCGGCTCCGGCCTGCCCACGAGGAGGCCGTCGAGGGTTTCGTGATCGCCGTCGACCGTGGCCGCTACACCTGCCTGATCGGTCCCAGCATCCCCGCCCTCCCCCCGCTGGTGGACGGCGAGGCGCCGATCCCGCGACGCCGGGGCAAACACTCCGCGGTCGTGGTGGCCATGAAGGCGCGCGAGCTCGGGCGCAAGGGCATCGTCGTCGGCGACCTGGTCGCCCTCGTCGGGGACGTGTCCGGCCAGCCGGACACGCTCGCCCGGATCGTGCGCCGCGAGGAGCGCCGCTCGATGTTGCGCCGCAGCGCCGACGACAACGATGAGATCGAGCGCCCGATCGTCGCCAACGCCGACCAGCTGGTCATCGTGACCGCGCTGGCCGACCCCGAGCCCCGGCCCCGGATGATCGACCGCATGCTGGTAGCCGCCTTCGACGCCGACATCGAACCGCTGCTCTGCTTGACCAAGGCCGATCTCGCCTCGCCTGGGCCGTTGGTGGCGCAGTACGAGCCGCTGGGTGTGCCGTACCTGGTGCACCGGAAGGGGGGCGCGCTGACCGAGGTTCGCGACCATCTCGTCAACCGGGTCAGCGTGCTCGTCGGGCATTCGGGTGTGGGCAAGTCCACGCTGGTCAACGCGCTGGTGCCGACCGCCGCACGGGCGGTCTCCGACGTCAACGCGGTCACCGGGCGAGGGCGGCACACCTCCACCTCGGCGGTCGCGCTGGAACTGCCGGAGGGCGGCTGGATCATCGACACGCCCGGGGTGCGCAGCTTCGGACTCGGCCATGTGGAGATGGAAAACGTCCTGGTGGCCTTCCCCGACCTCAACGAAGCCACCGTCAACTGCCCCAAAGGGTGCAACCATCTGGGCGACGACTGCGCGCTCAACGCCTTCGTGGCCGAGGGACACGCCGAGCCCGCCCGCCTCGAATCGCTGCGCAGGCTCCTGCTCAGCCGCGAAGGAAACGCCGACGATTAGCTACCGGCCCGTAGCATTTGGCCCGATCCCGACTCTGATGCGGCCCGTGTATACGCGGTAGCGTTGTGTCCCGTGATGGGATACAGCGACGATCTGCGCCTCGCGCACGTGATGGCGGACGCCGCCGATGACATCACCATGCGCCGTTTCAAAGCCGTCGACCTCAAGATCGACACCAAACCCGACCTCACCCCGGTCAGCGACGCCGACCGCGCGGTCGAGGAGGCCATCCGCGGCACCCTGCGCCGCGCCCGCCCCCGCGACGCCATCATCGGCGAGGAGTTCGGCAAGACCGGATACGGCATGCGCTCCTGGGTCATCGACCCCATCGACGGCACCAAGAACTACGTCCGCGGCGTGCCCGTCTGGGCCACCCTCATCGCCCTGATGGAAGAGGGCAAGGTCGTCGTCGGCGTCGTCTCCGCGCCCGCGGTGCAACGCCGCTGGTGGGCCGCGAAGGACGGCGGTTCGTGGACCGGCCGCAGCCTGACGAAGGCCAGCCGCTGCCAGGTCTCCTCGGTGCACCGCCTGGACGACGCCTCGCTGTCCTTCTCCGACCTGCACGAATGGGAGCAGGCGGGCAAACTCGACAACTTCCTCGACCTGAACCGCGCCGTCTGGCGCAGCCGCGGCTACGGCGACTTCTGGTCGCACGTCATGGTGGCGGAGGGCTCGGTCGACATCTCGGCGGAACCCGAACTGTCGCCCTGGGACATGGCCGCCATCACGGTGATCGTGGAGGAAGCGGGCGGCACCTGCACCGGGCTCAACGGCGCGTCACCCCTGGAAGTCGGCAACCTGGTCAGCACCAACGGCCTGCTCCACAGTGAGGTGCTCAAGCGCCTCGCCGGTTAATACACGCGGCCGGCGAAGAGATCGGCCCACATCTGCTCGGCGCGCACTGCCAGCATGCGCTCGGTCTCTTCCATCGCGCCGGTCTGCAGGGTCGTCCTGCGGATGAAGTACTGCCCCGCCGCGCCGACGAATTCGTACACCACGCCCCGGCACGAGCACGAATGAGCCCGGACACGTTCCCGATCGGTCCGCCGAATCCCGGGGCGCCAGTTGATCTGTTTCGCGTCCGGCTCCGGCCGACTCGGCACGTGCGGGCCGTGATAGCTGGTCATGACCTTTCCACGCGAGCCTGTCCTGGTGAGAGCATCCATACTCGCGATCCTCAACAGGGTCGAGCGACCGGAGGAATACGCCACCACGATCAGCAATCGCACTATTCGTGAGACGAATTCCTGCGTGACGCCGGGACCGGGAGTAACTTACGGTCATGGGTCATGACGGAAACGGTCTGCAGCCCGAATTCTGGGCCCGCCCCCTGGTCGCCACCGCGCTCGCGGAATGCGACATGGCGACGCTCCTCGACGAGGTCCGGTCCGCTCATGGCTGGACCCAGAGCCAACTCGCCCACGCGGTCGGCTATTCGCAAAGCTGGGTGTCCAAGGTCCTGCGCGGGCAGCAGATGCTCTCGGTCGACCAGATCAGGGACATCGCCCGGACGCTCGGCGTGCCCCAGTACCTCCTCCGGATTGGCGACCGGGGAGGTGAGGATCCCACGAAACGCCGCGACTTCAGCAAGGTAGCCTTCCTGGCCGCGCTGCCGGTGGCGCCGTCGATCTCCTACCGCGCCGCCGACGAGACCACCGCCGCCTCGCTCGCCGCGATCACCGGCGCGCAGCGCAGGCTGGAGTCCGACACGCCCGCCCGCGAGCTCGCCCGGGGGGCGGTCGCCCACGTGGAGCTGACCAAGCGCGCCCTGGCCCGGTCGGCGGAGACGCCGTTCGCGATCGAGGTGTGCCCGACGGTCAGCGAGGCCGCCGGGTTCGCCGCCTGGCTGCACGCCGACATGCAGGACATCGGCACCGCCCGGATGTTCTACCGGTTCGCGGTGGATTCGGCGCGCCGGGCCGAGCATCCGCTGCTGGAGGCGTACATGCTGGGCAGCCTGGCCGCCTTCGAGATCGATCATGACGATCCGCAGCTGGGCCTGTCCATGGTCGCCCAGGCCCGGGCGCGGACCGGATCGCACCCGACCCCGACCGCGCGCGCCTGGCTGGCCTGCATCGAGGCGCTCGGCCACGCGGCCCGCCACGACGCGCACAGCGCCCTGCGCTGTTTACGCGAAGCCGAACTCGCGGTGGCCGCGGGTGAACGCACGGTTTCGCCGCCATGGCCGTGGGTGTTCCCCTTCGATCCGGGCAAGCTCGCCGGATACCGTGCTCTGGTCATGGTCCGGCTCGGCCGTCCCCAGGACGCCGTCGCCGCCTTCACCGAATCCCTGGTGTCGGTGCGGCCCGCCGCCAAGCAGCAGGCCCTGCTGATGCTGGAGATCGCGACCGCCCGGCGGATGGCCGGCGAGGTGGACGAGGCGTTCACCCTCGCCCAGGAAGCCCTCAAAGCGGGCGTGGTCTACTCCTCCGAGCGGGTGCTCCAGCGAGTCCGCCGATTCCGGCGCGACTACGAGGGACCGCCCTCCCTGCTGGTCCGCGAATTCGACGACCGGCTGCGTTCGACCGTTCTGTGAACACCGGCCGAGCGTCTAAGCGCCCGACTACCTGCTCAATATCCCTGTGACCTGCTTGTTACCTCTCCGCGACCGCACAAGAGTGACCCGGCCCGTTCATTATCCGTTCACCTCTGTCGGGGGCTTAGGTCACCTTCGCTCTTTACCGTCCTTCCCGTTGATGAAACAAAGTGGGAGGACAAAGACCGTGAAATATGCAGGTCGACTCGCCGTGGTGACGCTCGCTGGCGTGCTCTCGCTCGCTGCATGTGGCGGCGGCGACAGCGGAAGCACGGCGGAACCCGCCGCCACCACGGGCGGTGCCGAAAGCGCGCCGGCCGCACTCGCTGGCGAGATCAAGGTAGACGGTTCCAGCACCGTAGCGCCCCTCACCCAGGCAGCCTCGGAGCTGTTCGGCGAGGACCAGCCCACCGTCAAGATCGCGGTCGGGACCTCGGGTACCGGCGGCGGCTTCGAGAAGTTCTGCGCGGGCGAGACCGACATCTCCGACGCGTCCCGTCCGATCAAGGACGAGGAGAAGGCGGCCTGCACGGCCAAAGGCATCACCTTCAGCGAACTCACAGTCGCCGTAGACGCCCTGACCGTGGTCGTGCCCAAGGAAAACACCTGGGCCACCTGCCTCACCGTCGACCAGCTCAAGAAGATGTGGGAGCCGGCCGCCGAAGGCAAGGTCATGTCTTGGAAGGACATCGACGCCAAGTTCCCGGACGAGCCTCTCAAGCTGTACGGCCCCGGCACCGACTCGGGCACCTTCGACTACTTCACCGACGAGGTGAACGGTGAGGAGGGCGCCAGCCGCAAGGACTACAGCCCGAGCGAGAACGACAACGACATCGTCACCGGTGTCGCCGGCGCCAAGGGCGGGCTCGGCTACTTCGGCTTCACCTACTTCGAGGAGAACGCCGACAAGCTGAACGCCGTACAGATCGACTCCGGCGCCGGGTGCGTCAGTCCGAGCGTGGAGGCCGCCCAGAACGGCACCTACACCCCGCTCGCGCGACCGCTGTTCATCTACCCGTCCACCGCCGCCGCCAAGCGTCCCGAGGTGGCCGCGTTCCTCGACTACTACGTGTCGAACATCGGGACGATCGCCACGGACGCGAAGTACATCCCGCTGAACGCCGAGCAGGAGGCCAAGCTGAAGTCCGACCTGACCGCCCTCAAGGCGAGCTGATGTCGGCTCCGGTGAGAGCGACCGCGCCAGGTTCCCCCAAGTCCCTGGCGCGGTCGCGCCCGCGTTACGGCGAGCAACTGATCAAGGCGATCCTGCTGATCTCCGCCCTCGTCTCCATCGCCACCACCGTCGGCATCGTAGTCGCGCTGCTCCAGCCGACCATCGAGTTCTTCTCCGAGGTGAGCCTCGGCGAGTTCTTCGGCTCGACGACGTGGGGACCGCTGTTCACCCCCCCGGCCTTCGGGGTGTGGCCGATCATCGTGGCCACCCTGGAGATCACGCTCATCGCCATCATCGTCGCGGTTCCACTGGGCCTGGCCGCCGCGATCTTCCTGTCCGAGTACGCCACCCCCCGGGTCCGAAAGATCTTCAAGCCGGTCCTGGAAGTGCTGGCCGGCGTGCCCACGGTGGTCTTCGGATTCTTCGCTCTCACTTTCGTCACCCCGCTCCTCAAGGATTGGCTGCCCTTCCTCGGACTGGAAGCCAAGAACGCGCTCAGCGCCGGCCTTCTGGTCGGCGTGATGATCGTCCCGATCGTCGCGTCCCTCTCCGAGGACGCCATGACCGCCGTTCCCAACGGCCTGCGCGAGGGCTCTTATGCGCTCGGCGCCTCCAAAATGCTCACGTCCGTACGGGTGGTCGTGCCGGCCGCGTTCTCCGGCATCGTGGCCGCCGTCATCCTCGCCATCTCCCGTGCCGCGGGCGAGACAATGATCGTCGCGATCGCGGGCGGCTTCAAGTCGGTGTTCACCTTCAACCCGGCGGACGAGATGGCCACCATGGCGGCCTTCATCGCCCAGGCGGGCTCCGGTGACGCAGCGGTCGGCTCGATCCCGTACAAGACGATCTTCGCGGTGGGCTCGTTGCTGTTTGTCATGACGTTCCTGATGAACTACTTCAGCGCCCGCATGGTCCAGAAATATCGCGAGGTGTATGAGTAATGGCTGTACTCTCCACACCACAGTCAGCCGTCGAGCTCGCCAGTAAGGGACGACCGCTCAAGGAGCACCTCTTCCGGATCGCGCTGCTCTCCAGCTTGGCCATCGCGCTGATCTTCCTGGGCATGCTCCTCATCTACGTCGTCGAAGAGGGCTGGCCAAGGCTCAACTCCCTCCTCTGGGAGAACATGCCGTCGATTCGGAGGCCAGAGACGGCGGGCATCCAGTCCGGCATCATCGGCACCCTCTGGATCATCTCACTCACCGCGCTGATGGCCCTCCCCACCGGCATTCTCGCCGCCGTGTACCTGGAGGAGTACGCCGACCGCACCAGGTGGTACAACAAGGTCATCGAGCTGAACATCAGCAACCTGGCCGCGGTCCCCTCGATCGTGTACGGAATTCTCGGTCTGGGCATCATCGCCCGCTGGCTGCAGTTCGGCTTCACCGTCATGACCGGCGCGATCACTATATCCCTGCTGGTGCTGCCGATCGTCATCATCTCCGCGCGCGAGGCCATCCGGGCGGTTCCTCCGTCCATCCGGGAGGGCTCGCTGGCCCTCGGCGCCACCCAGTGGCAGACGATCTGGCGCCAGGTCCTGCCCGCCTCCATCCCCGGCATCGCGACCGGCTCCATCCTCGCCCTGTCCCGGGCGATCGGCGAGGCCGCCCCTTTCCTCATGCTGGGCGCGGCGACGCTCGTCCGCTTCAACCCGGAAGGGGTCTGGAGCAGCTTCACCGTGCTGCCCCTGCAGATCTACAACTTCATCAGCCAGTCGCGTGAGGAGTTCCACGTCCTCGCGGCGGCTGCCATCGTCGCGCTGCTGGCGATCCTGCTGCTGATGAACTCCGTCGCCATCTGGCTCCGCAACCGATACCAGAAGCGCTGGTAAGCCCATGGACCACGCATCGACTCAGGCAGGCAGAGTGACTCAAGTGTCCCAGCCCAACGTGACCATCCGTGGCCCCGAAGTGCCGAACACTCCAGGCTCGCTCGACCCGGTGTTCACAGTCGAGGATCTCAGCGTCTTCTACGGCGACTACGAAGCGGTCCGCAACGTGGATATGATGATCGGTCGTCGCGAGATCACCGCCATGATCGGCCCGTCCGGCTGCGGCAAGAGCACCGTACTTCGCTGCTTCAACCGGATGAACGATCTCATCTCAGGTGCCCACATCAAGGGCAAGATCCTCTATCACGAGGAGGACCTGTACGGGGACCACGTCGACCCGATCGAGGTCCGTCGCCGGATCGGCATGGTCTTCCAGAAGCCCAACCCGTTCCCGAAGTCGATCTACGACAACGTCGCGTACGGGCCTAGGGTCAACGGCATCAAGGGCAACATGGACACCATCGTCGAGGAGGCGCTCACCAGGGCCGCCCTCTGGGACGAGGTCAAGGACAAGATCAAGCAGAACGCGCTCTCGCTGTCCGGCGGTCAGCAGCAGCGACTGTGCATCGCCCGGGCCATCGCGGTCAAGCCTGAGGTCATCCTCATGGACGAGCCCTGCTCGGCCCTCGACCCGATCGCGACGACGAAGATCGAAGACCTGATGCAGGAACTGCGCCAGGAATACACGATCCTGATCGTCACCCACAACATGCAGCAGGCGGCCCGGGTCTCCGACCGGACCGCGTTCTTCACCGCCGACGTCGACAGCGCCGGGGTGCGGCACGGGCGCCTGGTCGAATTCGACCAGACCACCCGGATCTTCACCAAGCCCTCCGACAAGCGGACCGAGGATTACATCACCGGACGCTTCGGCTGATCGTTTCTTCGGAACTCGCTCTGGTTCACAGGCACACTCGCAGGGAGGACCCGGGTGACGGCACCCGCAGTGGAGGGGGACACTCGATCGGCGCCGGTGCTACTGATCGCGGATCCCGACAGTGACATGGTGCAGACGCTGACGTCCGAACTCGAATCCGAGGGCATCGACGTCACCGGTGTCTTCGACGGGGCGCAGGCCCTGCTTCAAGCAGGCGCCCTGCGCCCCGACGCCGTGCTGATCAGCGCCTCGCTGCCGATCATCGGCCCGGTCGACTTCGTCCGTGCGGTACGGCTGGCGCGCGCCATCCCCGTCCTCCTCGGCGTCGGCGAAGGCCACGCGGAACAGGCCATGGAGGCACTGGCGGCCGGCGCCACCGCCTGCGTCGCCCGCCCCTACCGCGTTCCCGAACTTCTCCCCCTGGTCCAGGCCGCGTTCCGCCGCCAGGGCATCCAGCGCACCGTCCTGACCATCGGCGAGGTGTCCCTCGACGTCACCGCCTACCAGGTCAAGGTCGACGGCCGCGTGGTCCACCTGCCCCTCCGCGAATTCGAGCTCCTCCACTACCTGATGCGCAACGCGGACCGCACCGTCACCCGCGAGCAGATCATGCGCCACGTCTGGCACTCGGTAGACGCCATGTCCACCAACACCATCGCCGTCCACGTCAAACGCCTCCGCGCCCGCCTAGGCGACGAAGACGACAAACTCATCCAAACAGTCCGAGGCGTCGGCTACCGCCTGGTCACTCCCTAGACCCGAGCAACTACACCGGGGCTATGCGGTACCCGGATGGTGGTGTGATGACGCGGAGGGCCGGCCGAATCGGGAGCTGGTCCGTTTTGAGGCGGCGGAATTGTTCGCGCCGGGACTCACGCCGCCGGGAGTGGCCCACCGGCTGCGGCCGGTGTGCGTCCTGCCCATTCTGCGTGGATTCGGTGTCGAGTCGCCGGGTCTTTCCGGCTTTGGGGAGCCGACAGTGGCTCCACCGACTGGCCCCGGGCGGGCCGACCATCACGAGGTTGTCGTCTTCACCGGACGCCTGCGCCAGATGGCTCGCGCGATCAGGGGAAGTCCCAGCAGGCTGGGCAGGACCCAGTAGCTCCAGCCGGGCAGTCGGTCCCAGACCGGCAGGGTGGCACCGTTGTCGACGTAGAACCCCGTGAGCAGGGCGATGTAGGAGGTGCCCATGCCCGCGATATGGAGTAGGGGCCGTAGTCGCCGGTTCAGGTAGCCGGTCAAGGCGGAGGTGAAGGCAAGGCAGCCGATGGCGAACAGGTGGGCGTTCTCCCGCCAGCGGATACCCGACAAGACCGCCATCGAGGCGAACACCGCGCCCAGACCGCATAGGTAGACCCGGCCCGACCGCACATGCCAGACCCCGCCCTTCGCTGACAGCGCGGACACGGCCCCGAATGCGACGCACGTCACGCCAGCCACGATGTGGACCGCCAGGGCGACCAGGAAGACGGGACCCGCGTCCGGCACCGGGATCCCGAGAAGATCGATTCCGCCCATCGCGACCTCATATGTAGCGTTACTATATATAGCGATGCTACTCCGGATATTGCCGGGAGAGAAGGCCCGATATAGCGTTGCTACCTATGAAGGCTGAGGCGCTCAAGGGGCACCTGGACGGCCTGCTGCTGGCCATGCTGGAAGACGGGCCGCTGCACGGATACGCGGTCAAAGAAGCCTTGCGCGACACCAGCGGCGGCCGTTTCGACCTGCCCACCGGCACCGTCTACCCGGCCCTGCACCGGCTGGAGCGGGCCAGTCTGATCACCGGGACCTGGTCGGTGGTCGGCGGGCGCCGCCGCCGTACCTACCGGCTCACCGCCGCCGGGCAGGCCGCCCTAGGCGGGGAACGCGACCATTGGCGGCAGTTCGCCGACGCCGTCACCGCGGCACTGAAGGCCGGGTCATGGCCGGCCACGAACTAATCGACGCCGAGCTCAGCCTGCTCGCCGCCCGGCTGCCCGCCGAAGTCGCCGAAGAACTGGCCGACGGCCTGAGCGAGGCATATGAGCACCAACTCGCGTGGCGCGGCGACCCTGAGGCGGCCGCACGGGCAGCGATCGCCGAATTCGGCGACGCCGATACCGTCACGGCCGCCTTCATCCGCGCCTCCCCCTGGCGGCGCGCGGCAACGCTGCTGCTGGCCACCGGCCCGGTCATGGCCGCGCTATGGGCAACCACCCTGCTGTCCACCCAGGCATGGCGATGGCCAATCCCCGCCCAGATCAAGATCGGCTACGGCGTGCTGCTGACGCTCTGCGCACTGCTGCTGCTCGCGGTGGTGCGCACCAGGCGGCACTACCGGCGCACCCGGCCCGCCGTTCTGGCCGCCAGCGGCGGCCTGATTGTCCTGGATAGCCTGGCCCTGCTGGCCGTCGTGCTTGTGGAGGTACCCCCCACGTGGGCAATGACCCTGGCAGCGCTGGCCAGCCTGACCCGCATCATGGGCACCATCCACGCGCTCCCCACTCTCACGCCGAACCGCTGAACACGTCGGAGCCAGGGGCGTACGTCATCTTGATGGCTGAATTCCGCTTTGGCAGCCGCAGCCTGCCTGTGTCTTGGCCTGGGTCACGGTGAGCGCGGGATCGTCGGTCTGGTCGGCCGGGGTGCAGCAGGCCGTCACCCCACAGCAGACGAGCTGTGCCTGGGCGCGGCCTGCGAGTGCCGGGCCTGTGCCGGTGCCGCGCCGGCAATGCTGGCCGTGGTCTTGTCGTCGGCGCTGGCGGGCTTAGTTGCGCGGATGATCGCCGAGTACATGCCATCGGCGACCTGCTCGGGGTCGGCGCGGTAGTAGACGGTCTTCCACACGGTGGCCCACTAGCCGGGATTTGTCCGGGCAGTTATTCGACGAGCGTCTGCGTGCCGAGGACGATGGCGAGTTCGAGGCGGGCGGCGTCTTCGGTGCCAGGCTCGGCCGTGTACACCGTGATGCGCAGATCGTCTGCGGCGACGATGAGTGTGTCGCAGTCGAGCATGATGCGGCCGACTGCGGGATGGTCGATGACCTTGCGCCTTGACGGGTCCGGGAGCGGCTCGGGGGCGTCGGACTCCCAGAGTTCGGCGAAGCGCGGGCTCTTGGCGGCGAGCTCGCTGACGAGCCGCGTCAGCGTTCGATCGGCGGGATACCGGGCGGCGGTGAGACGCAGGTCGGCGACGAGTCGCGCCTCGTGGTCGGCGTGTTCCGCCGCGGTGTGGACGGTGCGGGTGCCGGGCCCGACGAGGTTACGCCAGACGGCGTTGCGTTCGATCCCGCGCCAGGTGGACGTTTCGCCCATGAGCGCGTCGTAGGGTGCGTTGGCGAGAATGAGCGTCCAGGTGGCGTCGTAGACCACGACCGGAGTGTGTGTCAACCGGTCGAGCAGGCGCTGCACGCTCGGCGTGATGCGTGCCGGAACGACGTCGAGTCCGGGAGCGGCGTGGCCGGCCAGCCGGTAGAGAAGGTCACGCTCGGCGTCGGACAGGCGCAGTGCCCGCGCGAGCGACTCCACGACCTGCGCCGAGGGCGCTGTCGCCCGCCCCTGCTCGAGCCGGGTCAGATAGTCGGCCGAGATTCCGGCGAGCCCGGCGAGCTCTTCGCGGCGGAGCCCGCTCGCCCGGCGGCGCCCGCCGACAGGCACACCGACGGTCTCGGGCGCGACACGATCACGCCAACGGCGCACCATCCGGCTGAACTCCCACGACTCCACTCATTCACTCTGCACGAAGGTGCCGCCGTTGTCCTGGCCCTAGCATTCCTAGGAAAACCGAACGACTGCCTGACCTTTGACCAATCTCCCAAGCTCGGACCATGACCACCACACTTATCACCGGGGCGAACCGAGGCCTCGGCAAGGAAACGGCCCGCCAGCTGACCGCCGTCGGGCACACCGTGTACGTCGGCGCCCGCGACGAAGCCTGCGGCCGTGCGACCGCGGCGGAACTCGGCGCCCGTTTTGTCCAGCTCGACGTCACGGACGACACCTCCGTCGCCGCGGCCTTCGCGCAGATCGAGACCGACAGCGGATTCGACGTGCTCGTCAACAACGCCGGCATTGCCATGCTCGCCCTCAACGGCCCCGACGCGCTGAAGGTGTTCGACACGAACGCCGTCTCGATCGTCCGCGTCACGGAAGCGGCACTCCCGCTGCTGAAGAAGTCCGCCAACCCGGTCGTCGTCAACGTCTCCAGCGCGCTCGGCTCCTTCACGGCCAACCACGACCCCGCCCGCCCCGCGTCGCACGTCTCCGCGATCGTCTACGGTGCGAGCAAGGCGGCCGTCTCCATGCTCACGGTCCAGTACGCGAGAGCAGTGCCCGAGGTCAAATTCAACGCGGTCGAGCCGGGCTACACCGCAACCGAGCTCGGTGGCCACGACAACAGCCACGGCCGCCCGGTCGAGATCAGCGCACGGAACATCGTCCGCATGGCCACCATCGGCCGCGACGGACCCACGGGCACCTTCCAGGAAGACGACAGCGAGCTGGGCTGGTAACCACATCGCCCCTGGCACCCGGTAGCGGGAGCGGCGGTCTGCTCGGCTCAGCCCGGGTCGCGTCGAGCCGACGAACGCGCCGGGGCCGGACCCGGTGATCCCGTCCCCGGTCACGGCCAGCACCGCGAGCGGGAGTTCGGCGACCCGCCAGAACACCTGGTCGCTGAGGGCCCGCCCGCGCAACCTGACCGTGAGCAGCGGCGAATCGGGGAAGGCGATGTCGCCGGTCATGCGGTCGGAGCGCAGGTTGAGCGTTTCCAGGCGGCGCAGCGACCGCAGCGCGACCAGGCCGTCGTCGGTGAAGTCCCCGCTCAGGCTGAGGTCGCGCAACCCCTCCATGCGGACCACCTGCGGCGAGAAGCGGCTTAGACGTAAACGGCGCCGGATAACGGCGAGCAACCCGGTGTCACTCTGCTGGCGGGCACGTGCGGAATGCCGCCATCAGGCGTTCGGTGATCTTTTCTACCTTGGCGATGCCGGACTCGCTGGATGGGTTGTCCTCGGTGAGGACGGCTACGGCGAATCTGTTGGCTATGAGGCCGACGCTGACGATGACCCATTGTTCGTTCGAGACGTGTTTGAGCCAGCCGTTCTTCAAGGCGACGGATTCGCCTTCGCAGGCGCCTGCGCTGATGCCCCATTTTTGTTCGGGGACTACCTTTTCCATTAGGGTCAGGATGGTTCGGCGGTCTTTGATGGGGCTGTTCTTGCGGGCCAGGAGTTTGATTAGGCGGACCTGGTCGGGGGCGGTTGTTTTGGTGATTCCCCAGCAGTAGAGGTCTACGCAGCGGCCGCCGATGGCGGTGGTCTTCTTGAGTTTGAAGGCTTTGTTTGCCCTGGTCAGGCCGCCTTCTCGGCCGATTCGCTCCCAGAGGCGGTCGGCGGCTTTGTTATCGCTCACGCGGATCATGATGTCGGCGTCGCGGCGGGCCGAGGCGGGGAGTTTCTTCCAGCGGGTTGTCCGGAGGGCGGCCATGAGGATGTTGACCTTGGCGGTGCTGGCGGTCGGGAGCTGCTCATTGGGACGGAAGTGGTAGACGCGGCCGGTTAGCAGGTCTTCCACGGCGGCGGTTGTCCGGCCGGGGTGCTTGGCCAGGAAGGCGCGGAGCTGCTTGGTGAGCTTTGCCTGGTCGATCGGGAGGACGTGTTCGGCTCTCTCCGTGGCGACCGCGCTCAGGCTGACAGGAGCGGATTGTTGCTGGGGAGTCGCCGCGGGGGTGACCGACGGAGAGGCCGGTGCGCAGGCCGCTGCCAGGGCGAGTGCGGCTGCGATCGTCGCGTGCCTGGGCGCCATGGGGGGTCTCCGGGGAGCGGCGTCGGGTTTGGGACCCAACTTAGTGGGGGTTTGGGTGGGTTGTCCCCTGCCTGGCGAAGCTCCCAGAAAAGCCTCAGAAAACACGAAAGCCCCAGCCGTACTGGCTGGGGCTAACGTTAAAGATTGTCCGGCGGCGTCCTACTCTCCCACACCGTCCCCGGTGCAGTACCATCGGCGCTGGAGGGCTTAACTTCCGGGTTCGGAATGTAACCGGGTGTTTCCCCACTGCTAAAACCACCGAAACACTATGAAACAAACAACCAACACACACATGCACGCACGCGTATCTGCTTGTTGTCTCAGAATCACACAGTGGACGCGAGCAAAACATCGCTACAAAGAGTTCGCGCAGCCCCAGAACACAACACACATGCCCCAGAGCGCAGCACAACCACCGCAGCAAAAGACTGCTTCATGGTCAAGTCCTCGGCCTATTAGTACCGGTCAGCTCCACACGTTACCGCGCTTCCACACCCGGCCTATCAACCCGGTCATCTACCGGGAGCCTTACCCCCTCACAGGGTGGGAGACCTCATCTCAA
>NZ_JBDPLV010000081.1:0-46366 GCF_039871605.1 Acrocarpospora sp. B8E8 | reverse complement strand
GGGGCGCGGTAGCGCAGATTCTTCGACCGGCGTCGCCGCCGGTGGCTCGAACGTGCACTGAGCTTGTCGCGGATCTGCCCGCCTCGGTGATCAAGTTGGAACGAGTACATGCCGGTGCGACTCCCGCCATGTTCCGCGAACACGGCGATGCCGGTGTGCTTCGAGCCGGGGTCGATGCCGATCTCAACGCCCTGGAGTGTGGAGTCGGTGGCGGCGCGGTCGCGCAACCGGATAACGAACGGTGTGTGGCGGTGAACCACGGCACGACCCGAGCGGAGGAGTTTCCGCGCGTAGGCCGGGCTCGTGGGCTGTAACGGGTGGCCGTGCTTGTCCAGGACGAACACGACCGGGTGGGCTGAACTGCCCGCTCCCTTCCCAGCCGAAGCCGGGTTGGGGTGACGCCGCTGGTTCCGGGTGCCGAAACCGGCGATCTCCCCTCGCCCATGTTCCACGCCGGTTACCGCACCGCTGCCGGTGCGACGCCGGTGCCCCGTTTCGTGCCCACCCTCGGGCTTGTCTGCTGACACCGGTTCCAGAGCAGTGGGCTGAGGAAGCACCCGCTGGTGGGTCTGCTGGCCTACGTGAAACGTAGTCAATCGAATGCACCTCCTTCAGGCGATCGGCTAGGGCTGGTCAACGCGGGGGCTATCGGTGCGCGGCGGGCACCGATAGCCCCGGCCTTCAGGCCGGGTCGTTGACTGCGAACGTTCCTTCCTGGCTCCCGGCGTCCGCCCCGAATACGACGAACGGCTCGCATTGGTCTCCCGTCCTGCCGGAGACACCCACACGAGCCGCCGACCCCTCCTTACGGCACCGGACCGGCCAGGGCTATGGCCCTCATCACCCATGTCTCCAATGCGCGATCCGGAGATGCCAAAGCACATCTCACAGCTCCCGGCTTACGTTTGCAACCCGTTCAGCCCTATCGAGAAGGTCTAACCATGTGTGACAGTCCAACTCCACAATGAGGCGCCCCTCCGACCGCGGGCCCGCGCACTACTCAATCCATGGGATCTGAACTGCTAAAACATAATCACTATCGGCGGATGCCACCTAAGCGATCGCTGGCCACGCGACCTTCACCCCACAGCCCCCAAGCCCTCAAAAGCGACATTCCATCACAAAGAATTCTTGATTGTGATCACACCATATACGGAACTAGTCGATAACCGAAGCCAGCGCAATTGCAGTGCAGGAACACACCACACCGCCGACTCCTCCCCGCACTCCGTCTCTGCTAGCGCCCATCGGTTTCTCCTGACCCACGGACGGAGGGGTCGGGGTGCATGGTCACGTGCCATAACGGCTGACGGCCATCTCACATCCCGCTAGGTGGCCTGTCGCCACCGTGAGGTGAGGGCCCGCGATGACGATGGAGTGGGCCGGCGAAGGAGGCACACGGCGCCGATCGCCCCGGCGATCACGGATGTTCAGCCAACGCCGGCGATCGTCACGGCAGTCCTCACCACAGCGCTGAGGTTTTCCCCTCCAGGCGGGCGGCCATCAGAGCTGCTGGTCAGCGGCCATCGCGGGCGCGGTGATCTCGGGAACGGTCTGATATGAGACGGCCCGTCAAGGTTTTGCCGTCACCGTGTGTCTGGGCGGCGCGGGAGTAGGTGGAGCCTCGGTAGGTGGGAGGGGTCAGCAGGAGCTACGGCGCTGGCAGGGTCAGGCGGAGCTTGAGGGAATCGGAGGGCTCGGAGGGGTGGGGACAAGCCACGGCACAAGGCTGGGTGGGAGTGCGCGTGGGTTGGGTTAGAGGTGTTTGCGGAGGAAGGCGATGTCGTCGGCTTGGCCTTCGGAGGGGGTTTCGACCACGATGGGGGCGTTGGCAGTGCGGCAGATGGTGAGAATCTGGTCGGGGTCTATTTGGCCGGTGCCCAGGTTGGTGTGGCGGTCGGCGCCTGAGTCGAAGCTGTCGCGGGAATCGTTGCAGTGGATCAGGTCGATTCGGCCGGTGATGGCCAGCACGCGGTCGACGATGCCGATGAGGTCCTCGCCGCCGGCGTGGGCGTGACAGGTGTCCAGGCAGAAACCGATCTTGGAAGGGTCTTGGGCGCCCGCGGTCGCCGCGTCCCAGAGGCGGGCGATGGTGTCCAACCGCCGGGTCATGGCGTTCCCGCCACCGGCGGTGTTCTCGATCAGCACCGGAATCGGGCAGTCCATCCGCTCGAACACCTTGCGCCAGTTGTCGAACCCGATCTGAGGATCGTCGTCCTTGTTGAGATGCCCGCCATGCACGATGAGCCCCTTGGCCCCCAGCGACGCCGCCGCCTTCAACTGCCCCTCCAGCAGCTTCCGGCTGGGCATCCTGATCCGGTTGTTGGCCGTAGCCACATTGATCAGATACGGCGCATGGATGTAGACATCCACCTCGGAATCCCGGATCGCATCCGCGCTGGCCGGCATCACCGGGCCCTTCCACCCCTGCGGATCGCCGAGGAAGAACTGCACCACATCGGCGTCTCGCGCGGCGGCGTGGGCCAGCGGATCATCCTGATCGACGTGAGCTCCGATACGCACCATGAAACCGAGCGTATCCGAGCCCTCCGACAGTCTCCCTGCTTTCCCCATCCAGAGGGTGCAGGACAGATTTGTAGGTAAGATCACGTCCGGGGTTGGGGTGGCCTGGCTATCCGGCCCTGGTCTGATTGTTGATCTTGTTGTAGGCGGCGTCCCAGGAGCCGCTGGCGTCCTGGCAGCGGAGTTCGGCGATGGCGTGGGCGCCGGGGACGGCCCAGCGCATGCCGGATTGTTTGAGGCGGGCGCCGATGACGCTCTTGCAGGCGCCCTCGACGGCGCCGGAGCCGATGGACATCCCCAGGTCACGGAAGTGGGCGTAGTTCATTCGGTGGGCGTTGGCCTCGAAATAGCCGATCTTGGTGTCGAGTTCGGTGGCCTTGACGCCGATCAGCGGGTAGGCGCGGGCGGCGTCGATGATGGCGGTGATGTCGCCGTCGTCGAGTTCTTTGAGCCGGTCGGCGCGCCATCGGGCCGGGTCGGGGGTGATGAAGGCCAGGTGGTCGGCCAGATCGTGCAGGTGCTCGCGGGCGTGGTAGAGATCGACGATCTGCGTGGCTTCGCCGAAACGCTCACCTGCCAGGTTCCAGATCCATTTCGCGCCGTCGCCGATGACGATGAGCTGGCGGATGTGGTCGGCGCCGCGGCGGCGGGCTTCGGCGGCCACCAGCGGGGCGAAGTCGGCGGCCGGGTCGAAGGTGGCGACATAACTGGAGGAGTCGCCGTCACGGACGGGGCGGCCGTCGTCGTCGCAGCGGGTCTGGGTGAACAGGCAGGCCAGTTTGATCTCGCGGGTGCGGGCGCGGCCGTCGGCGCCTTTACCGGCGCGGTCGGTCACCTGGTCGGGGCGCATCGGCACGCCGGTGCCGTCGATTTCGATGTAGAGCTTGTCCGGCAGGTCGCCGGCGGGGGGCGGCAGCGGCGTCAACCGGCCGCGGTTGATCGCCTGGGCCTCGGCCACGTTGATCTCGGCGAGCCGGGTGCCGTCGGCCTCGGCGCTGCGGGCCAGCCGGCGCGCGTTCAAGTGCAGACCGGCGCACTGGTTGACCAGCGCGGTGGCCCTGGCGAACGGTAATGCGGCCCCGGCATGGGCCATCATCGCCCGCAGCCCCGGGGTCAGCGAGGCTCCGGCGATGCCCAACTCGGTATCGCGGGGAACCACGCCGCACCCGCACGCCGGGCAGTGGTAGTAGGCCCGCGGCAGGGTGATCGACCCGAGCACGGTATCGATCTTTTTGTCCCGGTAGGAGACGAACTGGGCATCATGCCCCGCGCCGCAGTCGACGACCTGCCCGCGATGCCCGGCATCGGCGGCCAGCAGCCCTTGCAACAGCTCGGCTCCCAGGGACAGCATCGCGGTGCGGATCGCAATCTCCAACTCCACTGCGCCATCGGCGCCGCTGGCGGCAGCGGCCAGCTCGGCCAGGCGGTCCACCTCGGCAGCGAACACCTGTTTGATCGAGGTCAGGAGCCCCCTTTTTCGCCCTGCGGCTCGGGCGGAGCGACCCCGCTCTGGTCCGGAACGGGCCGGGCCTCGCAGATCTTCTCATTGACCTCCACGATCTGGTCGGCCAATGCGGCAAACTGGGCATACCGGTCCAGCTCGGATCGCACTTTGCCCAGCTCATCGGCCGACAGCTGGCGGCCTCGGCTGCGGCCACCGACCGTGCGGGTCCACAGGAACCTCGGCCCGTGACCGGGGTGATCCGGCTGCGCGCACGCGCAGTTCGGTTTGCCGCACCGGCGGTAGTTCTCACTCACCGAGCCCCGGCGAAAGTCGCCGACCTGCGCCAGCTCGGCATACAGTCCGGCTCGCTGGGTCTCCAGGTCCTCCAGTGGGGGGATGGTCATCACGTCTCCGAATCTGGTTGTCTGATCCATAACCAGACTAACGCGTGACCAGGACCGATCACAGGAACCTACGATCGTGTCCTACACCCCCATCCAGACCGCCCGGACAAAGGGCGGCGGAACCCTATGCCTCCTTCAAGAGCGTTTCAAGGTTTCTTCGCCGGGCAGTCGCTGGGGCGGCTGACACGCCCTGCCACCCGCGTGTCGCGACAGAAGGAGATCACATGAACCAACGGATCGGGAGAGCCATCGTGCTGATCTACATACTGGTCGGCATATATGTCGCTTGGATCTACGACTACCTCACCCCCAGGCTCCTGCGCGACATCGCAGAGGCCCTGCTCTCGATCTTCCTGTGGTTCCTCGTCCTCCTAGGAGTAAATCTCAACCTCGGAAGATGAAACCGACCAAGCCAAGCATCACTACATAACGACCACCCACCACCGATGGGCGGGCATCGCGCTGCTCCGCGAGCACCCGCCCATCGCGGTTACCGGACCAGCCCAATAGGGCGTGAGGGCACGGGTATCAGACATTCCACCAGTGCCTATGCGCACCAGCCCAGCAGGGGCGTACAAGCAGAGGTACCGGATCACCCGAAAGGTCCCCCGAACATGGGTACAGACCACGCGGGACGTACGAGCATGTCGTGAGATGAATCAGCAGCCGCGCTCGTCGCTCAGCTGCCGTACCTGCTCCGCCGGAGTTAGGAGAAGCCGCCGTGGGCGATGCCCAGGACGGCGCCGACGAAGGACCCGACGACGCCCATGATGATGAGGCTGCGTTGCGGCGTGGTGACGGAGACATACTGGGAGAACAAGCCGCCGGCGAAGCCGATGATGCCGAGTGCGGTGGCGACGGCGTGGGCGCTGACGATGAAACCCAGGATGAATGCCACGATTCCCACGAGCAAGGTTCCGACCGCGAGGATGTTTTCCATGGTGTGGGGTCTGCCGTCGGTGTTGAGGGTGAAACGGAAGGGCTCGCTCTCGATCGGGCCAAGCATGTGTGGCATACCTGCCACCCCCTCTCCCCGCTAAGGATTCCCGGGTCGGCCGGCGCACAATCCCGGCCCTGGTAGCCTTATTCGGCTGCATCTGGTAAGCGCGTGTGATCACCCGCGCGAACCGCAGCGTCCTCCTGTCACGGCAAGGCGTCGTGACCGCAAGAGTCCAGAGGAGGTTGGATTCCGCATGCGTCGTTACGAGATGATGGTCATCCTTGACCCGTCCCTCGATGAGCGCACCGTGCAGCCCTCGCTCGACCAGTTCCTGACGGTCGTGCGCAACGATGGCGGCACCGTGGAGAAGGTAGACGTCTGGGGCCGCCGTCGGCTGTCCTACGACATCGAGAAGAAGTCCGAGGGCATCTACGCCGTCGTCGACCTCACCGCCGAGCCTGCCACGATCAAGGAGCTGGACCGTCAGCTCAACCTGAACGAGGGCATCCTTCGCACCAAGGTTCTCCGTCCCGAGCTTCACTGACGAACATTGGTCCCGGACGGCTGAAGGGGAGTAGACAGGGAGTTACGGGAAGCCCCGATTTTGTCGGAGGCAGGTCGTACTCTGAGCCCCTGAAGAACCGGGATAGGAAGGCGAAAGCGACCGATGGCAGCAGGCGACACAACAATCACGATCGTCGGCAACCTTGTCGACGACCCGGAGCTGCGCTTCACCCCGACGGGGCAGGCCGTGGCCCGGTTCCGCATCGCATCCACTCCGCGGTTCCTCGACAAGACGACCAATGAGTGGAAAGACGGCGAAGGTCTGTTCCTGACCTGCAACGTGTGGCGGCAGGCGGCGGAGAACGTCGCCGAGAGCCTGCAGCGTGGCATGCGGGTCATCGTGCAGGGACGGCTGCGCCAACGGTCGTATGAGACCAAGGAAGGCGAGAAGCGCACCGTCTACGAGGTCGAGGTCGACGAAGTCGGCCCCTCGCTGCGCAACGCCACCGCGAAGGTGAACAAGACCGCGCGGCAGGGCGGCGGTGGCGGGGGCGGCGGTTTCGGCGGCGGCCCGGCCAACGACCCGTGGGCGTCCGCGTCTCCGGCCCCGCCGAGTGGCGGCGGTTTCGGCGGCGGCCAGGGCGGCGGCGGGGGTTACCAAGGCGGCGGTGGTGGCGGTTACGGCGGCCAGCAGGGCGGCGGCGGTGGCTTCGGCGGCGGCGGGGACTTCAGCGACGAACCGCCCTTCTAGCTTTCACCCACACATCCATAACCGAGCGACCATTCCCGCGTTGAGCGGGGCTCTGAAAGGAGCACCACGATGGCCAAGCCGGCACTGCGCAAGCCTAAGAAGAAGGTTTGCCTGTTCTGCCACGACAAGATCTCCTACGTCGACTACAAGGACACGGCGCTGCTGCGGAAGTTCATCTCCGACCGCGGCAAGATCCGTGCCCGCCGGGTGACGGGCAACTGCACCCAGCACCAGCGCGACGTGGCGACCGCTATCAAGAACGCCCGTGAGATGGCCTTGCTGCCATACACGAGCACCGCGCGCTAAGGAAAGGGGACTCAGCCATGAAGCTCATTCTCACCACTGAGGTCTCCGGTCTCGGCGCTCCGGGTGACATCGTCGAGGTCAAGGACGGCTACGGCCGTAACTACCTGATCCCGCGCAGCTTCGCGATCCGCTGGACGCGAGGCGCCGAGTCGCAGATCGCCTCCATCAAGAAGGCCCGCGACGCCCGCGAGATCCGTGACCTCGGCACCGCCAAGGAGGTCGCCGGCCAGCTCGGCGCGCTCAAGGTGAAGCTGAAGACCAAGGCGGGCGACTCGGGCCGGCTGTTCGGCTCGGTCACCACCGGTGACATCGCCGACGCCGTCAAGGCCGCCGGCGGCCCGCTGCTGGACCGTCGCCGCATCGAGATCGGCAACCCGATCAAGAGCACCGGCTCGCACAAGGTCAGCGTCAAGCTGCACCCCGAGGTCTCCGCGACCCTCGACATCGAGGTCCTCGCCATCTGATCTCCGGCGCGAACGATGGCCCCTCGCCGAAACGAGGGGCCATCGTCATGTCCGGGACTGGTGTTTGGGCGGTTGCGGGCGCCGGTGGCGGCCGATGGTGGGGGCCAGGGCGCTGTGCCGTCGGCCGTACAACTGGTAGACGAGCACGCCGACGGCCATCCAGAGCACGAAATACAGCCAGGTGATGACCTGCAGGTTCAGCATCAGCCATAACGTCGCCACGATGGACAGAGCCGGGACCAGCGGGGACATCGGGACTTTGAAGCCGCGGGGGAGGTCGGGCATGCTCCGCCGCATACTGATCACACCGGCTGACACGATCATGAACGCGAACAGCGTACCGATCACGACGAGCTGTTCCAGGGTGAGGACCGGGCCGAACTCGGCCAGCAGGATCGCGATCGCGCCGATGACCAGGGTCGCCGTTGCGGGGGTGCGGTGCGAGCCGCTGAGCCGCGCCAGCTGGGTGGGCAGCAGGCCGTCGCGGGCCATCGCGAACACCACCCGGGTCTGGCCGACCAGCAGCACGAACACCACGGTGGTGAGCCCGAGCACGGCGGTGATGTTGATCACGTGCACCATGAAGGTCTCGCCGACCAGCCGGAAGGCGTCCGCGAGCGGCGCCCCCTGCGTGATCTTTGAGTACGTCACCATTCCGATCATGACCACCGCCACCGCGATGTAGATCACGGTCGCCGTGGCCAGGGCCCGGATCATGCCCTGCGGAACGGTCCGAGTCGCGTCCTTGGTCTCCTCCGCCGCCGTGGTGACGATGTCGAATCCGAGGTAGGCGAAGGCGATGGCCGGTGTCGCCGCCAGGATCCCGAACCAGCCGAACGCGTGGGTCTCGCCGATGAGCAGGCCGAAGACCGTCGAGTGCAGCGTGTCCGCGTCGGTCACCAGCGGGGCGGGGTCGACCGGGATCTGGGCGATGTTGCTGGGGCTGAAGTGCAGCGCGCCGATGATGATGACCGCCGAGATGCCCACGAGCTTGGCGGAGACCATGACCCACAGGGCACGCAGGCCGACTTTCGCGTTGAACGCCACGATTCCGGTGAGCGTGGTCAGGATGAGCAGGGTGAACAGGTCGAAGCCTTCGGGGCGGCTCAGCAGCGGGGGCACGGCGATGCCGAGTTCGGTGAGCATCTGAGCGAAGTACAGCGACCAGACGCGGGCCACCACGGCGGCCGCGAGCTCCATCTCCAGGATCAGCGACCAGCCGATGATCCAGGCCCAGACCTCGCCGAAAATAACGTAGGTGTAGGTGTACGCGCTGCCGGAGACCGGCATCGTGGAACAGAGTTCGGCGTAGCAGATCGCGGCCAGCAGGCTGGTAATTCCGGCGATCATGAAAGAGAGGATGACGCCGGGACCGGCCATACTGGCGGCCTGTCTGCCGGCGATGCTGAATATGCCCGCACCGATCATGACGCCCAAACCAAGCACGATCAGGTCATTGCGGGTGTAGATCTCCCGCAGGCCTGCCGTACGCAGCACGGTGGCCTCCGTCGCGGGCATGCGACGGAGCACGGAGGTCGATGTGGGCTGGCGTACAGACGTCACGACAGGCCAATCGTCAGAGGCAAGACCGTAGGCAACAGTGCCTCATCTCACTACCGCCGACAAGGGCCCAAATGACTACCCTCCCGTCATTTATTGGACATGTTATGAAGTTGAAGTGTTTGCCCTGGTCTGGACGCTTGGTCGGCCATACTGACCGGCTATGGTTGAACCTTTAATGCTCATGAATGGCCGAGCCGGATTCCATTTATTCACAGCTACGGTCGGCTGTTTGTGCGGTTTCGGCCCTCGGCCCGATGGTCAGGCTCCGCTCACCAGCCAGGCGTCGCCCCGCGCGCGCAGGCCCAGCGTGGCCAGCCGGGCCAGCATCCAGACCCCGATGGCCAGCCACAGCCCGACCAGACTGCCCGCCAGCAGGGCGAACGGCAGGTACGCGAGGGTGGTGACCGCGGCGGCCCAGGCCAGATACCGCTGATCGCCCGCACCGATGAGCACCCCGTCGAGCACGAAGACCACGCCCGCGATCGGCTGGAACAGCGCGACCGTCCACAACACCGCGTCGATCTGCGCGGCCACCGCCGATTCCGCGGCGAAGATCCCCGGAATGAACGGGCGACAGCCGATCACGGCCAGGCCCAGCACCACGCCGCTGACGACGCCCCACATCACCATGCGCCCGGTCACCCGCCGCGCTCCCAGCACGTCGCCGGCGCCGAGCAGCTTCCCGGTGAGCGCCTGACCCGCGATGGCGATCGCGTCGAGCGCGAAGGCCAGCAACGTCCACACCTGCGTGGTGATCCCGTGCGCGGCGACCTCGGCGATACCCAGCCTGGCCGCGATCACGGTCGCCGTGACCAGCACGATCCTCAGGCAAACGGTGCGAATCAGCAGCGCGATCCCCGCGGTTCCCGACGCCTTGATGCCCGCCGGATCCGGCCGCAGCGAAGCCCGTACCCGCCGCGCGCCCCGCACCACCACGATCAGGTACGCCCCCGCGGCCAGCGACTGGGCGGCCACCGTGCCCCAAGCCGACCCCGCGAGCCCCCACCCGAGCCCGAGCACGAACCAGGCGTTCAACGCGGCGTTGAGCGCGAACCCGCCGACCGAGACCGCGAGCGGGGTGACCGTGTCCTGTAACCCGCGCAGCACCCCGGTCCCCGCGAGCACGATCAGCATCGCCGGCGTCCCGACCAGACTGATCCGCAGGTACGTGATCGCGTCGGCGGTCACCTCCGGCGGCGCGTCGATCAGCCCCACCAGCCCCGGCGCCAGCGGCCAGCAGACGACCACCACGCCCACCCCGATCGCCGCCGCCAGCCACACCCCATCCATCCCGCGCTGTACGGCCTGCCGATGGTTGCCCGCCCCCACCTGCCTGGCGACCGCTGCCGTGGTGCCGTACGCCAGGAAGACGCACAGGTTCACGATCGTGGCCAAGATCGTCCCCGCCACGCTGAGCGCCCCCAGCGCGCTCGTCCCCAGCCGTCCCACGATCGCGTAGTCGGTCAGCAGGAACAGCGGTTCGGCGACCAGCGCCGCGAAGGCCGGCACGGCAAGCCGGAGGATCTCCCGGTCGGTGGTCCGGCCTTCACCATGGGTAAGTGGCATGGACCCATTATGCTGATTACCGCAAGATCATCCGTACTAGGGATATACGGGACATTTCGGACCGATTCCCATCGGTGCCTCGACTTTCTTTTCTCCACAGCCGGTGGATATTGTTTCCGCAGGTCACAGTGATTATCCACAGCCTGTGGACAGGTTATCCCCAGGCTCGTCCCCAGGCTTCCCACACCCTGGCGGCAGAAGTGCACACCTTATCCACAGGTCTGTCGACAGGCTTCGTTGCCGGTTGCCCCCACAACCCGGGAAACTGTCGTCCCGGTCCTCTACAACTGGGGGTGGTGCGGCCGGAGTGGAGGGGGACGCATGACCGATCGAATAGCCGGGCACCACGACGGCACACTACGAGATCCCGCCGCGAGGGGTGGCTCTCGTCGCCGCCCCCGAGGGCGTCGGTGCGGTGTTGGTCTGGGGATGGCCGGTTGGCGGCGTGAGCGGCCGCAGCCGGTGTTGGGTGTCGGGTTGCGATGAGCGTTGTCGATTTTTCGGGTGGGCCGTCTGAGCCTTCGTTCGAGCGGACTCCGCCGAACAACATCGAGGCCGAGCAGTCGGTCCTGGGCGGCATGCTCATCTCCAAGGACGCGATCGCCGATGTGGTCGAGGTGCTGCGGTCCGACGACTTCTACCGGCCTGCCCATCAGATCGTCTACGAGATCATCACTGATCTTTACGGGCGGGGGGATCCGGCCGACGCGGTCACGGTCTTCGATGAATTGCAGCGGCGGGGTGATGTGGCGAAGGTCGGGGGTGGGGCATATCTGCACACCCTGACCGTTGTGGTGCCGACGGCGGCCAATGCCGGGTATTACGCCAAGATCGTTCGTGAGCAGGCGGTGCTCCGGCGATTGATCGAGGCGGGGACCCGAATCGTCTCCTACGGTTACGGCGGCCAGAACGAGGAAGTCGACGATCTCGTTGATCGGGCTCAGGCCGAGATCTACAAGGTCACCGAAAGGCGTACCTCGGAGGACTATCTGCCGCTTTCGGAGATCATGCCGGCCGCTCTGGACGAGATCGAGGCCATCGGAAGCCGCGGCGGCCAGATGGTCGGAGTGCCGACCGGCTTCCAGGACCTGGACGCTCTAACCAACGGGCTCCACCCAGGACAGATGATCGTCGTCGCCGCCCGTCCCGCCATCGGCAAGGCGCTCGCCCTCGACACGCCACTGCCCACACCTGACGGCTGGACCACGATGGGCGAGGTCAACGTCGGCGACTGGTTGATCGGCGCCGACGGCCAGCCGGCCCGCGTCGTCGCGGCGACGGACGTGATGCACGGCCGCCCCTGCTATGAGATCGAGTTCAGCGACGGCACGGTGATCGTCGCCGACGCCGCTCACCAGTGGCTGACCGAGACCCGTGCGTCCCGCCGGTCGGCCCAACAGGCCGCCACCGGTCACGTCCGCCATCGCAACGAGCGGACGTTCGCGTCAGTGAAGACGACCGAGCAGATCGCCGCGACCCTGCGTTGCGAGACGGCCGACCGGCGTTTGAACCACGCGGTTCCCGTGGCCAAGACCGCAGCCTTTCCGGAAAGGGAGCTTCCCTTCCCTCCATATGCGCTTGGCGCATGGCTCGGCGACGGGCACAGTGCGGGGGCCCGGCTCACGAGCGCGGATCCCGAGATCATCGCGGAGATCGAGGCAGAAGGCCTGATAGTAACGAAGCAGGCTGGAACGCTGCTCTACTCGATCCGGCTGCCACAGGAAGATCCGATCCCAGCCCGCGCTTGCGCCGTCTGCGGTAAGTCATTCGTCCCGCGGACATCCCAGGTTCGTTCGTGCGGGCGAACCTGCGGAGGGAAGGCGAGATTCCTCTCCGACCCCGTACCCGAGCCGACATGTCCTGACTGCGGGAGTCCTTCTGCGGGTCTGAGGCAGTGCCAGGAGTGCAGGAATCATCACGGGACCGCTCAGGCGATTCTGCGGAGCATGGGTGTTCTGACCGACAAGCACATCCCTCAGGACTACCTGCGCGCCTCTGAAGACCAGCGCCGGGCCCTGCTCGCTGGGCTGCTCGACACGGATGGTTATGTCAATCCCAGTGGGACCGTCCAGTTCGCCGTCACCAGCGAGCGGCTCGCTGAGGGTGCTTGGGAACTGATCCTTAGCCTCGGATATAAGGCCACCTGGACTGAGAAGCCCGTCTCGGGTCGATCCGTGGGGACCTCCACCGCTTACGTGATCACATTTACGCCCGCTGACAAGGTGTTTCGGCTTCCTCGCAAGGTTGCCCGGCAGACCACTCGCGATCACCCGACGACGCGCCTGCGGTACGTCACCGATGTGCGGCGTGTGGAAAGCCGGCCGGTCCGTTGCGTGGAGATCGACAACGCCGACCATATGTACCTTGCGGGCAAGACGTGGATTCCGACGCACAACTCGACCCTCGGGCTGGATTTCGCCCGTTCTGCGGCGATCAAGCATGGCCTGACCACGGTGATCTTCTCGCTGGAAATGTCGCGTAACGAGATCACGATGCGCCTGCTGTCGGCTGAGGCGCGGGTTGCCCTGCACACCATGCGTTCCGGTCTGATGAATGACGACGACTGGACTCGGATGGCGCGGCGCATGGGTGAGGTCGCCGAGGCACCCCTGTTCATCGATGACTCGCCCAACATGTCGATGATGGAGATCCGGGCCAAGTGCCGCCGCCTCAAGCAGCGCCACGACCTGAAGTTCGTCATCGTGGACTACCTCCAGCTGATGAGCTCCCCCAAGAAGACCGAGAGCCGCCAGCAGGAGGTCTCCGAACTGTCCCGAGCGCTCAAGCTGCTCGCCAAGGAGCTGGAGGTCCCCGTGATCGCCATCTCCCAGCTCAACCGAGGCCCCGAACAGCGAACCGACAAACGCCCGGCCGTCTCCGACCTCCGTGAGTCCGGCTGCCTCACCGCGAACACCCGAATCCTCCGCGCCGACACCGGCGCCGAAACCACCCTCCGCGACCTCCTCGACTCCGACACCCGCGACATCCCCGTCTGGTCCCTCGACGACCGCCTCAAACTCGTCCCCCGCACCCTGACCCACGTCTTCCCCAGCGGCATCAAACCCGTCTACCGCGTCCGCCTCCGCTCCGGCCGCGAACTCGAGGCCACCGCAAACCACCCCTTCCTCACCTACGACGGCTGGCACGCCGTAGGCGACCTGGCCCCCGGCACCCGAGTAGCCGTTCCTCGCCACGTCCCTCCCCCGCTGAAGACCACGGGGCATGTCCCTTCTCAGGGGATAGATCTCCCACGCCTCCTCAACGCGACTTCCCTACCAGACGCCGTATTCGGCCTACGCAAGACCCAACTCGCCTTACTTCTGAGGCAACTGTGGGCGAGCAATGGCGAGATCCACTGGGAGGCGAACGCTGGGCTCCCGCGCGAGGGAGAAGCCTCCGCCGCAATAGGCGCAAGACCGGTATATGGGGAATCCGGGTCCGCCCCTGAGGGCGAAACGCTCGCATATGTGCATGGAGGCGGAGCGCATTCAGGACACGTGAGTGCGCTGAATGCGCAGGGTGGGCATGCGAGGCCTGTGGATGTGCACGCCGGACCCGTTTCCGAGGGTGAAGTTCCCGCTGGACACGCGAGTGCGCCGGATGTGCAGGCTGGGCATGCGATGGCGGTGGAAGACGGACGTGTACATGGAAGCGGAGTATTTGCCGGCCAGGTGAACGATGAGGATGTGCTCGGGAGGTATGCGCCTGGTGAAGCGCGGATCAGTTTCGTGGGGAGCCGGGGATTGGTAGATGATCTTGCGAGGTTGTTGCTGCGGTTCAATGTGATGACCCAGATCGTGGCGGTGGGTGGAGCTCATCGACTGATGATCTACGGGCCCGAGAACCAGTTGCGGTTTCTTGAAGATGTGGGAATGTCGGGTGCTGCGGCTGAGATGTGTGCGCGGGAACTTCGGCTGAGGACGGGGACAACCGATCCCGGTCGTCTTCCTCAGGGGATGTGGGACCGGTTGCGCGATGTCTTGATCCAGCCGCATGGACCAGGCCCTCGGCCGGAGGCGAGCACGCTTGGTCAGATGGTCGCGATTCTCGATCGTGAGGATTTGGAGATCACGGCGACCAACGATGTCTTCTGGGATGAGATCGCCTCCGTCGAGGTGCTCGGCGAGCAGATGGTGTACGACGCGACGGTGCTCGGCACCCACAACTTCGTCGCCAACGGCATTTCTGTCCACAACAGCATCGAGCAGGACGCGGACATGGTCATCCTCCTCCACCGCGAGGACGCCTACGAGCGCGAGTCCCCCCGCGCCGGCGAAGCCGACCTCATCGTCGCCAAACACCGAAACGGCCCCACAGCCACCGTCACCGTCGCATTCCAGGGCCACTACAGCCGCTTCGTCGACATGGCCCAACACTGACCCTCGCTTGTGCAGGGCACGCTTATAGGGTCACTAGAATCTTGGCGGAATCTCACCGATCTTGACGGACCGATGGCGGATCCGCCAATTGGGTGAAACGTGGGTATCAGCGTTCCATCCGGCTCGCGGTGCGTGGGGTGAGCAGTCCTCCAGCGAGGAGGAGCAGTCCGGGAAGCAGCACCGGTGTCACGTGCATCAGGTCGTAGGGAATGTCCTGGTTCCGGACGCCGAGCAGGCCCAAAACGTCGTAGTAGACGTTCTCGATGTCGTAGACCACACCCAGTGTGGCCAGTGTGGTGTAGGCCAGGGTGAGCATCCATAGGAACCGGCTGCGCTCGTGGACCGCCAGCGCGATGAGGCCGATCCCGATCGCCAACAGGCCGAAGTCGTTCCTGACGAAGAACGGCCACAGGTAGAACAGCCAGTCCAGCCTCTGCAGCATCGGGGCGAATCCCAGGATCACCCACAGCACGATCGGGAGGAGTTTGGCCGGTCGGCCGCGTCGCGTGTACCACCATTGAGTCAGAACGGCGCCGACCGTCAGCCCCATCAACCACAGGAAATTAAAGGGCGGGAGGTCAGCTGGATGTCCGTAGTAGAGCGGTGCGATCGCCACGGCAACGGCGCCGAAGAAAAGCAACGGGAAGCGCCAGGCCGGTCGAAGAGCGCGCTCGGCGTCGGAGAGCATACGGTCACGGTCGCATCGCAAGGAATCAACATGGGCGAGAAACTGAGGAAAGCGCCATATCGGTGAGACAAATCCACCGCCACGTATCGGAGACGGAACCTATCGTCCCTGGTCACACGCTCGGCAGAGCTACGCGGACTTCGATCAGGACGTAGCAGCGACGTTAAGCTTTCTGATCAGCATGGTGTCCGCGTGAGCCATCGCTCAGGGGCTGGTCTGACGGGCGCAACGCGGGCCGGAGGGATCGGCTGCGTCGTGGCGAGAGATTTCTTCGGGACTGTGTCGATCCGCGGGCCGTTCGTTCGACGAGTGGGGTGCGAGGGCCGAGAGGCGGCCCCGCCGAGGAGGAGAACACGATGCCGAAGTACATGCTGATCATGCGGGGCACCGATGAGTCGAACGCGGCCATCAGGGCCGGGTTCGAAGAGTTGGCGGCCACGACGTACCACTACATCGAGGAGCTGGTCAAGGCTGGCGTGTTCGTCGCGGCCGAGGGACTGGACGATGCGGGCCAGGGCGTCGTGGTCGACTTCAGCGGCGAGACCCCGGTGGTCACGGACGGGCCGTACGGCGAGACCAAGGAACTGTTCGGGGGCTACTTCCTGCTCGATGTCGCCTCGAAGCAGGAGGCGGTCGAGTGGGCCAAGCGGGTCCCGTCGGTCACCGGATCCAAGATCGAGGTCCGGCGGGTGGCCGGAGACGACGAGATGCCGCAGGACAACCAGGGGTCCGTCGAGGAACGGGCCGGGAGCGAAAGCACCGGCCGGATCTGATGGGTACGGCCGACGTCGAGGCTGTCTGGCGGATCGAGTCGGCGCGGATCGTCGCCGCGCTGACCCGGTTCACCGGCGACTTCGGGCTGGCCGAGGACGCCGCCCAGGAGGCGGTGGCCGAGGCGCTGACGTCGTGGCCGCTCACCTCTCCGGCCAATCCGGGCGGCTGGCTGATGGCCACGGCCCGGCGGCGGGCCATCGACGCGCTCCGCCGCCGGACCGCCCTGCAGGACCGGCACGCCCTGCTGGCGGCTGACCCGGTGGTCGACGAGGACATCGACCCCGACCGGATCGACGACGACATCCTGGCGCTGATGTTCGTCAGCTGCCACCCGGTGCTCTCCCCCGAGGCTCGGGTGGCGCTGACCCTGCGCGTGGTCGGCGGCCTGTCCACCGAACAGATCGCCCGCGCGTTCCTGGTACCCGTGCCGACCGTGCAGGCCCGCATCACCCGGGCGAAGAAGACGATCGCGGCGGCCGGGGTGCCGTTCGAGCTGCCGCCGGCCGGTGAGCGCCGGGAACGGCTGGGCGGCGTGCTCAGCGTCGTCTACGTGATCTTCACCGAGGGGTCGACGGCCACGTCGGGCGACCGGCTGCTACGCCCCGACGTCGCGTACGAGGCGATCCGGCTGGCCCGCACGCTGGCCGCGCTGCAGCCGGACGAGCCGGAGGTGCACGGTTTGCTCGCGCTGTGCGAGCTGACGGCCGCGCGCTTCCCGGCCCGGACCGGCCCGGATGGTTCGCCGATCCTGCTGGCGGACCAGGACCGGCGGCGGTGGGACTTCTCGGCGGTCCGCCGTGGGCTGGCCGCGCTGGCCAAGGCATCGGTTCGCGGGCTCGGCCCCTACGGCCTGCAGGCTGCGATCGCCGCCGCCCACGCGTCGGCGCCGTCGGTGGAGGCGACCGACTGGGACCTGATCGTGGTGCTCTACGAGGCGCTCGGCCGGGTCGCGCCCTCGCCGGTGGTCGAGCTCAACCGGGCCGTCGCCGTGGCCATGGCCTCGGGTCCGGCGCAAGCCCTGGCCATCGTGGACGAGCTGATCGCCTCGGACCGGCTCCCCGGTTCGCATCTGCTTCCGACCGTACGCGGTGAGCTGCTGGCCCGGCTCGGACGGCGACCGGAAGCGCGCGCCGAGCTGGAGCTGGCGGCCCGGCTGTGCGCCAACCAGCGCGAACGCTCAGTGCTGCTGGGCAAGGCGGCCGCGCTGGGCTGACTTCTCCAGCGCGGCCCGGCTTTCATGGGGTGGGTGCCGTCGCGGCGAGGGTCAGGGCTCCTACCAGGCCGGCGCGGGGGCCCAGGGTGGAGGAGCGGATTTGGACGCGGTCGCTGATCGCGGGTTGGGCGAAGCGGCGCAGGGATTCGCGGACTCCGTCCAGGAGGGGGTCTCCTGCGGTCGCGAGTTCGCCGCCGATGATGAGCATCGCGGGGTCCAGGGCGTTGCACAGGTCGGACAGGACCCGTCCGAGCCGGCGTCCCGCGTCGGCGACGATCCGGGCCACGACCGGGTTGTCGACCAGGGCGTCCAGGAACAGGTCGTCGGGCCGTTCGGAGGGCGGCAGGCCCGCCGCGATGAGCTGCCTCCACACCTCGTCGATCGACACCACCGATTCGAGGCAGCCGCGCTGCCCGCAACGGCACTGTGCCCCGCCCTCCTGGACCAGCGTGTGCCCGATCTCCCCTGATGCCCCGTACGCCCCGGTATACCGCCTGCCTGCGAGGATCAACCCGGCTCCGATGCCGTGGGACGCCTTGACGTAGATCAGGTCGGACACGTTCTGCCCGGTCCCGTGCGTGTGCTCGGCCAGCGCGGCGAGCTCCGCGTCGTTCGCGATCACCACCTCCCCGCCCAGCCGGGCGATCAGCTCCTGCCGAGGCCGGACCCCGGCCCAGCCGGCGAGGATCGTGGCCGACTGGATCTTGCCGGTCGCCTGGTTGATCGGCCCCGGGATCCCCGCCGCGGTCCGCCGTACCGAACCGGCCGGGACGCCCGCCCGGGCCAGCAGGTCGGCGACCAGGATGGCCGCCTGGTCGAAGGCGTTGCTCGCCGAGGCGTCCACGTCGAGGGGCACCGTGCCCTCGACGACGATCTCCTGCGCGGTCGAGGCGAGCGCCGCCGAGATGTGCGTGTGCCCGAAGTCGATCCCGACGAGATGCCCCGGCGGGCGGCGCGGCGACAGCCGTGAGGTCGGCCTGCCGCGTCCCGTGTGGTCGGCGGACTCGTGCTCCTGCACCAGCCCTTTGGCCAGCAGGCCCCGGACGATCCCCGCCACCGTGCTCGGCGCGAGGCCGGTCCGGCGGCTCAGCTCCTGCCGGGTCGCGGGGAAGGACTGGTTCAGCGCGTCGAGGATCGCGCGCCTGCTGCGTTCGATCCGCTGGTTCGGCGTGGTGGACACCGGCCAAGCGTAGCTAATTTGGATGCTTAATGCACTAATTAATAAATATTAAGAGTGTTGACCAGAGTCTTTCCTGCCATCTACCGTCACGGGACAGCGGAATCTTCACCATCGCATCAGCACCCCCGTTAGAAGAGGCATGCATGGAACGTAAGAAGGCCGAGCGGAGAAGACGACGGGCGGGACTGCTCTCGATGACGGCGGCCATCCTGGTCTCCGGAGGGATCGCGGCGGTGCCGGCGCTGGCCGAGGAACCCACACCCGCCCTCACCGAGGAGAGCGCTCAGGTCGTCGAGTCGCCGGACGGTGATCTGCGGGTCGCGGTCACCACCGTCGGCGGGCGTCTCACCTACAGCGTGACGAAGCATGACAAGACACTCGTCGGCGCGTCCGGGCTCGGCATGGATCTCGCGGGACGGCCTAGCCTCACGCAGGGCATGGCCATCGAGTCCGTCGAACGGCGCACGATCGACGAGACGTGGCAGCCGGTCTGGGGGACGTCCAGCAAGGTCAGGAACCACGCGCGGGAGCTCACCGTCCACGCGGTCCAGGCCGGCACGGGGTTCAAGCTCGACCTGGTGTTCCGGGTCTTCGACGACGGGGTCGGCTTCCGCTACCGCTTCCCCGACCAGCCCGGCCTGGACGCCTACACCGTCACTGCCGAGCAGACCGAGTTCGCCCTCGACCCCGGCGCGCGGAGCTGGTCGATCGCCGCGGGCAAGACCTGGTCCGCCGACGAGCAGCACTACCGCGACCTGCCCCTGTCCGGCGTCTCCACCGCCCAGACCCCCATCACCGCCTCCCTCGCCGCTGACTCCTACGTGGTGGTGCACGAGGCCGACCTGACCGACTACCCCAGCATGACGCTGAAGGCGGTGCCAGGACGGCCCGGCCGGTTCTCCAGCGACCTGATCGCCCTTCCCGACGGCACCAAGGCCAAGCTGAACGGCGCGTTCGCCACGCCCTGGCGCACCCTGACCGTGGGCGAACGCCCCGGCGACCTGGGCGAATCCCATCTGATCGAGAACCTCAACGACCCGTGCGCGAGCTGCGATGACACGTCCTGGATCAAGCCCGCGACGTACGTGGGCGTCTGGTGGGAGCTCCAGCGTCGGCAGACCACCTGGAACGCCGGGCCCAAGCACGGCGCGACCACCGCACGGCTCAAGCAGTACATCGACCTGGCCAAAGCGGCGGGCGCGAAGTTCGTCCTGGCCGAGGGCTGGAACACCAACTCCGGCGGGTCCTGGGCGGGCCAGGACTTCCTGACCCCGCAGGCCGACTTCGACCTCCCCGAAGTCCTCCGGTACGCCGCCGACAACGGCATCGGGTACATCGCGCACAACGAGACCCGGGGCGACATCGACTACTACGACCAGAACCTGGAGAAGATCTTCTCCCGGTACGAGGAACTCGGCATCCACGCGATCAAGACCGGCTACGCCACGAAGTTCCTGCTCGGCGGCGTCAACCGCAGCCACTACGACCAGGAGGCCGTCCGCCACTACCAGCGGGTGATCGACGCGGCGGCCCGGCACCGCATCACGATCAACGCCCATGAGGCGATCAAGCCCACCGGCCTGTCCCGCACCTACCCGAACATGATGACGGGCGAAGGCGTCGCGGGCATGGAGCAGCAGAACTACATGGGCGTCAACGGCAACCCGCCCGCACAGGCCACGATCCTCCCCTTCACCCGGTTCATGGGCGGCCCCGCCGACTACACGCCTGGCGTCCTGAACGTCACCTGGGACCCGGCCCGGCTCGGCACCCGCGTCCAGACCACCTCGGCCGCGCAACTCGCGCTGTACCCGACGTTCTTCAGCCCGCTGCAGATGCTCGCCGACACCCCCGAGAACTACACCGCCCACCCCGGCTTCGCCTTCCTCAAGAACATGCCCGCCACCTGGGACGAGACCCGCGTCCTGGACAGCGTCATCGGCGACTACACCACGACCGCCCGGCGCAGCGGCGACACCTGGTACCTCGGCGCGATCACCGACGAGAACGACCGGACCCTCCAGGTGCCGCTGTCGTTCCTCCCCAACGGCACCTTCGTCGCGGAGACCTACGCCGACGCCCAGGAGGCCACCTGGAAGGGCGATCCGCTGCCCGTCGAGATCCGCAAGACCCTGGTCAGATCATCCACCCGGCTGTCCATGTCGCTGGTCGCCGCCGGCGGCCAGGCGGTCAAGATCAGGCCCGCGACCGCCGAAGACCTCGCCGACCTCCCCTGGTACGCCACGCCCCGCGCCGGTTACGGCATCCCCGAAGCCGTGCTGGACCCGGCCACCCAGCAGCTCACCGTGAAGGCCCAGCTCACCAACACCGGCAGCACCGTGGCAGAGTTCCAGACCCAGGTGTTCCTCGACGGCCGCGCCGCCGGCGATGCCCAGCGCGTCCGCGTCGCGGGCGGCGGCGCCAGGACCGTCGAATGGACCCTGCCCGCCGCCGAGGTGCCCGACCAGGACTTCCGGGTCGCGGTCGGCGCCCCCACCGGCGAGCGCGGTGAACCGGTCCTCACCGCACAGACGCGTTCGCTGCTCGGCCTCGTCCGGGAGTTGCGGAAGTCCGGCGAGGTGACCTCGTCCGCGATGGCGCTTCTCCAGCCCACGATCACCAGGGCCGAGGCCCTGCTCCGCCAGGGTGACTCGACCGGCCGTCTCCTGGCCCTCCAGGAAGTACGCCTCGCCCTCTACGGTCTCCCCCTCACCGAGGTGACCTCGCCGGCCCGCACCGCCATCGACGACCTGCTCACCACCCGGCTCGGCGCACCGGAAGCGCTCTTCTCCCTCGCCCTGAAGGTGCGGCTGGCAACAGAGACAGGCGCCCTCAGCCCGGACCTGTCCGGCAGGCTCGCCCTCGAGGTCAAAGCCGCGATCACCGCAGCGGTCGCCAACGACCCGGCGGGGATGCGGGAAGCCCTCAACCGATTCACCGCCCTGGTCAACGCCGAGCCGATTGCCCAGGACGTCGCGGCCGACCTGCTGTCCGTCAGCGGGCTTCTCGCCACCGGCCCCCGCACGATCGAAGCGGAGTCCGCACAGCTCGTCAGCGGCGCGTGCCGGCGCACCGACCACACCGGCTACACCGGCACCGGTTTCGTGGCCTGCCTGAAGACCAAGGACAGCGGCGTACGCTTCAACGCCCCCGTCACCGCCGACGGCCTCTACACCATCCGCCTCCGCTACGCCAACGCCATGGGCGCCACCCAGACCATGACCCTCTCCAGCGGAACGCAGTCCCTCCAGCTCCGGCTGCCCACCCTGCAGAACTGGGACACCTGGTCCGAGCACCAGGTCGAGCTCCGCCTCACCACGACCACCCCGCTGACCTTCGTGTACGGCCCCAGCGACAACGGCAACGTCAACCTCGACTCCATCAGCCTCGAACCCAACCCGGGTGTCATCCACCGATAACCCAGATCACTGTCCCCGCGCGATCGGGTTGATCGCGCGGGGACGGGCGTCGGCCTCTGCCTCGAAGGCGACCAGAGCCCGGATGAGATCACACCGTCGGTGAGGTTGGAGTCTCCTCTAGCTTGTAGTCCAGCAGGACCAGCCGCTGGTCGAGCACCTCGGTGGACATGAGCCGCAGGTTGACATCGGGCAGGCCCTGCAGGAAGCGCTCCTGTCCGCTCTCGCCGAGCACCTGCGGGAAAACCATGAGGCGCAGGCGGTCCACCAGGCCGAGCCGGAACAGGCTGCGGACCAGGGTCGGGCTGCCGATCACTCGCATCGGATCGCCGGGCTCGTCCTTCATCGCGGGTACGGCCACCGCGACGTCCTCGGCCACCAGCGACGTGTTGCTCCACGTCAGGGGTGGCTTCAACGACTTTGAGAACACCACTTTGGGCAGCTCGTCCATACGCTTGAACGCGGGAGACTCGGCCGGCATCGTGGGATCACCGCCGGAGGCGGCGATCTGTACCAGCGCCGTGTAGGTGTTGCTTCCCATCAGCATCACGTGCGGGAGGGCGACCTGCTCGTCGATCCACCCCTGCAGGTCGGGACCGGCGTACCCGAAGTAGCCGGGTGAGTTGCGGCCCGAGAGCCAGCCGTCCACCGTGCAGAACAGGTCCACTGTCAGCTCTCGCATTGGTTCCTCCGTGACCGTAGAGATTCAGGAGAGTTTCGCCAGGTAGGCGGCCAGGGCCTGGTAGGACTCCCGGGCGCCGTCCGCCATGCCGGAGGACACCATGCCGTCGCGGTCTTCCTTCGTGTCGAACCGGGTGAGGCTGGTGACGGTCGTCTTGCCGTCTTCCTCGGTCAGCCCCAGCGTCTCCACGCACACGTGGCCGGGCATGCCTTCGAACTCGAAGGTCTGCACGATCCGCTCCGGCGCCTGGATCTCCCGGTACTCACCGCGGAAGGCGTACTGCTCGCCGTCCGGCGTGTGTTCGACGAAGCGGTACGTTCCGCCCGGGCGGAAGTCCATCACGCAGTCGAGCGGGTTGCCCCGGCCCCACCAGTGCTTGAGGTGCTCGCAGTTCGCGTGCGCTTCGAAGACGAGCGCGCGCGGCGCGTCGAACACGCGCACCATTTTGATCTCCAGGTCGGACGGCAGGGTCACCGTCAGGTTGTCGCTCATCTCACTCCTCCTGTTGCCTTCTATCCTTCTGAAGCTGTTGCAGGTACTCGCCGAGCCGGTCGTAGCGCTGCTCCCAGAACCGCTGGTAGTCGGCGATCCAGTCGGCAATTTCGCGCAGCGGCCCCGCGTCGAGGCGGCACGGCCGCCACTGTGCTTCCTTGCCGCGGGTGATCAGCCCTGCCCGTTCCAGCACCTTCAGGTGTTTGGAGATGGCCTGGAGGCTGATCGGGAACGGTTCGGCGAGCTGGTTGACCGTCGCCTCGCCCTCCGCCAGCCGGGCCAGGATGGCCCGCCGGGTCGGGTCGGCGAGGGCGCTGAACACCTCGCTCAGCCGGTCCACTGTCTCCGCCTTTCTCAACCGATCGGTTAATTAACTTGTAGGTTGAATATGCGTCCCGCCGCAGCTCGTGTCAACCCCTTCAGGAGAAGAGCCCTAGGGCAACGGAAGTGCTCGGTAGTGGGTCGTCAGCTGGCCGTTGTCGTAGATGTGCAGGGCGAGAGCAGGTGGGAGGTCCAAGCTCACTGGGGGTTGGGTTGTGCATTCGAAGGGTGGGAGGCCGGTGCTGACGACGCCGGGCGCGACCAGATGGGGACGGTTGGCGAAGGTTGTGGCGGCGCCGGTGTGGGCGTGGCCGACGAGGGTGGCGACAACGTGTGGGTGGCGTTCGAGGATGGCGGCGTAGCGTTCTGGCTCACGTAGGCCGATGCCGTCCACGTAGGGAATCCCGAGCGCCGTCGCCGGGTGATGCATGCCGACGAAGACAGGACCGGTTTCGGCGGCGAGCGTGTCGTCCAGCCAGGCGAGCGTCGTGTCGTCCAGACGTCCTTCGGCGCGACCGGGAATGCTGGAGTCACACAGAATGATCGTGGCTCCAGGAATCCTCAAGACCTGGTTGATGGGCTCGACAACGCTACTGGCACCGCCAAGAACTCCGGAGCTTGGTGGGTCCCCAGCACCGCCATCAGCGGCATCCGAGTCGAGCATGACCTTGCGGAAGGGCTCCCGGCTGTCGTGGTTGCCAGGGCAGATGATCGACGGGTGGCGGGTTTTGAGTGCCGCGCGGGCGATCGTGTATTCGTCCTCGGCGCCGTTGTCCGCGATGTCGCCGGTGACGATGACCGCTGAGACGTCCAGTCCCTCCACGTACGACATGACGTGCGCGGTCCGCTCGGTGTTGCGGTCGCTTCCGTCGATGTGGACATCGCTGACGTGAGCCAGAACAATCATGAGCACTCCTCAAAGACCGGACTGCCAGCGTCTCATGGGGAGCGGCTGACAGCTCCCGGTGACCATACGCAGGGGAGTCTCAGCTTGCGGATTCCGCTGGGGCCAGGCGTTCGGCCAGGATGCGGCCTCGGGCCAGTTGTACCTTGCGCGCCTCGCCCGCCGCGTACCGGAGGAGGAACCAGGGAGCCCGCAGGTCGAGCCGGTCCTCGATCCGGGTGCGTTCCCCGTCCGCGTGGAGGTCGAACCGGTATCCCATCCGGATGTTCCCCGGGCTGCGTACCTCCCCGTACAGCGACAATCCCTCCGTGAACAGTTCGACCTTGATCGGGTTGTCGTGGGTGATGAAGCCGAGGAAGCGGAAGCGTTCGACGGCCGTGTAGCGGATCACTCCGGGTGACGAGCGGTCGACGTCGTGGACGGCGATCACGATGGGGGACAGGCCCACATAGTTCTCGGGGGTGGTCAGATGTTCGAACACCGCCTCGGGGGTGGTGTCGACGTGGAACGTGTTCGTCAGTACCGTTTCCGGCACGCCTGCCTCCAGCTGTGGAACAATGATCTAATCCGCGAATTGTGACATCTCACGACGCGTCTGATCATCAGCGGGAAAGAACGATTCGATAGCCAACTCGGCAACGGTTACATCCAGCGGCGTCCCAAAAGTCGCAATCGTGCTTAGAAACGACAATTCGCGATTGCCGTACCGGATCCGCAACGGGATGAGGATGTCGCCAGGCCCGGGCAGTTCGACCTCCGGCTCCGGCTGGTCGCACGGGTACGCGCGCAGCTCGCCGTACAAATCGGAAAGTTCAGGATCCGCTGTGACGGCGATCTGCCGCCGCAGCCGGCCGAGCAGGTGCGCCCGCCACTCGCCCAGATTGACGATCCGCGGCGCGAGGCCCTCAGGATGCAACGACGCCCGCAACACATTTCCCAACAAATCCGGATCTATTCCGGAGGTCAGGTGGGTGATGCCCCGGTTCCCGTCCACCAGGTTCCACCTCCGGTCCACGACCACCGCCGGATAGGGGTCGTGACCGTCGAGAATCCTCCGGATCGCGTCATGCACCGCCGCCATCCGCGGCGACCCCAGCCCCGACTCCCCGTACACCGGCGCGAACCCGGCCGCCAGCAACAACCGATTCCGCTCCCGCAGCGGCAGATCAAGATGATCCGCGAGCCGCAACACCATGCCCCGGCTGGGCTTGGCCCGCCCGGTCTCCAGGAAGCTGATATGCCGGGTCGAGATCTCCGCCTGAATCGACAGCTCCACCTGGCTGAGCCGCCGATGCTCCCGCCACCGCCGGAGCAACTCGCCCACCGGCCGCTCAGTCACCGTCACAACCCCGAAACTACGCCCCCCAACGGAATGCCCGCGATTACCTCGAACGTAAACGACCCCCGCCAGGAGGCGGAGGCCGTACCAGATCAGATGGGGTTACTCCCAGCGGAACCACCGGGTGGCGGCGACGATGCCGGCGGCGGCCCAGAAGACCATCACCCCGAGGTGCAGCAGGCTCGGCGCGTGGTTTCCCAGCACGTCGGTGAGCGCCTGCCCGAACGCGCCCGTCGGGCTGTAGTCGCTGACCACGAGCAGCCATTCCGGCATCAACGGCCGGGGCAGCCACATACCGCCCAGAAAGAGCAGCGGGAACATGATGCCCGCGCCGACACTCTGCACGACCCGCGAGTTCGGCGCCACCGCCGCCAGCGCCAGACCGATCCCGAACATCGTCACCGAACCCAGGACGAACACCCCGGCGAAGGCCAGGAACATGCTCGGGTACGGAACCTCCAGGATCAGATGCCCGAAGATCAGCATGAGCGCGGTGGCCAGGATCGACGTCACCGCGTTGATCACCAGCTGCACGGTCAGCACCGAGATCGGCCGCACCGGCGTGGTGGACATCCGCCGCAGCACGCCACGCTCCCGGTAGATCACCAGCGCGGAGGGCATCACGCTGAACGCCACCGTCAGGATGGAGAGCAGGATCATCATGCCCGGCAGGTGGGTGTCGACCGGCCGGGCGCCGCCCATGTCGGCGGCGGGCTCGCGGAAGTCGGGGATGGCCGCACCCAAGATCAGCAGCAGCGCCAGCGGCAGCCCGATGGCGAAGAAGGTGGCGAGCGGTTCGCGCAGGTAGAGCTTGATCTCGGTGATCGCGAGCCGGCGGGGGAAGAGTGCGGTGGTGGGCATGGGGGGGCTCCTTCGGAAAGAGTCAGACGGCCGAGTGGCCGGTCAGGATGAGGAAGGCGTCGTCCAGCGTGGTGCGCTCGGTGCGCAGGTCGGCGATCCGCCCGGCGGGGAGCGCGGCGACGACGGCGTGCAGCACGTTCGCGTTGCCGGTGACCGTGACCAGGTCGCCCTCGATGACGACCGAGGCCACCTCGGGCAGCGACTTCAGTAGCTCCACCGACCCGGTGGTCCGGAAGATCACCCGGTCCGAGCCCTCGGCGCGGGCGATCAGACCGGCCGGGGTGTCGACCGCGAGGGCCCTGCCCTCGGAGATCACCGCGACCCGGTCGCAGAGCCGCTCGACCTCTTCCATGAAGTGCGTGACCAGCAGCACGGTGACGCCGCGCTCCTTGATCCGCTCGATCAGGTCCCAGGTCTCGCGCCGGGCCATCGGGTCCAGGCCGGTGGTGAGCTCGTCCAGGATGGCGATCCGCGGGTTGCCGACCAGGGCCAGCGCGATCGACAGCCGCTGCCGCTGGCCGCCGGAGAGCTTGGCGAACGGCACGCGCGGGTCGAGGCCGACTTCGGCCAGCAGGTCCGCGGGGGAGGCGGGGTTGGCGTAGAAGGAGGCGTACAGGCTGAGGGCCTCGCCGACGCGTAGTTTGTCCGGCAGCGAGCAGTCCTGGAGCTGCACGCCCACCTGCTGCTTGAGATCGGCGACGACGTTGATCGTGCCACTCGTCGGGGTACGCAACCCGGCCACACATTCGACCGTGGTGGTCTTGCCGGCGCCGTTGCGCCCGACAATTCCGAAGATCTCCCCTTCTTCGACGGCGAAGGAGACATCGCTGATCGCTACCTTGTCGCCGTACCGCTTGTGCAGGTTCTCGACCGTGATGATTTCCATACGTCGAAAGGTAGAAATTCGGCGTCCGCGGCAGAATGCGTCTGGCGACCCAGTGCGGGTGTACCTACCCCCACCCCTCTTGTACGCCTTCGCCCACTGCCTTGACGAAGGCGATTCGTCCAGACTTGGGGTCATGAAGCACATCAGGGCACTCGGCCACGGGCTGGCGTTGTTCGTTTTGGTGCTCGTCCAGGTGCCGACGGCGATGATCGCGCTGCTCGGCGTCGTCCTGTCCTTCGTTCTGGGGATGGTGTTCCTGCTGTGGCCGTCGGTCCGCCTGATCCGCTGGGTCACCGCTCTGGACCGGCGTCTCATCCACCGCTGGGGCGGCCTCAGAATCGAGGAACCCTACAACCCTGCGCCCCCTCCCCCCGTACGGCAACGCGACGGCTGGTACCGAGACGGACGCACCCTCTACCGCAAACCCACCATCCCCGCCTTCAACGCACGCCTGGGCTGGCTCGTACGCGACCCGGCCACGTGGAAGGAGCTCGTCTGGCTCCTCATCGACCCCTGGAGCCGTACCGTCCTTGCCGCAGGCCCCACCCTGCTCATCGGGTACGGCATCTACCAGACCTGGCAGGGCAACCTCTGGGGTCTGCTGTTCGCCGTGGCCGCGGTCGTCATCGCCCCCTGGGCGCTGCGCGTCTACAGCCTCTACGCGATGGCCATGCTGGGCCCGAACCACGCCACCCACCTCGTCGGCCAGGTACGCCACCTCAACCAGGTACGCGTGGAAGCCGCCGACTCCCAGGCCGCCGAACTGCGCAGAATCGAACGCGACCTGCATGACGGCGCGCAGGCGCGGATGGTCGCCGTGGGCATGACGATCGGCGCGGCCGAGCAGCTCCTGACGACCGACCCGGAAGCGGCGAGGGCGCTGCTGTCCAAAGCCCGGGAGTCCTCCGCGACCGCGCTGGCCGAACTGCGGCAGTTGGTCCGCGGCATCCACCCTCCGGTGCTGGCCGAGCGCGGTCTGGGCGACGCGATCCGGGCGCTCGCGCTGGACAGCCCGCTGAAGGTCGAGGTCTCCATCGACCTGGACGAACGGCCCGAATCACCCGTCGAGTCCGCCGTGTACTTCGCGGTGGCCGAACTGCTCGCCAACGCCTCCCGGCACGCCGCCAAGGTCACCATCGACGTCAGCCGTCGTGACCGGGTGCTGCGCGTCACCGTCGCCGACGACGGGCCCGGCGGCGCCACCGTCATCCCCGGCGGCGGTCTGGCCGGGATCGAGCGCCGGCTGGCGACCTTCGACGGGGTGCTCGCGCTGAACAGCCCGCCCGGCGGTTCCACGGTCGCCACGCTGGAACTCCCGTTCGCGCTGTCCGCCATGGAGCCCGAGTCTCCGGTGAGCGGCCGCCGGGCAGCGGCCATGGCTATCTGCTGGAGCCTGTGCTGGATCCCGCTCATCCCGCAGGGCATCGTGAGCGGATTCATGCTGGTCTTCGGCGCCCCCACCAAGTCCTGGTTCCTGGCGCTCCACATGCCCGCGCCGCTCCAGTGGCCGACCGTCTTCGCGATGATCGCCCTGGGCGCCGGCATGCTGGCCGGCGGAATCCTCCTGGGGGCCTCGGCCAACGAAGAGAAGGCTCTAAGCTGCGGATCATGAAGGTCGTCCTCGCCGAAGACCTGCACCTCCTCCGCGAGGGCCTGGTCCTCCTCCTGAGAGCCCACGACTTCGAGGTGGTCGCGGCCGTCGAATCCGGCCCCGACCTCCTCGCCGCCCTGCTCACCCACCGCCCCGACGTCGCCGTCGTGGACGTACGCCTCCCGCCCACGTTCACCGACGAGGGCCTGCAGGCCGCTCTGGCCGCCCGGCGCAAGATCCCCGGCCTGCCCGTCCTCGTCCTGTCCCAGCACGTCGAACAGCTCTACGCCCGGGAACTCCTGGCCGACGGCACCGGCGGAATCGGCTACCTGCTCAAGGATCGCGTCTTCAACGCCGAACAGTTCATCGACGCCATCCGCCGGGTAGCCGCGGGCGGCACCGCCATGGACCCCGAGGTCATCGCCAAACTCCTGGCCAGCAACTCCAGAAACGAACCGGTCGCCCGCCTCACCCCCCGCGAACGCGAAGTCCTCGAACTCATGGCCGAAGGCAGATCCAACGCCGCCATCGGCCAGCGCCTGTTCCTCAGCGAGAGCGCGGTAGGCAAACACACCGCCAACATCTTCCTGAAACTCAACCTCGCCCCCAGCGACGACGACAACCGCCGCGTCCTGGCCGTCCTCGCCTACCTGAACGACAAGTAGCCGCTCAGAATTCGAGAAGAGCGCCAGGCCGCCTTCGAACGTCTGCTCGCGACCATCGAGCTCAGAATTCGAGAAGCACGGCGGGGTCGAAAGAAACCTCGAAGGATTTGTCCGCTTCGATCTCGCTCGTCAGTATCGTCCCCGCGATCACTGCAGGTGTGGCCGTATAGCCGTGCTCGCCGAGCGTCAGCACCTGCACGCGGGGGTTCGGATGATGGTCCACTATCCAGTACTGCGAGATGCCGACGGCAGCATACTCGCCGACCTTGCGCACTCGGTCGTTGCGCTCGCTGCTGCTTCCGGGCGAGACGACCTCGACGGCCAGCAGCACCTCTCTGCCGGGGATCACCTTCGGCGATTCATCGATGATCACAGCCCGGGCGACTTCACGGGGGATGACGAAGATGTCGGGTTTGCGGATTCCTGCCGGGGTACTGATCTCCCACTCGCCGCCGTCACAGACGATCACGGCCGCCCCGAACCGCGTCGCGGTAGCTTCGATGATTCGGGATAGGTTCCGCACCGCCCAGTGGTGCGGGGAACCACCCGCCACCTCGATCAGCCACCCGTCCTCAAGCTCGAACCCCTTGCCGTCCTCAGGAAGCTCGTGCAGGTCCAAGACGGTGTACGGCCCGAATTCCACCTCGTGGGTCAAACCCTGTCCACCCATGATCGCGCCTCTCGTGACGACCGTGGTCGCCGGTTCGATGCCATCCCCGTCACCCGGGCGACCGGATCGCGGCCGGCGCGGAGTTGGGATCGGCGAGAACAAGCCAGATAACCTACGCCAACAACCTCACCGAAGGCCCTTGTGTCGCCCAAACGCAGATGTCCCAATGAGAGCATGGGCTGGTAGGGAGAACCCAGACATTGGCTTCGAATTCGCATCCGGCAGCCCACTGCCGTTGGTCGTATGTGGGAATTGGCTCGGCCGCGCCTGTGTCTGGACTGAGGAACGCAGGTCGCGAAGCGGCCGGAGTGACGAGGGAAGACGCAGGCTGAAGGCGGCCGAGCCCGCCGATCCGGAGGATCGGCCATAGACACTGTTCTGTCGGTGGTGGTGGGTAGCTTGGCAGCGGAACTTGTGGCTCGAGGGAGGTTGCGGTGAAGGTTCAGGTCAACCGGGATGTGCTGGGTGAGGCGGTGGCGTGGGCGGCTCGGGTGATTCCGGGGCGGCCAGCTTTGCCAGTGTTGTCGGGGTTGTTGCTTGAAGCGGGCGAGGGGCTGCGGGTTTCGGCGTTTGATTATGACGTGTCGGCGCGGGCCGAGGTGGAGGCGGAGGTTGCCGAGCCGGGGCGGGTGCTGATTCCTGGGCGGGTGCTGGCGGAGATCACGCGGAGTCTGCCGGGGAAGCCGGTGGAGATCGTGACGTCGGGGTCGGAGGCGGTGCTGACCTGTGGGAGCGCCGAGTTCGGGCTGCTGACGTTGCCGGTGGAGGATTTTCCGACATTGCCGGTGTTGCCGCCGAAGATCGGCGCGGTGGGCGGGGGCGTGTTCGCGACGGCGGTGGCGCAGGTGGCCGTGGCGGCCAGCCGGGATGACACCCTGCCCATGTTGACCGGAGTGCGGATGGACATCGAAGGGATCAACGTCTCGATGGCCGCCACGGATCGTTACCGGATCGCGGCTCGGGACTTTCTCTGGTCGCCGGAGTTCGATGACGCGGCCCATGCCGTCGTCGTGCCCGCCAAGGTGCTCGTCGACGTGGCGAAGTCACTGCGCGGCGGTGAGGTGTCCGTGGGGTTGGGCAACAATGTCGCGGGCTTCGAGAGCCAGGGCAAGGCGACCACCGTGCGGCTGCTGGACGACCAGTTCATCGACTATCGGGCCCGCCTGGCCAGTGACTGGCCGATCTGCGCCACCATCCCGGTCGCGGCCTTCATCGAGGCGATCAAGCGCGTCACCCTGGTCGCCGAGCGGAACACGGCCTCGGTCCGGTTGACGTTCTCCGGTGGCGAGGTCCTCATTCAGGCAGGCGGCGGCGACATCGGCCGGGGAGCCGAGGTGGTCGAGGCCGAGCTGGACGGCGACGACATCGTCATCGCCTTCCAACCCCAGTTCCTGCTCGACGGCCTCGCCGGCGTCGAAACCGAAAAGGTCCGCCTCAACATGGACTCGCCCACCCGCCCAGCCCTCATCACCGAGGAAGGCGACGACCCGTCCTTCCGCTACCTGGTCATGTCCCTGCGCTTACCGTGACCGGTCACGGGTTAGCTGACGTCTTGGGCGTCGGTGAGGGCGATGAGGATGTGTTCCATGCAGGCGTGGCCGGCATGTTCGGCGGCTGCGGCGTCGCCGGCGGCGATGGCGCGGACGATGCCGTCGTGGGGGATGTAGTTCTGTTCCAGGGTGCCGCCCGCGGCCGCGATGCTGGCGCGCAGGGCGGCGGAGAAGTCGGCGTAGAGGTCGATGAGGACGCGGTTGTGGGTGGCCTGCACGACGGCGACGTGGAAGGCCAGGTCGGCTTCCACGAAGATGGTGGGGTCGCCCCCGGACCAGGCCTGCTCGCGGCGAGCCAGGGCGGTCTCCATGGCCACGATGTCGGCGTCGGTCCTGCGGGTGGCGGCCAGGCGTGCGGCCTCCACTTCGAGCGCACGCCGTACCTCGAGGATTTCGAGCTGTTCGGCGGTGCGCAGGCGGCGAGCCATCGCGCCGGACAGTTCGCTGGTGGCGCGGACGTAGGTGCCGTCGCCCTGGCGGCAGTCGAGCAAGCCCGCGTGGGTGAGCGCGCGGACGGCCTCGCGAACGGTGTTGCGCCCCACGCCCAGCTGCTCGGCGAGCACGGTCTCGGTGGGGATCTTGCCATGCAGCTGCCATGAACCAGAAGTGATCTGCTCCTTGAGCTGGTCGATCACCTGGTCCACGAGAGACGCCCGCTGCGCCGTACGCAGACTCACAGTCCGCCTCCTCCGGGGAAACCGGTCTTAAACCCATAAGTCATCCCATGAGTCAATGACTGGTCGACCCTAATTATTCCAGGGTATCCAGCACAAATCCGGGTGCCCTGGGAGGAGCTATCGGGTGAGCACCGCGGGCACCGCGGTGCCCGGCACGTTCGCGTGGATGCCCACGGCTTCGAGCGCCCTACGATACGCCCTGGCCTGGTTCTCCCGCGCACCGGCCTGGCCCCAGAGGTCGCCGAGCTCGCGCCAGGTCCTGGCGGTCTCGCGGTCGGGCTGCCGCCCGGCCACGCTGAGCAGCTCCTGCGCCCGGCGCAGCTCGCCGCCGGCGTCCTGAGATCGGGACAGGGCCACTTCCGCCAGCACCAGATAGGCCGCCGCGGGAGTGGTCCCCCGCACGCCCACCAGGCCGTCGAGCGCCCGGTTGGCCAGTTCCCCGGCCTCGTCGGGGTTTCCGGCGCGAAGCCGTACGTGAGAAAGCACGATCAGGCTGCGGGCGTGCTCGAGCATTTCCGCGGGGAAGGTCGCGAAGACCGAACCGGCGGCGGTGGCCAGCTCGTTGGCGCGGTCCAGGTCCTCGTCCGCGCGGTTGACCACGGTGATCCTGGCCCAGCGCATCGCGATCCTGGCCATCCTGATGGCCATCCGGGCGGGCCGCCCAGCGGCGATGGCGTCCTCGGCCAGCTGCACGGCCAGCGCGGAGTCCTCACCTTCGGCGGCGGTCACGCTGGCCTGCCAGAGCGCCAGGATCTCGTTGCTGCGGTCGGCGACCGGAGTCACCCCGTTGGAGGCGATCACCCGGTCCACGAAGGTCAGCCCGGTCTCGGTCTCGACCAGCGCGGCGGCCAGGTCGACCGCGAGCTCGCCCTGGTCCACGCCCAGCTGATCCACCTGGGAGAGCGCCTGCGCGCCCAGGTCGCGGGCCCGCTGCAGGTCGCCCGCGCGCTGGTAGCAGCGGCACAGCGCCACCGTCAGCGGCAGCCCGGCGAGCCGCTCGGGATGCGCGGCGGCCTCCCGGCGCAACCGCTCGAACGCCTCGACCGCGCGGCCGATCCGGCCCTGCGACTCCAGCGCCCGGGCCCGGCCGAAGCGGGCGTGGGCCGCGAGCATCGCGTTCTCCTCGCCCGCGGCCTTGACGATGTCGCTGAAGCGGTCAGCCGCCATCGCCGGGTCGCCGTGGAAGAGCTCGAGCTCCGCGTGGCGCAGGCTCAGTTCGGTGTCGATCCGCTGCCGCGGTTCGATCCCGTGCAGCAGGAATTCCGTCGTGCAACCGAGTCTCTCGGCCAGCAGGCGCGCGACGACCGGCGTCGGCGTTCGCTTACCCGACTCGATCAGCGAGACGTAACTGTCGGACAGATCCGGCCCGGCAAGTTGGGCTTGGGACATGCGCCTGCTCAACCGCAGGCCTCGGACGCGGTCACCTATGGTTCCCTGACTCGGCATCTGGTCTCTCAGGGCATGGGAATGGTCAATGGTCCCGCCATGATGGCACGAAGCCCCTCAATCGGGTAACCCTCCCGTCAAGAATCCCGAGGGCGAACCTTTGTCCACACCTCGGGATTCGACCAGAGAAAGCGACAATTGTGGACGTCAGTCGTCCGAGTCGTCCTTGCTGGGGAAAATCATTTGGCAAACTTCGAGGTACAGCGTCTCCGGGTAAGGGATGTATGGGACCGACCGTAAGGCCTGATCCTGACCGGCCGATTCCATGACGAACTCACCGTAGCCAAGCATGCGTCCGAGCAGGTCGCGCTGGAAGCTCATGTCGGTCACCTTGCCGAGCGGCATCATCGCGACCTTGCGCGTGATCAGCCCGGTGGTGAGGAGCATGCGCGCCGAGGTGACCACGAAGTAGTCCACCGACCACTCCGCCACCTTCCAGACAAACCGGATCAACAGCAGCAGCCAGGCCCACCAGATCACGACCAGGGCGTTGCCCCCGTTGTTCTCCCCCAGCCACTTGCTCAGCAGGCCGGCCAGGATGAGGCCACCGAAGATCTCGGCCACCGGGCGGAGCAGCACGGCCGGGTGACGCCGGACCATGATCACCTGGTGCTCGTGGGGGAGGAGGTAGCGGTTGACCGACGACGGGGCCGAATCCCCGTGGGTCACGAGCCTCATGTGAGACGCGCGAAGAATTGGGCCACCGAGTCCGCCGCGTTCATGACGCCGGTCACGGCGCCCGTCACGGTGTCGGCTGCGTCATGCGGCCTCGACAACAGGTAGAACGCCACCAGGGCCACAGCTCCCCACTTAAGGATCTTCTTGACCTGCACTGCCGTCACCACTCCCATGAGGTATAGATTACCCAGGCACCATGTTCGGTAAAGCGGAAAAAGTCGAACATCCGGCGTCGATATGACCCCTGCTTATCCGCGTTGCGCGGCCGCGAGGACCTGCAGGTGTTTCCGTGCGATCCGCTCCACCAGCCCGGGATAGGCGTGACCCGTCACTTCCACAGCGCCATGGTGGGCGGCCTGAATACAGCGCGTGACGGTCGTGGCGGGGTGCACCCCCGCGAACTCATCTAGGAGCGCGGCCTCGACCTGCTCGTAACGATCACTATTGTCCGGAAGCTGACTCATGGCTCTCCCTGGCACGCGCCCGTCGAGTGACGCAAAAGAGACGTCGTCATTACTCTACGTACCCGTGTCGGCACGCGCTGTAACTATGACGAGGGAAAGCCCGAGATCGGAGTGCACAGCGGGCGATCAAGCCCGAATTCAGACGACCCCGTACAGGCGGTCGCCCGCGTCGCCGAGGCCGGGCAGGATGTAGCCCTGGTCGTTGAGGCATTCGTCCAGGCCGGCCGTGACCACCCGGATCGGGCGGCTGGAACCCTGGAACATCCCGTCCAGGTGCGCTAGGCCTTCCGGGGCCGCCAGCAGGCAGAGCGCGGTCACGTCCTCCGCGCCGCGGTCGAACAGGTACTGGATGGCGGCGGCGAGGGTCCCGCCGGTGGCCAGCATCGGATCCAGCACGTAGCACTGCCGGCCGGAGAGATCCTCGGGCAACCGCGTCGCGTACGTGGACGCTTCGAGCGTCTCCTCGTTGCGGATCATGCCGAGGAAACCGACCTCGGCCGTCGGCAGCAGGCGCATCATCCCGTCCAGCATCCCCAGGCCGGCCCGCAGGATCGGGACCACGATGGGGGCCGGCCGCGACAGCCGTACGCCCTGGGCCGGGGTCAGCGGCGTCTCCACCGTCACCGCGGAGACCCGGACGTCGCGTGTCGCCTCGTACGCGAGGAGGGTGACCAGTTCGTCGGCCAGCCGGCGGAATGTCGGCGAGTCGGTCCGTACGTCGCGCAGCGTGGTCAGCTTGTGGGCGACAAGCGGATGATCAACGACAAGGGTCTCCATGACAGCAAAATTTACCGCCAACCGCTAGCTCCGCCGGAAGCAGCCCGGCTGTTTTGATCACAATTTGGCGTGAGCACCGGACGGCATCGGTGCACTTCTGGGACCATGGCCAACGTGAAGACCGCGCCGGTGGAGCACCGATGACAGACGAAGACGCGCTTGACTTCGCCATTGTGGTCTACCGCGAGGACGATCACTGGGAAGCCGAGATGCTGCCGGTGGCGCTGACCTCCGACCTCCGCGGCCTCATCCAAGCTCTCCGCCAGCAGCCCAGCGACGGCGGCACGATTGGCTTGGTCGCGGTGGGGGATGACTTCTTCGTGGCGTTACGGGTCTTCGGCGAACGCGTCAGTGTCTTCCTCTCCGACATCACCGCCGCCTGGGAATGGCCGCTGGCCCGCCAGGTGCTCGACTACCTCGATGTGCCCGTGCCCGAGGAGGAGGAGCTCGACAGCGTCCTGCCCTGCGGCGACCTGTCGGTCTTCGCCGACCTCGGCCTAGACGAGATGGAACTCGGCGCCCTCTCCGGCGACGACGACCTCTACCCCGACGAGGTGCTCTTCAGCATCGCCGCGCGCCTCGGATTCCGCGACCCCTTCGAACGTGCCGTCGACGCCGCCACCGGCTGACGTCGGGAGCTGGACATGCCACCGAGACCGAATCTCTTCGCCGCCGCTTTCCTTCGCAACGGCTCCGGTTGGACCGGGGCCGAAGTCGACCTCACCGAAGCGGAGATCGCCGACGACGTCGGCGACGCCGTCCAGGAAGCCCTCGGGCTGACCGGCGACGAGCTGGCCGTGCTCTGCGTCGAGGTAGAGGATGAATGGTTCGCCATCGTCCGGTACGACGGGGAGGCCGATCCACGTGTATTCCTCTCCGACGCGCAGGCCGGTCTGGCCGACTCGCTGGGCGAGCTGTTCGCCGAGCTGGCCGGGGTGGCGGTGGACAAGGAGACCCCCGATCTGGGGGTACGGCCCGCCGGGGACTTCGAGTTGCTCGCCGATTTCGGGTTGAGCGCGGAGGAGTTGCTGGAGCTCAGCATGGAGGAGGGCATGCTTCCCGCCGACACGCTCTCCGTCGTCGCGGAGCGGCTGTCCTTCGGGGACGAGCTCGACCGGTTGCGGTGACGTACGAGGACGCCATGCGGGTGGCGTTGGCGCAAGCCGTACAGGCGGGGGAGCGCGGTGAAGTCCCCGTCGGCGCGGTCGTGCTCTCCCCCGCCGGCGAGATCCTCGCCGAAGCCGGCAACGCCCGGGAGTCCACGCACGACCCGACCGCGCACGCCGAGATCCTCGCCATCCGCGCCGCCGCGCGCGCCGACTGGCGCCTCACCGGCTGCACGCTAGTCGTCACCCTCGAACCGTGCACGATGTGCGCCGGCGCCGCCGTGCAGGCCAGGCTCGCCCGCGTCGTCTACGCCGCCCCCGACGAGAAGTCCGGCGCCGCCGGTTCCCTCTGGGACGTCCTGCGCGACCGCCGCCTCAACCACCGCCCCGAAGTCCTCATGGGCGTCCTCGCCGACGAATCCACCGCCCTGCTGCGCACCTTCTTCGCAGCCCGCCGCCCCTGAATGCAGGCGCACCCACCCACCTTTGTCCGGTAAGCTGCTGCGCGGTGGTGTCTCCTAGTGGCCGATGGAGCGCGCCTCGAAAGCGCGTGTAGGGCAACCTACCGTGGGTTCAAATCCCACCACCACCGCCACCCGAAATGAGCCGTTGATCTGCGTGCGCAGGTCAGCGGCTCTCTTGCGTTTCGTGGCCGCCCTTGTTCTGTCGGTCCGATGTGTTAGACCTGGCAGCTCTCCGGACGTTGGAGGGACACGAGTGCTTTCGCAGCAAGATCAGTGGGGTGAGCTGTGGACCTCCGCTGGTGCTCCCTACGGCTCGTTGCACGCCAGTAAGTGCAAGGAGCAGTTCAGCCTCGCCTTCACACATGCGATCACAGCGGCCAGCCGGTGCAAGATCTCGGACCTCAGGGTAGACGACGAGCGCGTCGACTACACGATGCGTCAGGTCGCCAATCATCGTCGTTTCAGCTCGTCCACGGTGGATGTGCAGATGAAGTGCACCGAGCAGGATGTCCTGAGGGACGATGGCGTGCACTGGTCTCTAGATCGCAGTCACTATGACGCCCTGCGTGATCTGAGGACCTACAACCGGAAGATTCTTGTCGTTCTCCTGGTGCCCCACCGGCTTGATCGATGGCTGGAGACGCAGGAAGAGGGCATGCTGCTCCGCAAGACTGCATATTGGGTGTGCCTCGAAGGGCATGAACCCATCGAAACCGCGTCGAAGACCGTGGTCCTTCCCAGGGTAAATGTCTTCAATGTCGAGCAGCTCCTGGGGATACTTCAGCGTGTGGGTGATGGAGGACAGCCATGAACACCACGAGTGACCACGCTGCCCGGCCACTGATCCTCACCGAAGATCTGTCGCCCGCGGCGATCGAGGCTTTCCTTGAGGTGAGCGGATGGGCTCAGACCGACGTGCGGGATGGTCTGTTCTCGATCTGGGAGAACGTGCTGGCGGACGCCAGCCTGATGCTTCCGTACGATCGCTCGTACCATGACTTCTCCGCGCGCCTGGCGGACGCCTTGGCCACGATCGCGGACGTCTATGGCATCGGCAATCAGGAAGATCTTGCCCTGGAGATCGCGAGCGCTCGCAGTGACATTCTGTTGCTTCGCACGGATCAGCAGACCCTTGACGGATCGATACCGCTAAGTGAGGCGCAGGAACTGCTGAACGGTGTGAGCCAGATGCTCACGGCGGCCGCCTGCAGCGCCATCAGGCCACGTGCCTCGAATCCGGGGCGACGTCCTGACGCGGTGAAGGAATTCCTCGCCGAGGAGGTCCGGATGGGGCACACCCTGCGGGGCAGCTTCGTCCTCACCATTCTTGCCCGTCATGTCGATACCAGGTCAGAGGAACTTCCTGAACCTGACGCCGACGATCAGGCGGTCATCGGCACGTACACACGTCGGGTGATGACGACGCTGGCGACGGGGCTGGCCGCCGCGCGCGACTTGCTCGCGGACGGTTCGGAGGCCGAACTTGACGACGCGGTTCAACGCGGTGCCAGCGCAGAATTGATCGACTCGCTGGAGAAGATGAGTCAGCAGCCAGGTGTCCGCGCCCTGGATATGTCATTCCGCTGGTCGCCAAGCCAACCCCCGCCGGAGGGCACGCTGAGCCGCGTAATCCTTCCTCGTCCCAGTCCAGCCCGCCTGGAACGAGTTCAGGAGTCGCTTCGTGGCCGCCCGGTCGTGGAGCAGGATGACGTCCTTGGCCAGGTAATCCGTCTGGAACGGGCCGAAGGTCAGGACGAGGGCATCGTGGTGGTCGACGGATATCTCGGCCGGACCCGACGCCGGATAAAAATGAGACTTGCCGGGGATGACTACCGACTCGCCATCCGCGCTCACGAAGATCGGCGCCCAATCATCGCCTCAGGCGTCGTGACTCTGGCAAAGCGATCGTGGTGGCTAACCGCACCCGTATCGATACGGGTGCCACTCGATGAAGCCACCAACGGGTAAGTACAGCGCAGCTCGGAGAAATCTTCTTGGCAAGAAAGCGTTCGGTCGCCGAATCACCCGCTTGCCGGCTGTCCACATGTGGACACTCGACGTATTCGCCTGCGGTTAACGGACCGTTCCATCTACCGTGCCTTGTCACACTAGCCACTAGCGCATCAGGGCGGACATAGTGAGTGAGCAGACCGCAGCATCGAATGTGGCCGAAGATGCGCCCGTTCCCGTGAAGGCGACCGTCACCAAGGCGGCCCTTGCGAAGAAGGTCAGCCCCTCCTCGCGTACGGTGCCAAAATGGGAGACCGATGCCCGCGACCGGGTTCGAGCGGCCATTCGTCGCTACTCCAAGCCTCTCGCCGACCTCGTCGCTCGCGATGCGAACGAGGCCGAAACCCGGCTCCTCATCACTGATCTTCTGTGCGACGGTCTCGGCTACGACAAGTACGAAGAGCTGACCATGGAATACCAGGTCAAGGGTGATTTTGCGGACTACGGGATTCGCATCGACAAGCAACTGGTCGCCTTCATCGAAGTGAAGCGCTGCACGCAACGGCTCGGTATCAAGCACCTTCGGCAGGTGCAGATGTATGCCGTGAATGAGGGAGTCGAGTGGCTGATCCTCACCAATGGTCAGGTCTGGCAGGTCTACCACCTCACCGGAGGTTTGCCAGTCCTCGTCGACCTGGCTCTTGAAGTCGACCTGCTAGGCGAGGACTCTCTTGCCGTAAAAACAGATGGACTGTTCTACCTGAGCAAGGACGCATTCAAACGCCGGCTCATCGACAGCCTCTGGAAGGCGCGGGCCGCGACTTCGCCGAAGTCCTTGGCTCAGGTGATTCTGTCCGACTCCATGCTGGAGAGCATCCGGTTGGAGATACGTCGCCAGACCAGCCACAACGCGGATACCAAGGATCTTGCTCGAATCCTTCGCGACGAGGTGATCCGGCCTGAGGCGTTGGCTTAAGGGGCGTGTGGGGCCCAGGGGCTGAGTTGGGATCGGCCAGAGGAACAACGTTTGTTTGTTCCGGCTGGCCGACGGGGGGTTAGTTTTCTAGTTCCAGGACTCGGGCGTGGAGGACGGAGCGTTGGTGGAGGGCGGCGCGTAGGGCGCGGTGGAGGCCGTCTTCCAGGTAGAGCTCGCCCTGCCATTGGACGACGTGGGGGAACAGGTCGCCGTAGAAGGTGGAGTCTTTGGCCAGGAGGGAGTGGAGGTCTAGGACCGCTTTCGTGGTGACTAGTGTGTCGAGTCTGACTTGTCTGGGTGGTATTTGGGCCCATTCGCGATGGCCAAGGCCGTGTTCGGGGTAGGGGCGTCCATCGCCGACCAACTTAAAGATCACGCTACGTAGTTTAGGAGAAAAGGGGCTGCTTTGCCTGCTGGTCAGGGAGTGCCGGAGAAGGTGTCGCAGCGGGCGGGGTCGCCGGAGTCGTAGCCGATGCTGAACCACTTCTCGCGCTGCGCCGAGGTGCCGTGGGTGAAGCCCTCGGGGGTGACGTAGCCCTGGGTACGCCGCTGGATGCTGTCGTCGCCGACCGCGGAGGCGGCGCTGAGCGCTTGGTCGATGTCTTGCTTGCTGAAGGGTTCGGTGTAGAAGCCGGTGCGCAGCGCGTTGTGCGCCCACACCCCGGCGTAGCAGTCGGCTTGCAGTTCCAGCCGGACCGCGCCGCTGTTGGCGCCCTGCCGGTCGTTGCCGACGCGCCGCATGGTGCCGAGCAGGTTCTGTACGTGGTGACCGTACTCGTGGGCGATGACGTAAGCCTGGGCGAAAGGTCCGCCTTGTGCGCCAAAGCGGGTTTCGAGCTCGTTGAAGAAGCTTAGGTCTAGATACACCTTTCGGTCGGCTGGGCAGTAGAAGGGGCCGACGGAGGAGTCGGCTTTTCCACAGGCTGTGGATACCGTTGTGCGGGTGCCGCCGAAGAGGTGGGTACGCGCGGGGGTGTACGTGCGACCGCGACCGGCGAAAGCTTGTTTCCAATAGGTCTGGATGCTGTTGACGATTCCGACTATTCGGCAATCTTCGGATTGGTCGGCGTCTGCGCCGAATTTGCAGCGGTCGGCTAGGTTTCCGCTGGGTTGGGGCTGGCGGGGCGAGGGTTCGTACCGGTTGCCGTACTCCCCGGAGAAGCCGTTCAGCAGAGGCTGGCCGAGCAGGAGGATGGCGCCGAGGCCGATGATGACGAGCAGGCATCCGCCTTTGCCGCCGATCGGCAGCGCGCAGCCGGGCATCGAGCCGCCGCCGCCCGGTTGCGGACCCGACGCCCTGGCGTCCTCGACCTGGGACGGGTCCAGCTCGGCGTCGTCTTTGAAGTCCATCCGCGCAGTCCTCCTGAACACCCGGGCGATTACTCTTCGTAATCATCCCCATGCTTGGGGGGTTCACGCGGGGCACATCCGAGAAGATCACCTTGTGGGCTGATCTTCCCGGATGTGCAGTGAGGGGTGATTATGCGAGGGGGCGGGTCGGTGTCAGGAGCTGCTCCAAGACCTGACTGGCGTTCTTGCGCCATCCGGGGTGTCGCGACCACACGGCGGGGAGGATCACGCCCAGCATGATGAGCGGGAAGATCCAGGGCGAGGATGGGCGCTTCGGCGCCGCTCCCCTGATCAGGTGAGAGCTTCGGTTGCCCGCTGGCGGAGCAGGGCTTCGTGGTCCGGGTCGGTGTGCAGCGTTATGGTCAGCCCGGTGTGGGCGGCCTCGGCCAGGATGCTCAGCAGCGTGGCGAACTGTTCGGGAGGTTCGGCGCTGAGGAGGTCCTCGGCGTGTTCCACGACAAGGGTGAGTGTCCCGGCACGGGTCGCATCGCCGAGGGAGTCGGCGAACGCGTCCCAATTGCGGCCGAAGTAGTCGGGGAAACGCAGAACCCGTGCCGCCTCCTCGAAGAAGGCGGCGCGGGTCCGGCATGCGCGTCCGTCGATGACCGCCGGCGCCGGGCCGGTGGAGACTGTCAGCCATTGCGGCAGCGGACGTGCGGCGGTCATGGGAGTTCCTAGAGCCGGTAGAAGTCGGTGTAGTGGTTCGGCGAGAACCAGGTCACGCCGGTGCTGCGGTTGACGACGATCCGGTAGGCGTCACGCGCCGCCCCCCGCGCCCGGGAGTAGACGTCGTACTCGTAGTAGGTGGCGCCGCTGGGCAGCTGGCCCTCGCGGTTGTAGTGACGCCCGCCAGTGTAGTTGTACCGGCCGTCCGGCCAGGAGTACCAGCCGCTGGTGGTGGGGTAGCCCTTGGATCTCCAGGTCGCGTTGGCCGAACGCGCGTCGGAGCATCGGGAGATGGTGCAGGAGTTGTAGACCGACGCCTCGGCGGGGGTGATGCCGGCCACACCGGTCAGGGAGACGATGGCGGCGAGCACGAGGGTGAGCCGTGCCGGCCACCAGGGTCGGGGGCGATGCGGGGTGTGCACGAAGCCTCCATGAGGGAAAGCGAGGGCAGTAGACACCCCTGATGATCACCTTTGACTCGTGTCAAGTGAAGAGAAAGATCGTCAAAGGGATGGTGAACTCTTCGCGGCTGGGGAACGCCCGCGACATCACCAGGTGGCCGACACGTTGACTACGCAGAAACGGATCAGCATGCGTGGTGTGGGTGTCGTCTTGACGCATGTGGTTAGCGGTTAGGTTAGCGCTTCCGCTTGCGATGCACGCGGCCCGGTGGCCGCCTGATGAGGTGCCAGGGACCTACCTGTCGGTCTGCGCGACCGAGGGTGTCAGCGAGTTGCCAGCCCGGTTCGCGATAGTGCCGCGCGCTGCGGGAGCGGAAGGGGAGGCGGATCGACACAGGCAATGTCGCTCCCCACAGCTATGGGAGGGGCGGCTTACCGAGCCCCAACACACCCAGTGAGGTGTCGACGGCGCCCGCAAAAATGGCCCGCCGTTGACATGAGGGATCTACTCGCGGAGACAGGTCTCGGAGGGTGCTTGAAGAAGCAACTGGAGACCCAAACTGAGGACCCAAAGACGCACGAAAGGGCCGGTTGGATCGACCGGCCCCTGCGTGTTTCTGCTGCTCAACCAAGCGCGGAGGATACGAGATTCGAACTCGTGAGGGGTTGCCCCCAACACGCTTTCCAAGCGTGCGCCCTAGGCCAACTAGGCGAATCCTCCGTCGAGAAGCTTACATGACCCAAGGGATGCCGCGCCCATTCCGAGGTGGCCTCACGCACTGCCGGGCAGGGCTAGACTATGTCAGGACCCCTCGCGCGGCGTCATCCTGTGAACCTCCCCAGGGCCGGAAGGCAGCAAGGATAAGCGGGCTCTGGCGGGTGTGCGGGGGGTCTTCTGGTTTTGGGATCCTCGCGATCCCAGGGCCGACCATCGGCGACGCTCTCCCCGAGGAGACCGTATGAGTCTCGCGCTCTACCGCAAGTACCGGCCAGGGACGTTCGCAGAGGTCAAGGGGCAGGAACACGTCACCGAGCCGCTGCGCCAGGCGTTGCGGAGTGGGCGGATCAATCATGCGTATCTGTTCAGCGGGCCGCGTGGCTGCGGGAAGACCTCCAGCGCCCGGATCCTCGCGCGGAGTCTGAACTGTGCGGAAGGGCCGACGCCCGATCCGTGCGGGGTGTGCGAGTCGTGTGTAGCGCTGGGGCCGACGGGGCCCGGCCATCTCGATGTGATCGAGATTGACGCGGCGTCGCACGGTGGGGTGGACGATGCCCGCGATCTGCGGGAACGCGCGTTCTTCGCGCCGGTATCCGCGCGGTTCAAGATTTACATCATCGACGAGGCGCACATGGTGACCCGGGAGGGGTTCAACGCGCTGCTCAAGCTCGTCGAGGAGCCGCCGCCGCATCTCAAGTTCGTCTTCGCGACCACGGAGCCGGAGAAGGTCATCGGGACGATCAAGTCCCGGACCCACCATTACCCGTTCCGGCTGATGCCGCCCGCGACGATCCGGCAGATCATGGAGGAGATCCTGGAGTCGGAGTCGGTGCCGTACGAGGCGGCAGCGCTTCCGCTGGTCGTCCGCGCCGGGGCCGGTTCCGCTCGTGACTCGCTCTCCATTCTGGATCAGCTGCTCGCGGGCACTGACGACGCCGGCATCACCTACCAGCGCGCGGTCTCGCTGCTCGGTTACACCGACGGTGACCTCCTGGACGAGATCGTCGACGCGTTCGCCCGTCGGGACGGCTCGCTCGTCTTCCATGCCGTGAACCGCGTCATCGAGGGCGGTCACGATCCGCGGCGGTTCGCGATGGATCTGCTGGAACGTTTCCGCGATCTGGTCATCCTGGCGAATGTGCCGGAAGCCGCGGGTAACGGTCTTCTCGATCGGCCCGCCGACGAGCTGGAGCGCCTGCAGGGGCAGGCCGCCTCCATGGGTCCCGCCGAACTCACCCGCGCCGCCGAGGTATTCAACGCCGGCCTGACCGAAATGCGTGGCGCGGCCTCGCCCCGGCTGCTGCTGGAACTTATGTGCGCCCGCCTCCTCCTCCCCGCCGCCGCCCAGGGCGAAGCCGCCCTTCTGGCCCGCCTCGAACGCCTCGAACGCCTCGAACGCGAAGGCCCCCGCCCCTCATCCAGTACGGCTCCCGCCACAACCTCGGCCCAAGCCGGACCCAGCACGCCTTCCATCGGTCACGCCACGGCCCCCGCCGGGCCTGGTGCGGCCTCCGCTGCCACCTCCCGCCCCGACCATGAACCAGGTGCGACCTCCGGCTCCCGCCCCGGCTATGAATCCGGTACGGCCTCCACCCCCTCGGCTGGCGCCGTTCCTGAACCTCGCAGCGGTTTGTCAACCAGCTCGACGGGTGGCCGTACCCAATCTGACGACGACTGGCCTGCGGCGGCTCGTCCGGGTATGCCCAGCCCGCAACCCCCCGCCGCCGAGCCCGCGTCCGCGCCTGCGGAATCTGCCGGGATGGGCACTGTCATGCAAGCGTGGCCGCACGTCCTGGAAGCCGTCAAAACCCGCCAGCGAGTCGCTTGGATGATCCTCAACGCCCAAGGCCGCCTCCTAGGCGCCGAAGGCAACCTGGTCACCGTGGGCTTCGAGAAGCCCGGCGATGTCCAAGGTTTCCTCAAGGGCAAACGCGACGAGGTGGTTGCGGCGGCCCTCGGCGATGTCCTCGGCGGAAACTGGCGCGTCGATGTCGTTGTCGGCTCAGGCCCAACCGGCGGCACCTCCCGCCCACCTGTGGCCCCCCCACCCAGCGGCTCTCCATCAGGTACGGCAACGCCTCCTCCTCCAGCACATCAAACCGCCCCAAGCCAGCGCCCCCAGACCACCCCCACCCAACCCTCCGCCGCTGGCACAAACGGCACTCCCACCGCCACCCAAGCCGCTCCAACCGACACATCAGCTCCAACCACGCCCCGAAGCGCCGCATCCACCCCCAAACACCCAACCCCTCCCGAACCCAAGTCGGCCCAGCCCACAACCACCGACGAATCCTGGCCCGACGCTCCATCAGACGACTTCGACGCCCCCACCCCCCCACCACTCTCGGCAGGACCCACCACCGGCATCACCGCCGCCAAATCCGCAGCCCGAGCCGCCGCCCAATCCGGCCCACGCCAGGCCTGGCCAGATTCCATCCCCCCACGCAAAACCGCATCCGACCCAGACCCCTTCAACGACACCAGCCCCGAAGAACTAAGCGGCCTGGCCCTCCTCCAACGGGAACTAGGCGGCCGAGTAATCCAAGAAATCGACCACTCTCACCCCTAACGAGTCCCCCCACCAACCCACCCGCGACTAACGGTGGTTCTTCCCCAC
>NZ_JBDPLV010000080.1:0-46648 GCF_039871605.1 Acrocarpospora sp. B8E8 | reverse complement strand
ATGCCAGGGGGCAGGCTCACCCAGCAGGAACGCCAGCAGATCGCCTTGGGGCTGGGAGACGGGCTCGCCTACGCGGAGATCGCCAGACGCCTCGACCGTCCGACCTCGACGGTCACGCGTGAAGTGATGCGCAACGGCGGCCCCACCGGCTACCGCGCCGACCTGGCCCACCGCGCCACGGAACGGCGCGCCCGCCGGCGCGGGCCCGGCTCGTCGCGGGGGTCGCAGTCGGCCCTCCAGCCGTACGGACGCGACGCCGAGGCCGTCCGTGAGTACGAGGAGTTGTTCACCACCGTCATGATGGCTTCGGGCCTGCCCAAGATGATGGCGCGGGTGCTGGGCTGCCTCTACACCACCGACGCCGGCAGCCTCACCGCCTCTGAGCTCGTCCAGCGGCTCCAGGTCAGCCCGGCGTCCATCTCCAAGGCGATCGCCTTCCTGGAGAGCCAGGACCTCGTCCGCCGGGAGCGCGACGAACGCCGGCGCGAACGCTACGTCGTCGACGACGACCTCTGGCACCAGTCGACGATCGCCAGCGCCCGGTCCCTCGTCCAGGTCGTCGAGGTCGTCCGGCAGGGCGTCGGCGTGCTCGGCCCGCACTCCCCGGCCGCGGTCCGCCTGGAGAACATCGCCCGCTACCTCGCCTTCGTCGCCGAAAAATTCACCCGCGCCGCCGAGCAGGCCCGCGAAATCCTCTACACCCAGCCCAAGGGCGGCGGGGTGAACAACCGGCCAGAGTGACAGACCCCACTGCGGTCAGCCAAGTCGCCGGGGTGCAGTGGTTCATGCGCTGTCCCCTGGCCCGGGTTCTCGCTTGGGCCCGGGCCAGGGTCTGCGTGGGAGTTGTGGAGGTCAGGTGAAGGGGAGCCAGGTTTGGTCGGTGAGGGTGGTGGAGTCGTTGATTTTGAGGCCGAGGTCGGAGACGGTCCAGATGGTGTTGCCGATGATCAGGCAGCGGCGGATGCCGGGGTTGGCGGGGGCGAATTCGGCTTGTTGGGCGACTTTGGGGTGCTTGATTGTGCCGAGTTTGGTGATCTGGGTGTCGGTGATGTGGAGGACCAGGGCGGAGCTGCCTTCGGACCAGTTGTCGCCCCAGCTCATGAGGGGCATCATCGCGAGGCCGCTTTCTGGCCAGTAGAGGAACGCGTGCGGGTCCCATTCGGCGTCGGAGCCGCTTTGTTCCTGGACGAAGCGGGCTAGGGCCTTCGGGGCGGCGGGGTCGGCGACGTCGAAGAGGGAGACCTGGGTGCCGGTCTGGCGGCCTTCCGTGGTGGCTTCCTGGCCTACGCCGATCAGGCGGCCGGGGCCGGCGGGGTGCAGGTAGGCGGAGTAGCCGGTGATTTTGAGTTCGCCGGTGACCTTGGGGGCGGACGGGTCGCGGAGGTCAAGGGCGTACAGCGGGTCGACCTGGCGGAAGGTGACGACGTAGCCGAGGTCGCCGATGAAGCGGACCGAGTAGATCTGCTCGTCTTTGCCGAGGCCGGTGACCGAGCCGACCTGGGCGAGGGTGTCGGATTTGAGGACGTAGACGGCGCTTTCACTCTTGCCGTTAGCCGTCTGCGGGGTGTCGGTGGTCGCTATGCGCAGATGTCCGGCATGTTCGGATAGTGAGTACTGGTTGAGCAACCGGCCGGGGACCGAACCGGAGCTCACATAGCGGGGTGAACCCGGCGCGGTGATGTCGAAGCGGTGAACTTCGGTTCGTTCGGGCGGAGGGGTCGCTTCCGGCACGGCGGTGGACTGCACAGCGGAGGGAACGACCTCCGGGATGGGGGTGGTGGACTGTATGGCGGAGGGGACGACCTCCGGGACGGCCGGGGCGGATCGCACGCCGGAGGGGGTGGCCGCCGCAGGAGGTACCGGGCTTAGGGTGATTTTTTCGGCGTCTGGGTGGCTCGGCTGGACCTCGGGTGCCACGGAGCCGACCGGGTCCGGGATCAGGGTGGGCATCTCCGGGTCGTGCGTGGGTGCCTGCGCCGTGGGTGTGCTGACGACGTCGGGGATGGGCATCGGCATGAACCAGAACTGAGGGTTGCTGGTGACGTAGAGGCTGTCCTTCGTTCCGTACACGGTGTCGCCGTCGGCGACGACGCTGATCGGCTCGACCGCCGCGAAAGAGCCGTTCAGGTCCAGGGTGTGCACGGTCAGCAGGGACGTGCCGGTGAACTCGGCGGGGTGGGTGACGTTCTCGCACTTCACCGTGTGCGGCGTCGTGACGCCGTTGGCCTTCACCTCGAACTTGGGCAGCCAGGCCCCGATCGGCGCGTTTTCGACGGCCGCCTTGTTCGCCGCCAGTATGTCGGCGGCCGATGCGTTCGGCTTCGGCTCGGGGATGGCGATGTCGGGTGCGGACTTGACCACGATGCGGACGGTCGTGCCCACCATCCGGGCGTCCACATGGCTGCCGCTCAGCGACATCGAGGCGAGTTCGGTGGGTTTGCCGGTCAAGTCGACCAGGACGTACTTCGGGCCGAGCGGGCCGGGACGAACCCGGGCGATCGAGTCGATGGCCATGACGTCGCCGCCGTGGGTCATCAGCACCAGCGCGCGGTTCCCCGACAGCAGCAGGTCGGCCGGCATCCAGTTCTGCTCCTTCGGCACCAGCCGGAGCTCACCGGTCACCTTCCGGGTGGCCGTGTCGATCACGCGGAGCACGCCCTGGGTGACCACGACGACCCGGGCGCCGTCCGTCTTGACCAGGTCGGGCTCGTCCACTCCGGCTTCGTGCACATTCGTGGTCGAATACGAGCCAACGCTGGCCGTGTCGGCTGTTTTTTCGGCCGTGGCCTGCTCCATCAGGCGCATGGGCGGACTGCCGATGCCCCACGCGCCGACGTTCCGCGCGGTCGCCGCCCGCAGGCCGGCGAGCATGTCGTCGCATCCGTTGTAGGAGACCAGCTGGATCTTGCCGGTCAGGTTGACCGCGGGGGGAGCCGAGGAGCCACCGCCGCTGCCGCCGGACACGCACGCGGTGGCTAGCAGCGCGACGGCCACCGCCCCGGATGCCCGAATCGAAATCCTCATGCCCCCTACACGGATCCGGTTTGAGCACGGTTCAGGTAGGACCTAACTGCTACCGGTGCGTACGTAGTAGGGAGACAGGCGTTTCACATCGGTCATTTCGATGAGATTGCGTACGACGCTACCTTCGAGATCTACGACGGCGACCTTGGACAACTCCGCGCTGGGCGACATCCAGCAGTACAGGTGCTGCTCGTCCCACCAGCCGAGCACCGTGTTGCAGTCGGAGGTGAACTGGGTCTGTGCCGCGCCAGCCTCGGAGTCCCAGATGCAGTTCCCGGCGTTCGTGTCGGGGCATTTGGTGACGAACCTATCGCCGGACGGCGAGTACAGGCCGTTCGCGGTGTTGTACGGCACGCCGACTCCCGGGATCGTCTTCACGACCTCCCCCTGGAAGTTGTAGTGCCGCAACCCGCTCGTCGTCCCATCCGTATAAGCGATGACAAATCCGGATTCGTCGGGGCTCCAGTAGAAGCGGCCGTCCTTGATCGTGGGGTCGTTGATCCGGCGGACGGTGGTCTTGCCGGTGGCGATGTCGATGACGATGAAGCCCTTGACGGTCCAGTTCTCGCCGCTCGGGTTGAGGATCGTGAACAGCAGGCGGGTGCTGTTCCTGGACCATTCGCCGTACTCGTACGTGAGCGGCAGTTTGACCGTCTTGAGGGTCTGCACCGCGCCGGTGGAACGGGTGATGATTTCCACGCCGTGGTAGTTGTCGGACATGTAGTTGCGGGGGCGCCCGACCGCGTAGGTCCCGTCCGGGGAGAGGTACTGCTGCCAATATTTGGTGCTGCGGGTGAACTTTCCGTCACGCGACTCGCGTGGGTAATTGACCCATTTCTTACCGGATTCGTCGCTGATGTCGTAGTAGGTGAGTGCGAGAGGGTCGGTCGAGGCCTCGTACAGGTAGGCGGACAATCCCGGCATTTTCGCACGGACCACCGTGGGGGTGGGGCTCGGCTGCGGCTCGGGAGTTGTCGGCTCGGACGACACGCTGCTCGACGACGACGAGCTCGCCCCGGTCGTCCCGGTGTTGTTGTCGCGCATCGCGACCACGACGACCGCCGCGATCGCGACCACGGCCACCCCGACCGCGACGGCGGCCAGACCGACCCTGGAGCCCTTCTGGACCGGAACCTGCGTGCCCATGTGGTGGATCGGCTGCGGGTGGTACGGCGGGGGTGGCGGCTGGTTGACCGGAGGCCGGAGGGGCTGGTTGACGGGCGGCATGCCGTAGGAGCCCGTTTGCGGAGGAATGCCGGCGGCGTACTGCTTGGTCGGAACGGGCGGCGGCGCGCCGTACGGCGCATTCGGTGGGGCCCAGGCGTTGGGCGGCGGCGGAGTGGCGCCGGCCGCGGCGGCCGCTTCCTGCAGGATCGCCGGGTTCGGCTGGGCGTGCTGGAGCAGCCGCAGCAGCACCTGCTCCGCCGTGGGCCGGGCGCGTGGATCCTTGGCGACACACGATTCGACCACGTCGCGGAGCAGACCGTGTAACGCGTCGGTGGTCGGCGTTGCGTTCAGGATGCGGTTGATCACCGCGGGGAGGGTGTCGCTGCCGAACGGGCTGTTGCCGGTCGCTGCGTACAAAATGGTGCAAGCCCAGGCGAACAGGTCGGCGGGCGGGCCGACCTGATGGCCCATGATCTGCTCCGGCGCCATGTACGCGGGAGTCCCTACCGGCCGGGATGTCTGGGTCGCGGACGCGTCCAGCGCCTTGGCGATGCCGAAGTCGATCACCCGGGGGCCGTCCGGGCCCATGATCACGTTGGCCGGTTTGAAGTCGCGGTGCACCACGCCCGCTTGATGAATCGCGGCCAGCGCGGTCGCCGTGCCGATCGCCAGCCGATGCAGCGCGGGCCCGCCCAGCGGCCCCGACGTCAGCACCCGCTGCTGGAGCGTGTCCCCTTCGATGTACTCACTCACGATGTACGGCTGATCGCCCGCCACGCCCGTTTCGATCAGCTGAGCCGTACAGAACGGCGAAACCCGCTTGGCGGCGTCCACCTCCCGCAGGAACCGCTCCCGCATCATCGGATCCCCGGCCAGGTCCGACCGGAGCAACTTGACGGCGACGTGATCCCCCGACGACCCCACCCCAAGAAAGACGACCCCCTGGCCACCTTCCCCGATTCGCCCCTGAAGGCGGTACGCACCCAGGTTGTGGGGATCGCCCGACCTTAGTGGAACGATTTCCGGCATAAGAGAATTGTGGATCCACCGAAGACACGGCGGAAGCATCGTGTCCTGATGGTTGTACTAGTTGGCGGCTCCACGTCGTGGCGTACGGGTGGGAGGACGGCGTCGATAGACTGGTGGGACCGCTGGTTCTTGGCTTGGGGGTCTTGTTGTGTCCGGTGAGGTGCGGCAGTCGGAGTTCGACACGGTTTTGGTGGTCGACTTCGGGGCGCAGTATGCGCAGTTGATCGCGCGGCGGGTGCGGGAGTGCCATGTGTACTCCGAGATCGTGCCGTCGACGATGCCGGTGGACGAGATGATGGCCAAGCGGCCCAAGGCGATCATCCTGTCGGGGGGGCCTTCTTCGGTGTATGCCGAGGGGGCTCCGGCTGTGCCGGAGGGGTTGTTCGAGACCGGGGTGCCGACGTTTGGGATCTGTTATGGGTTCCAGGTCATGGCGCAGGCGCTGGGCGGGCGGGTCGCGCGGACGGGGGCGGCGGAGTTCGGGGGGACGGCGCTGACCGTGCTGCGGGAGGGCATGCTGTTCGCGGGGCTGCCGGCGGCGCAGCAGGTGTGGATGTCGCACGGGGATTCCGTGGTAGCGGCTCCGGAGGGGTTCCTGGTCACGGCGTCGACGGCGGACACGCCGGTGGCGGGGTTCGAGAATGCGGCGCGCGGGATCTACGGGGTGCAGTTCCACCCCGAGGTGATGCACTCCGATCACGGGCAGGCGGTGCTGAAGCACTTCCTGGACGCGGCGGGGTGCCGGCCGTCGTGGACGATGGTGAACATCGTCGAGGACGCGGTCACGGCGGTGCGGGCGCAGGTGGGGGACGGGCGGGCGATCTGCGCGCTGTCCGGCGGGGTGGATTCCGCGGTCGCGGCGGCCATCGTGCAGCGGGCCATCGGGGAGCGGCTGACCTGCGTGTTCGTCGATCACGGGCTGCTGCGCAAGGGGGAGGCGGAGCAGGTCGAGCAGGATTTCGTGGCCGCGACCGGGGTGAAGCTGCGGGTGGTGGACGCGGCTGAGCGGTTCCTCAAGGCGCTGGCGGGGGTGAGCGAGCCGGAGGAGAAGCGGAAGATCATCGGGCGGGAGTTCATCCGGGTGTTCGAGGATGAGCAGCGGGCGATCCTGGCGGACGGGCCGGCGGACTTCCTGGTGCAGGGCACGCTTTATCCGGATGTGGTGGAGTCGGGCGGCGGGACCGGGACCGCGAACATCAAGTCGCATCACAACGTCGGCGGGTTGCCGGAGGATCTGAAGTTCTCGCTGGTGGAGCCGTTGCGGGCGCTGTTCAAGGATGAGGTTCGCCGGGCGGGGGAGGAGTTGGGGCTGCCCGCGGCGATGGTCTGGCGGCAGCCGTTCCCCGGGCCTGGGCTGGGGATCCGCATCATCGGTGAGGTCACCCAGGAGCGGCTCGACATTCTGCGTGAGGCCGACGCGATCGCTCGGGAGGAGCTGTCGCGGGCCGGGCTCGATCGGGAGATCTGGCAGTGCCCGGTGGTGTTGCTCGCCGACGTGCGCTCGGTCGGGGTGCAGGGCGATGGCCGTACGTACGGGCATCCGGTCGTGCTGCGGCCGGTCACCTCGGAGGACGCGATGACCGCCGACTGGTCCCGGGTGCCTTATGACGTTTTGTCGCGCATCTCCACCCGGATCACCAATGAGGTCCGCGAAGTGAATCGTGTCACCCTCGACATCACCAGCAAGCCCCCGGGCACCATCGAGTGGGAGTAGTCCCGCCCGGCTCGGTGAGTTGGGGTGAATCGGGCGGTGTGGGATCTGGTGGGCGGGTAGGTTAGCGCGAGTGATTTCCACACAGCAGGGGCTTTCTTCGCAGAGTTCGCGAGTTGCGGCTGGGCCGGGTGTGTCGTCCCGTGGGGGGCGGATGGCTTGGCTGGATGCGTTGCGGGGGGTGGGCGCGCTCGCGGTGGTGGGCGAGCATATGCTGCCGTGGATTCTGCCGGGGTTGCGGCCTTATTGGTTTAACATGGGCATGTATGGCGTGCTCGTATTTTTTCTGGTTAGTGGATATATTATCCCGGCTTCGTTGGAGTCCAGGGGTGACGTTCGAGCCTTTTGGATAAGCCGGATATTTCGTCTTTATCCGTTGTATTTGGTTGTTATTGCGGTTGCGTTGATTATTGCTATTTGGGTGCCTGTTCGGGTTCAGGTGCCTCGGGATCTTTCAGGTGTAGCCGCGCATATCAGCATGTTGTTGGATGTTGTTCACATCGGTGGACTTGCCGATCCGATGTGGACTTTGTCGTACGAGATGGTGTTTTATCTGCTGGTCACAGCCCTGTTCGTACGCGGGATCCATCGCGCGAGCGGCGTCTACGCGGTCGTGTTCGGCGCGATCGCCATCGTGGCCGGGATCGTCTTCGATTCACCGATACTCGGCGGCCCATGGCCCGCGATCATCTCCGGGGCCCTCTTCCTCACCGGCCTAACCTGCCTGTTGTCCGGAAATTTCCGGACAACTGCCGCCTACACGCTCGGCCTCATGGCCGTCATTCTGCTGCTGTTCAGCGGCTACGTCCCCTGGTTCGGCGCCGCGATCCTCGCCGTCATGTTCACCGGCACAACCCTCTACCGCTGGGAACACGGCACCGGCCCATTCTGGCCGGTCCTCGCCTCCGCCGCCCTGGTCGCCATCTCCCCGGTCTGGTCGATCCAAGCCGGCTGGTGGTGGGTCCAACCCCAGGTCTGGATCACCACCCTGGCCCTGGCCGCCGCCACCTTCGCCGCCGCCAGAGCCCTCCGCGACCGCACCATCCCCCGCACGCTCGTCTGGCTCGGCCTGGTCAGCTACTCCGTCTACCTGCTGCACCACCCGCTGCTGCGCCTGCTGCCCGAATTCTTCGGCGACCTGCGCTACCTCACCCTGACCACCAGGCTCGCCCTCGGCACCGGCTACCTCACCACGCTGCTGCTGCTCAGCTGGGCCACCTACCGCCTGGTCGAAGGCCCAGCCCAACGCCTCGGAAAACGCCTGGCCAGAAGAACGGCCTAGACCTCGCCGGCCGGCCCGGAGAAGTCATCGTCGTCGTCCAGCTCGCCGGTCTCATTCTTCGGGTAGAACTCACCCGGCACCAACGTCTGCCCTTCCAGCAGCTTGGACACCGTGACGAAGTAATACCCCTCCTTCGCCAGCGTGGAGAGCACCTTCGGCATCGAGTCGACCGTCTCCTTGACGGTCTCGTGCATCAGGACGACCGCGTTCTTCTCAGCCGCCTCCAGCGCGGCCGTAGTGAGGAACGCCACATCCCGATATTCCTTGACATAGTCCTTGGTAGCGACCGTGCCCGGGATCTGGATCAGCTTCAGCTTGGCCACGACCGCGTTCACGTCGTCATCGGTCAGCCCGCCGGGCGCGCGGAACACAGTCGGCGTCTTGCCAGTGGTCTTCTTGATCAGCTTCTGGGTCTCGTTGATCTCTTTGTAGATCGCAGCGGGAGACAGGTCGGTCAGCCACGGGTGGCTCCACGTGTGGTTCCCCAGCTCATGGCCACCCTTGACGATGTTCTTGGTCAGCACCGGGTGTTTCTTCACTCGCGAGCCCATCACAAAGAACGTCGCCTTGGCCTTGTACTTCTTCAGCGTGGCCAGCAGCTTCGTGGTGTTGTCCGAGGGACCGTCGTCAAAAGTCAAAGCGATGCACTTGTGTGTCTCGCAGAACGGGACGGCCTTTTTGCCCGGGGCCGCTCTGACAGTGACCTTTGTGTCCACGGGGGCGGCCTGCGCTCCGGCCGCCGGTAGCAGCACCAGGGTCGCACAGGCGGTGAGGGCGGGAATGGTGTGACGCAGCAGCATTGCGGCATCCTAACGTGCCCTCCTGGGAGTTTTCTGAGGCTCTCGCCATTCGGGCGGAGCCGACGCGGCAAGGAAAGCCCAACCGGGCCGCTAGGAAACCGCAAACCCTGGCATGACCTGCCGATTCGGTGTCCATGTTGGCTGGAAAACGACGAACCCGGAGGATGGTCCGTGCCTCGACTGAGCGTCATCGTGCCGATGTACAACGTGGCCGCGCATGTGGGGGCGTGCCTGGAGTCGCTGCGGGCGCAGACGTACCGCGATCACGAGGTGCTGATGGTGGACGACGGGTCGCCGGACGGGAGCGCGGCGGTGGCGGCCCGGTTCGAAGCGGCCGATCCGAGGTTCCGGTTGATCCGGCGGCAGCACGGCGGTCCCGGCGCGGCCCGCGAGACCGGGCTGCGGCACGCCACCGGCGAATCGTTGCTGTTCCTGGAGGGCGACGACATGGTGCCGCTGACCGCGCTCGAACTGATGGCGGGCAGCCTGGCTGAGTCGGATTCCGACCTGGTCACCGGGAATGTCCGCCGGTTCAGCGCGCGCGGGGACTGGCCGTCGCCGGAGCATCGGGCGATCTTCGCCAAGCCTGAGTGGCGGACTCATATCAGCCGCCGTCCCGATCTGTTCGGGGACCGCCTGATCACCAACAAGTTGTGGCGGCGCGAATTCTGGGACGGGCTGCGATTCGCGGAACACGAGGACATGGTTATCGCCCTGTCCGGGCACCTGCTGGCCAAGGCGGTGGACGTCCGGCCCGAGCCGGTCTACCTCCGGCGGCAGCGGGAGGAGGCAGACCTCAGCGTGTACGCGCTGGAGGCGCGGTTCGCGGCCGTCCACGCGATGCGGGCGTTCCTGGTCGAGCAGGGCTTGGACGAGCAGATCGAAGCGTGGGACTTGGCGGTTTTCGAGAGCGATCTGCCGGTTTTCCTGGACGCGGTAGACCACGCCGACGACGCCTACCGGGAGACGTTCGCCGAGCTGACCAACGCGTACCTCGATCACGCCCCGGGCGTGCTGGCGCGGCTGCCGGTCGGGCGGCGGGTCAAATGGCATCTAGTACGCGAAAAAAGGATGGCCCAGCTGGTCCGCCTGACGCGGCGGGAGCGGCGGGGCTGGGTGCGGGAGCGGGCGATCGGCGGATTCGGCCGATACCGCCTGCGCAGCAGCGCGCTGACCCGCCTGGGCGTGCAGGTTCCGGCCGAGGTGCTGCGGCTGCGCGAGGAACTGGCACTGCAACAGCGGGTGGACCGGGTCGAGTGGGTGGACGGCAAGCTGGTCGTCGAGGCGCGCGCCACCGTGCGGTTCCTGCGGCCCACCCGGCGGCTGCACCAGCGGGTGTACGCCTGGCTGGCCGACGATCGCGCCGGCCGCCGGATCCGGCTTCCGGTCAAAAGGGTCAAAGCCCGGCCGCTGGTGGCCAAGCCAGGAGTCCGGCGTACGGACTGGGGCGGCTTCACCTTCGCCGTCGATCCCGCCACGCTCCCACCTGGCGACTGGCAGGTTGACCTGCTCGTCATGCACCGCGGCATGGTCCGCAAAGCCCGCCTGGCGGGCGCGCCCAGAAAGTTGCGCACTCTTGTCGTGAACGGCGCTCGCGTGGTGCCGTCCCGCACGCTCGCCGAGGAGCTGCTCGTCGCGGTCCGGCCGCAGGACACGCGGGTCGGCCTGCTCCGCGTGGAGCGAGACCAGCTCCTGCTCCACGGTGACGCGTCCGTCGACCTCGGCCAGAACCCGCTCCTGCAGCTGGTCCGTCCCGGCGCCCGGGTGAGCGTGCCGCTGGAGGTGCGCGGGCGCACGTTCGCCGGGTCCCTGGATCTGTCCGCGCTCCGTCCGGCCGAACAGGTACGGCTTGCGCCCGCCAGCCCCGAGGCCCTCATCCTGGACGCGCCGGTCACCTGGCAGGCGCGGATCGTCCCGGCCGACGGCGTCGAGCGCACGCTCGTGGTCACGGACTCGGTCCGCCACGCGGACGAGGACCGGGAGTATCGGGCGGGCCCGTCGGATGCGGGCGAACTCGTCGTCCAGGTGCAGCCGCCGGTCGCCCTCGCCGAGGTGGTGGAGTGGACGGCCGACGATCGGCTGATCCTCAGCGGGTCCTTCGCGGCGGCGCCGCAGGAGAAGCCTGAGCTGGTGGTTTCCGCGCTGGATCGTCTGGACGAGCGGGTGTTGCCGCTGGAGTCGCGGGGCCGCCGGTTCACCGCCATGTTCTCGCCGGTCGCGGTGGAGAGCCCGGTCGGTCGGGTGCCGTTGCCGTCAGGGGCGTACGGGCTGACGGTGCGGGTGGATGGGCGGGAATTTCCGGTGGAGCTGGGCTTTGCCGTACCGGTGGAGCGGGAGACCACCACGGGGCGGAAGGTCGAGCTGGACGGGAACGCGCGTGGGCATGCCGTGCTGACCATGGTGAGCGATCTGAGCAAGGACGAGCGGGGCCGGGACGCCCAGCAGATGTTGCGGGAGCAGCGGTATCCGACGGCTCGGCATGCCGCCCTGCGGGAGGAGGTGTTCTTCGACTGCTTCCATGGCACGCAGTTCTCCGACAGCCCGCGCGCGATCCTGGAAGAGCTGCGCCGCCGCCGTTCCGGACTGGCGTTGCGGTGGAATGTCCACGATGGGCAGGTGGCGCTTCCGGCCCACGTGGAACCGGTTCGGATGCTGGGAGTCGAGTACTACGACGCCCTCGCCCGCAGCCGCTTCATCGTGACAAATGTGCATCTGCCGGAGTGGTTTCGGCGGCGGCCAGGGCAGACCGTGGTGCTGACCGGGCCTATCACCTTCGACGGGCAGGAACGGCCGATGCTCTTCCTCGCCCAGGACGACCAGCGCGGATTCGACTTCCGGACCGAAGCCCCCGGCCCACTGCTGGCCGGCACCGCCGAGGTGATCGACGCCATCCGCGACCTGGCCGGCGTCTCCGCCGAGTACGCCGAGCGCTACCGTGCCTTCGTCACCAAGTTCTGCCCCCTGGACGACGGCCAGGCCGCGAAACGCGTGGTAGATCATTTGCTCGCGTATTCCGATATTCTCCCCCGGTGAGTCGCCGCCGAAAGCAGAGTTCAGGTCACCCCGCCAAGCGCGCCGCCATCCGGACCCCCGGCAAGCCAGCGGACTCCCCGCTGGTCCGCGCCGCGGCGGCCACCCCGGTCCTGCGCGGCCTGCGCGGCCTGGCGACTTGGGTCGGCGAGGGCGTCGCGGTGACCGGCACCGGCGTCCCCCGCCCGGGCGACATTCCCGACCTGTGCCAGGCGCTCGGCCTCGAACCCCCGCCGTTCAAGATCCGCACCGCCAGCCGGGTGCCCTGGCTGATGTCGCTATGGGCGGTCGCCCGCGCCGCCGACGTGATCCAGATCAGGGGCCGCAAGGCCCGCCCCGGCGCCGGGCTCACCACGGACGCCCTGGAGACCTGGCGGAACGCGTTCGTCCGCACCGTGGACGGCGACGACGAGGAGTTCATCGAAGGCGCCGAAGGCGGCGCGCTGGTGGCGCTCCAGGTCCTGGCCAACGTGCCCGCCGGGAGCGCCGTGGACGAAGCCGCCCTGGACGCGACCATCCGCGAGGCCGCCCAGGCCGAGGGCGTGACCTTCGACGTCACCGCCGGCCTGGACCTGCTCGCCTTCTTCGGCGCGGTGCGCCGCGACCCCGGGCGGGTCACCCTCACCCCGCTGGGCGCCCACCTGGTCTCTTTCCTGCACGTCACCATCCTGCACGAACTCACTCCGGCGTGACCTCGAACGGGCTGGGCATCGGGTAGTACGCCTCCAGGAACTTGTGCACCATCGCGTCCTGCTCGGGCGTGGTGGCCGCGGTGTCGTTCAGGCAGTAGGCGTCGTGCTCCCGGGCCGCCAGCATGCGCCGCATCTTGGCCGGAGCCTTGCGCATCGACAGGTCCACGTACGTGTAGTGCACCGACCCCGGAATCGCCCGCCCGCTCAGATACCCGTAATAGTGCACCAGCGAGGACACCACCGAGATGTCGCTGGAGCGCCGGAACGCCGACCGGGTGGTCTCCTCGAACTCCTCCGCGAACCGGTCCTCCAGCTCGAACAGCAACGACCGGCGCAACGCGTACGGCACGTGCTTCATTTTCTGGGTGAGGGTGCGGCCGGACAGCTCCTCCAGCAGCCGCCGGTTGTTCATCCCCGCCGCGTGCACCGGATTGTCCTCGTGCAGCGCGAACGGCACCTGCGCCGCCGACGGGAAGAACCGGGTGATGCCATTCCCCTCGAAGAACATCTCCGGACAGAGCGGACGCCCCAGGAAGAAGTCATCGTTCAGGTAGAGGAAGTGCTCGGCCAGCCCCTCGATGCGATGCAGCTGGGCCTCGATCGCGTGCGAGTTGAACACCGGCAGCAGGCCGGGATCCCGGAAGATCTCCTTGTGATCCACCACCTGGATCCGGTCGTGCTCCCGCAGCCAGGACGGCCGCTGCTGGTCGGTGACCAGCCAGATCTTCCTGATCCACGGCGCGTAGGTCATCAGCGAGCGCAGCGAATACCGCAGCTCGTCGCGGCTGACGAAACGCGCCTCGGAGACGGCCGCCTCGCTCAGCCCGCCGGTCAGCGCCAGGTCGCGGCGCGCCCGCCAGGCCGGATCGGCGCCGTCCACCCAGGTGTAGACGGCGTCGATCGGGAAATCGATCTCGTCCACCAGGCGGCAGAGGAACTCCGGCCGGGTCGGGTAGCTCCGCTCGCCCACGGCGACCAGCCGGTTGAACAGCTCCTCCCGGCCCTCCACCGTGGGTCCGTCCACCGGGACCGCCTCGCACACCCGGTTCGGCCGGGGCGCCACGAGCAGGTCGTCCTCCACGTGCCAGATCTCCAGATCGATGCCCGTCTCGCCGCCGAGCGTGAACGTCCGGGCCGGGCTGGTGAAGAACAGCGCCAGCCGGATCACCCGGGCGTGCGCCAGGTCGGTCTTGCGCAGCGGGCGGAGCCGCTCGAAGTCCGGCCGCCGCATGCCGCTGCGCCCGGTCGGCAGGCGGGCCGCGTAGAAGGCGTGCCGGGCCAGCGCGGCCAGCGCCTTGGCCCGGTACACGGTGCGCACCGCCACCACGGGTGGCCGCCCGGCCAGCGGCCGGACGCAGAAGAACGGCACGTCGGCCTCGGCCAGCGTGCGGCAGACCAGGTCGAACGTCTCCCGCACCGCGTGGAGCGGGCTCAGCTCGGCCCGGATCAGGGCAGACTGCGGCGGCGAGGTGTCACGCACGCCGAGTCGCCCCTGCAACTGTCGATACAACGTTCCCACAGGCATGGGTCTCCCCCCGAAGATTCCAGGACTCTAACCGACGTCTGCCGCGTTGGCAGGGGCTTTGCCCACGTCAGGGCAACGGTCAAGAAGTGGCAACGAGATCCCCCGGCTGTCACCGAAGAAGAGGTTACCGACTACCTGGCGTAGCCATTCTTACGTGCATGGGGGGCTTCACGCTCGATGACATCAATGCGGCGCGCAAGCCGCGAGACTCGTGGTGGACCGTTTTTCTGGTCGATCCGCTGGCCTGCCGTCTCGCGCTGCTCGTCGCCAACCACACTTCGATCACGCCCAACGGGCTGACCCGGCTGTCCATCCTGCTCGGGTTCGGCGCCGCGGGGTTGTTCGCCACCGGCCGCCTGGCCGCCGGGGCGATCCTGTTCTACCTGAGCTTCACGGTCGACTGCATGGACGGGAAGATCGCGCGGCTGAAGGGCACCGGCACGCCGTTCGGGCTCTGGCTGGACTACGTGGGCGACCGCGTCCGGATCCTGTGCTGCGCGTTCGGCTTCGCCTACGGCCAGGGCGCGTCGGTCTACTGGATCACCGCCACCGTCGTGGTCCTGGTCGACCTGTTCCGGTATATCAACGCGCCGCAGGTCAACCGGGTCAGGGAAGCCACCAGGACGCTGGCCGCGGCTCGCGCGGGCGGCGAGGTCGTCTTCGTGGAGGACGTGCTGCGGCTCACCCCGCAGTCCCGGGTGGGGCACCTGGTCGCCACCCACGACCAGCCGCTGGTGGACCTGCATCGCGGCTGGCGCCGGACGTTCCCGTGGTTCGACCGGTTCCGGATCTTCCTGGTCCGGCATCGGGTGCGCACCCATGTGGTGGGCGGCATCGAGTTCCATGCCGCCGTCTTCGTGATCGCGCCGCCGTTCGGGCCGTGGGCGATGGTGTGGGCCGCGGGCGTCGCGGGGGCGCTGGTGCTCCTGTTCGAGGCCGCGCTGGTCTACCGGATCTGGCTCGCCGCCCGGGAGGCCGGGCGCACCGTACCGAAAAGGGAGAAGGTTCTTGTCTGAGCGGCCGATCTTCGTTGTCGGGTGTCCGCGGTCCGGCACCACGATGCTGCAGCTCATGCTGCACGCGCACCCGCGGGTGGCGGTGCCCCCGGAGACCCGGATCCTGGTGCAGGCCTACCGGGACCGGCGCCAGTGGGGCGACCTGCGCCGGCCGAAGAACCGGCGCGCCCTGGCCAGGTGGATCGCGAAGGGGCCACGCACGCAGTTCGAGGATCTCGGCGTCGATCGGGACGAGTTCATCCGGCGGGCGGTCGCCGGGCCCGGCAGCCTCGGGTCCGTCGTCGGCCTGGTGTACGCGATGTTCGCCGAGCGGCACGGCAAGATCCGCTGGGGCGACAAGCGCCCGCCCTACATCCGGCATCTGGACGCGGTGCTGGCCATGTTCCCGGACGCCCAGATCGTGCACCTGATCAGGGACGGCCGGGACTGCGTGGCGTCGCTGAAGGAGATGCCGTGGTTCAAGGGGGACATCTCCGAGGCCGTCTACCGGTGGGCTGAGGCGATCGACATCGGTCGGGGGCACAAGCTGCCGCCGGACAGCTACTACGAGCTGCGCTACGAGGATCTGTGCGCCGATCCGACGGGCACGCTGACCGGTCTGTGCACGTTCATCGGCGAGGATTACGACCCGGCGATGCGGGAGCCGTACCGGGTGGCGGATGTGGTGCCCGCGCACAAGGAGTGGCATGTCAACACGCGGCAGGCGGTGACCACCACCCGGGCCGGGAGCTGGTCGAGCCGGTTGGAGCCGGCGGAGGTGTCGCTCTGCGAGACCGTGCTGGGCAGCCGGCTCACCGCCTACGGCTACGAGCTGACCGGCGCGCCGCGGGCCCCGCGCCGGGACCTCACCGCCTACGAGAAGACGGCCAGCTCGTGGCGGCGCGAGTTGCGGCGGACGGCGCTGGTCGAGCGGATCAACCGGTTCCGCGAGCCGGGCCCGGTCGCCGCGCTGCTCACCAACACCCAGCGCGAGCTCGCGGGTGTCCCTAAATGAACAGACTTGTCACGGGGGAGACGTACATGCAGGACAGGCCGATCTTCGTCATCGGCTGCCCGCGCTCGGGCACCACCATGCTGCAGCTGATGCTGCACTCGCACCCGCGGGTCGCGGTCCCGCCGGAGACCCGGTTCCTGGTCCCGGCCTACTTCGGCCGCCGCAAGTACGGCGACCAGCGCGAGCAGGTCAACCGCCGGGTGCTGGCCGAGTGGATCGCCACCGGCAGGGACACCAAGTTCCGTGAGCTCGGCCTCGACCGGGCCGCGTTCATCGACCAGGCCACGGCGGGCCCGGGCAGCCTGGGCTCGGTGATCGGCACGGTGTTCCGCAGCTACGCCGCCCGGTTCGGCAAGCCGCGCTGGGGCGACAAGCGGCCCAGCTACTTCAAGCACGTGGACATCCTGCTGCGCATGTTCCCCGACGCCCAGTTCATCCACCTGATCAGGGACGGCCGGGACTGCGTGGCCTCGCTGAAGGAGATGCCCTGGTATCACCTGAGCAGCTTCCACGCGATCTCCAACTGGGCCGAGGCCATCGACTTCGGCCGCAGGAACGCGCAGCGGCTGCCCGAGGGCAGTTACTACGAGCTGCGCTACGAGGACCTGACCGCCGATCCGGAGCTGGAGCTGAAGAAGCTCTGCGGGTTCATCGGCGAGGAGTACCACCCGGCCATGTGCGAGCCCCAGCACGTCGCCCAGGTGGCGGTGCCGGCGCACAAGGTGTGGCACAGCAACACGCACGGCGCGGTGACCACCGCCCGCTCGGGCAACTGGTCGCAGCGGCTGGAACCGTGGGAGATCGCGCTCTGCGAGGACGTGCTGGGGGAGCGGCTGACCTCCTACGGGTACGCCTTGAGCGGGGCGCCGAAGGCGGCGAAGGAGCATGTCAGCGCGTACAAGACGGCGGCGGCCAAGCGCCGGTCGGCGCGGTGGCGGAAGACCAACCGGGACCGGATCAACCGGCTGCGCGAGCCGGGTCCGGTCGCCGCGCTGCTCACCGAGGGGCAGCGGAAGCTGGCCGGGCTGCCCCCGCGCGAGCTGGCGCTCAGCGCCGGAGGTGCGTGAAAAGCTCCTCCCAGCGGTCCACCACGTTCGGCAGCTTGAACTGGCGGGCGTGCCCCCGGGCGGCCGCGCCGAGGCGCCGCCGCTTGCGGGTGTCCGCCATCAGCGTGCTCAGCGCGGCGGCGAGCGCGGCCACGTCCCCCGGCGGGGCGAGCAGGCCGGTCTCGCCGTCCCTGACCAGGTGGCGTACGCCGCCGGAGACGTCGAAGGCCACCGCGGGCAGGCCGTGGGACGCGGCCTCGGCCAGCGCCAGCGGCAACCCCTCATGGTCGCTGGAGAGCGCCGCCAGCGAGGCCGCCCGGTATTCCGCGGCCATCTCGCCGGCCGGGATCCGGCCGCGGAAGCGCACCCGGTCCGCCACCCCCTCGGTGACCGCGTGCACCATCAGCCGCCCCGCGTCCGGCCCGTCGCCGACCAGATGCAGCTCCCAGTCCGAACGTCCGGTACGGCCGAAGGCCGAGATCAGCCGGTCGAACCGCTTGACCCCCGCCAGCCGTCCGACGGCCAGCACCCTGCGCCGGTCGAGCGGGGAGGTCTCCGGCGGCCAGTCGGGCAGCGGGTTGGGGATGTCCCAGGTGTTGGGCAGCAGCGCGTGCTCGGAGAACTGCCAGGCGTCGTCGGGGCTGAGGAAGACAGCCTGGTCGAGCGTGCCGTAGTGGGCTTTGACCGCGGCGTAGTGCCAGCAGTCGCGGGCGTGCGCGAACGAGCCGTGATACTGGCCGATGCCCTGGTGCAGGCGCAGGAGATCCTTCATCCGGGTGACGACGCCGGGGGATGTCATCACGACATATCCGGGTTCGAGGGAGTTGAGGAGCGCGGCGGTGCGCCGGCGGGCCCACGGGCCGCGTTTCGGGCCCGGGCTGATCACGTGGCGGCTGTAGTGGGGCGAGGTCACGTAGGTGATCGGGTCGCCGGCGCGGTGCAGGCCCACCACGTGCACCTCGTGGCCGCGCTCGGCCAGGCCCTGGGCCACCGTGTGCACCACCCGCTGGATGCCGCCGAGCGTGTCGGCGTCCATGCTGGCGAAGACGACCGTGCTCATCTGCGGGCTTTCTCCCGCACGGTCAGCGGCCGGCCTTCGAAGAAAGCCGACACGATCCTGGCGGCGGCGTCGCCGCGCTCGTCGGCGCACCAGGTGGTCAGGAAGGCGGCGTAGCGCTCCAGGTGGTACGGCTCGCGCAGCGCGGTCAGCAGGTCCGCGGTCGTGGTCACGCAGGGGCCGGGGGCGATGGCGGGGAAGTCGTAGGTGACGCCGCGTTCGGCGCGGCGGTACTCCTCCCAGTCGTCGATGTAGAACACCATCGGCTTGCCGGTCAGCGCGAAGTCGCACATCAGGGAGGAGTAGTCGGTGACCAGGACGTCGGCGGCCAGGAGGAGGTCGTTGATCTCCGGGTAGGCGCCCGCGGGGCGGACGAAGCCGCGCAGGCGTTCGGGGACCTGGTAGGTGTCGACGGGGTGGGTTCGCAGGATCAGGACCCACTCGTGCGACAGGTGGGTGGCTAGTTCGGACAGGTTGATTCGTACGGATTTGCCGGACATCTTGTTTTGGTCGCGGTAGGTGGGGGCGTACAGGAGGATCTTCTTGTCTGGGGGGATCTCCAGGTGGTCCCTGACGCGGGCGCGGGCGGCCGGGTCGCCCTTGACGAGCACGTCGCAGCGGGGGGAGCCGAAGCGGAGCACCAGGCCGGCGTATTCGTTGGAGGGGACGAAGGTGCGCTCGAATTCGGCGCTCGGGGAGACCAGGGCGTCCCAGCGGGCGACGTTGGCCCGCCATTCCTCGCGCGGGCCGGGGAAGTCGCCGCGCAGGTCGGGGGCGTTGAGGCCGACCGTTTTGATGCCCTGGCCGTGCCAGGTTTGCAGGTATCTGGTGCCGGTGGGCTTCGGGAAGCCGAGCGGCATGCCGTGGCTGTCCACCCACCACCCCGCCCGCGCCATCGTCCACACGTGGCGCCAGCTCATGCGGCGGACCGTGGCGACGTCGGTGGGGAACTTGCCCTTCGCGCGGGACCAGACGGCGGTCAGGCCCAGGCCTCTTTTGAGGAGCTCCTCGTGGATGTACCGGGGATGGCCGGTGTAGCCCTTTCCGGCGTCGGCTTCGAAGAGGACGAGGTCCTTGCGCTGGGGGACGAACTTGATCAGCTGTTTGTAGACGCTGAGTTTGATCCTTCTTGAGCCGAGATGGTGGCGGGCTTTTGTCGGGAGGGCGCGGAGTTTGCGGGCGTGGGGTTTCAGCCAGGGGGTGCGGGCGATCGTGTGGACCATGTCGGTGCGCAGCCAGGTCAGCCGGAGCACTCCGGCGGCGCTGTGCGGTCCGATCGTTATGCGGCGTCCGCGGAGGTTTACGGGGATGGGGTGTGTGGTGGGGGATATCAGCACGCGGTCGCTGGTCGTTTTGCCGTCCTGCCGGGTGAAGGCGATCCTCGGCTCATGGAACCCACCCAGGTCCTGAAATTTCGCTAGATCGAGGGTCAAAGTGGTCAGGTAGGTGGCGTTGGGTTGGGGTTTGGGCGTCAGCCGTACCTCGTGGTGGTCGATCTTCATCGTGGCGTGGTAGTCGGGCTTGATGACCTGGAACGGGTCGTATGTCGTGATCTCCATCGCGAGCGTTGCCGCGTTTATGGATATGTCGGTCACTTCATGCCGGATCCGGGTCGCGGTGAACGGCAGGCCGGCCAGCCCCAGGTTGGTGATGTCCAGGGCGGGATCCTTCCGGTCTCCCCAGTACGTGCGCCCGCCCTCGACCAGAACCTCCCGAGGTGGCGCCTTCGGACCGGTCAGGCTCCGCGCCGCCACCGCCAGCTCGTCGATCCGGCCCTGCTGGATCAGCGTGCAGCAGACCCGTACCATCGGGTCGGCCTTGGCCAGCACCCCCGGCGCCAACCGCTCCAGATACGGCCCGGCCACCGCCGCCAGCTCCTGAGCCCAGCTCGCGTCGTGGTACGGCAACGCGTTCAGATACACCCGCAGATCCTGCTTGACGAACCGGACCTGCCGGTCGGGCACCAGATCCGCCAGGCCGTTCCGGCGCAGGATCTCGTCCGCGGCCTCGGCGGCGGCCACCCGCTGGCGGGCATTGTTCACCTCGCGCAGATTCAGCGAGATCGACACCCCGCGCCCCGGCACCCGGTGCCAGTGATAAACCACCCACGGCACGATCGCGAACCGCTCGGCCGCCGCGTAAAGGTCGGCCGTGAAAACGTGATCCTCGTAATGCAGATCCTCCCGGAACCGCAGCTGATGCCGCCGCAGGAAATCCACCCGATACAACTTGTTCGTAGAGAACCCGTCCAGGAAAAGCTTCGGCTCGGCCCGAATGCCGTCCACCACGCGGCGCGGCGAGAACAACTCCGGATAATACGGCTTCGTCTTCCCACTCGACTCGTACAGCCGCGAGATCTGCCCCGCCACGAAGTCCGACCCCGTGCGCTCGATCTCCGTCAGCAAGCTCTTACACGCATGCCTCGGCAGCTCGTCATCACTGTCCAGAAACATGATGAACGGCGCCCGCGCCGCGTCTATGCCATCATTCCGCGGCGCCCCACACCCGCCACTATTCTGCTCCCGCCGCACATACCGCACCCCCGGCAACCGCCGGACGACCCGCTCCGTCTCATCAGTACTCGCATCATCCACCACAATAATCTCAAGATTCCGCAACGACTGCCCATAAAGCGACCGCACAGCCCTCCCCACCCGCCCAGCATCGTTGTACGAAATCACAACAACACTGACCTCCGGCCGCCCCAACATGGAAATCCCCCACTCAACCCAAAGATCCTGAGTGGTGTGTTCCCTTAACTAAGCCGCACTCTGTCCCTTTCGCCCAACCCTGAACGCATTCTTTGCCACGTCATTGGTGGACCACCGTCGCCGGTCGCCGCCAAGGGCGTGGGATCTGCGTCGTGGTTGAGGGTCACGTCCAGATCTCCAGCGGCTCGTCGATCGTCTCGCCATCGAGAAAGCGGGTCAGCAGGCGGGGAAGTGCGCGGGGATAGAACTGGTCAGTGCTCGCGACCACCTCGGCGATCGGCCACCAGCGGGAGTCGAAGTAGTCCTCCTTCTCGTAGTCCAGCCGGTCGCGGTCGTCGATGTCGGGTCCCGACCCGGCAAGCCGGATCTCGACGACGACCTCGTGTTGGAGATGGCGGACGTTGCGGTGGCGGAATGAGCCATCGCGGATCCAGGTCGGCGCCCCGATCTGTTCATCGTCGATCGTGATGCCTGTCTCCTCGCGTAGTTCGCGTAGGGCGGCTTGGCGGTAGCTCTCGCCGAGTTCGATGCCCCCACCAGGCAGTTCCCACCACTGGCCGAGTTCCGGAGCGGTGATCTCGCGGGTATGGAACAGCAGGATCCGGTCGAGGGCGTCTCGCACGACCAGCCGCACGACGTCACGCTCCACGATGGGCAGTCCCGCGGCAGTCGAGCCATCGAGTACCGCCCCCTCCGTTTGCGCTCGGCGTGTCTATGAGCAAGGAGACAGTCGCCGGGCTGCCGAACTATTATTCGCGCAACTATAATAGTTGCCCGAATAATAAGGAGACCTCATGGTGCGGAAGCCGGAGCGGCTGTTCGGGCGGTCCCAGGAGTGGCAGGAGCTGGGGGAGTTCGTTGAGTCTGAGCGTGAAGGGGCGACGCTTGGCCTGGTCTACGGGCGGCGTAGGCAGGGCAAGACGCTGATGCTCGAACTACTCGCTCACGAGGTAGGCGGGTTCATGTTCGGCGCCACCGAGCAGAGCGAGCGGCAGAATCTGGCCGATCTCGGCGAGGCGTACGCGAAATTTGTTGGGCTTCGGCGGCCAGTGGCGTTCAGGTCGTGGCGAGAGGCGCTTGGCGATCTGCTGAGGCTGGGGGAGAAGGGGCCGACCACGGTAGTCATCGATGAGTTCCCCTATCTGGTGGCAACGAGTCCGGGGCTGCCGTCCTATCTGCAGCAGGAGCTGAGCCCGTTGGGGTTCGCCAAGGAGCACACGCGGACCCGGCTCATTCTCTGCGGCAGTGCGTTGACCACCATGGCGCAACTGCTGGGCGGGGGTGCGCCGTTGCGGGGGAGGGCCACGCTGGAACTGGTAGTCCGGCCGTTCGGGTTCCGGGACGCGGCCGAGTTCTGGGGGATCCGCGAGCCTGAGCTGGCATTCCGGGTCAACGCGTTGGTCGGGGGGACGCCGGCGTACCTGGAGATGTGCGGAGGCGGCCCCGCCACGCTCGACGGGTTCGACGAGTGGGTGCGGCGATGGTTGCTGAACCCGGCGACTGTCATGTTCCGTGAGGGTGGCCAGCTCCTGCGAGAGGAGCCATCGATCACCAACCCGACCTCGTATGTGGCGGTTCTGGCGGCGTTGAGCGCCGGGAATCATCGTCGGTCGGAGATCGCGGCGGCGCTCGGGCGGCCGAGCACGTCTCTCGCGCACATCCTGTCCGGGCTGCGCGGTATTGGGCTCATCGACCAGATCGACGACGCCCTGCGCGAGAAAAGGGGCGTTTATCGCATCGCCGAGCCGGTCGTGCGGCTGCATCAGCTCCTGATCCGGCGGCATGAGCCGGAGCTGATCGCCAGGCGAGCGGAACGGGTCTGGGCGGAGAGCGCGGACACCGTCTCCGGCAAGATCTACGGGCCGCATTTCGAGGATCTCGCGCGTGCCTGGTGCTTTGACCACGCCGACCGGGAAACGCTCGGGGGGACGGCGACTCAGGTGCGACCGGCGGAGCTGCCATGCCGCGAGCATCGGACCGGGCATGAGGTCGACGTCGTCGTGACCGAGGCGGTGTCGTTCGCGGGGGAGCGGGTGACCGCCATCGGCGAGGCCAAAGGGACCAGGACGCCCATGGACCTCCCGCACTTGCAGCGTATGGAGCACCTGCGTGGGCTGTTGCCCGACGCGAAGATCGAGGGCACGCCGAAATTGTTGCTCTTCGCGCGGGCAGGGTTCACCCGTGAGCTGCGGGACGTGGCCGCCGGGCGGTCGGATGTGGAGCTGATCGACCTGGAGCGGCTGTACTCCGGGGAGTGATCAGTGCTGGCGGGAGCGTCTGATCAGCCAGATGACCAGGGCCAGGACGCCCAGGGCGGCCAGGGCGGGGGCGAGGCGTTTGAGGACGGGGGCACCGGCGATTTCGAGGAGGTCGAGGGCCTCCTCGTCGGGGGTGCGGGAGGTGCGGGAGGTGCCGGCGGGGTGGGCTTCGCGGGCCAGGGTCTCCTCGGCGACGGGGGTCTGGCGGGGGGTGGGGACGGCCGTCAGGTGGCGGGCCGGCTCGTCGGATTCGGTGGGGGCGGGGGCCTGGCGGGGGATCTCGGGGGTGGGCACGGGTTCGGGGGTGGTGCCTTCCTGGAGGATGGCGGCCAGGTTGGTGGCGAAGCGGTCGATCAGGCGGGAGCCGACCTCGTTCATGACGCCGCGGCCGAACTGGGCGGGGCGGCCGGTGACGTTGAAGGAGGTCTCGACGGTGACCTTGGTGGTGTCGCCCTCGGGGACGAGGCGCGCGGCGACGGTCGCGCTGGCCGTGCCGGCGCCGCGTGCCTCCTTGCCCGAGGCCTTGAGGGTGAGCGTGTGGGCGTCCTTGTCGACGTTCTCGAAGGTCGCGGTGCCGTTGTAGGTGACCGTGATCGGGCCGACCTTGACGCGCATCTTGCCCGTCACGGTGTCGCCCTCCACGGAGTCGAGTGACGCGCCGGGAAGGCACGGGGCCACCCGCTCGGCGTCAAGCAGCACCGACCAGGCCTGCTCGACCGGGACCGGCACGGTGAACTCGTGCTCGAACCGCATCGCCATGGCTCGACTCCGTTTCTCTCTTTTCCTTGACACTACGACTGGGTGAGCGCCATCCGCCACTCAGGCGGCGGCTTTGCGTACCGCCCGTTCGGTGAGCACCACCGCCAGATGGCGACGATAGTCGGGACGGGCGTGCAGGTCGGTGGGGGGTTCGGTGTCGTTGGCCGCGGTCGAGGCGGCCTCGCGCAGCTCGCCGTTCCCGTTGGCCACCGGCACGCCGGGCAGCCGCCGCTCGACGGAGAAGGCCCGCACCGGGGTGGAGCCCATGTTGGTCAGCGCCACCCGGCCCTCGGAGATCGTCCCATTCTCCCGCTTCACGGCCGCCGCGACACCGACGATCGCCCAGGCCTGCGCGGTCCGGTGGAACTTCTCGTAGTGGAAGCCCCAGCCGGCCCCCAGCTTGGGGACCTTCGCGCCGAGCAGGATCTCGCCGGGACCCAGCGCCGTCTCCAGGTAGTCGACGAAGAACTCCGACGCCGGGAGGGCCCGCGTCCCCTCCGCGGAGAGGATCGTGAACTCCATGTCCAGCGCGAGCGCCACCGCGGGCAGGTCCCCGGCCGGATCGGCGTGCGCCATCGACCCGCCGAACGTGCCGCGGTGCCGTACCGCGGGGTCGGCCACCTGGGCGGTGGCCAGCGCCACCAGCGGGCACTGTTCCTGCACGACCGCCGATTTGACCACCTCGTCGTGGGTGGTCATGGCGGCGATGAAGACGTGGTCGGCCTCGTCCCTGACGCCGCGCAGCTCGTCGATCCTGCCGAGGTCGATCAGCGCGGCCGGGTAGGCCAGCCGCAACCGCAGCAGCGGCAGCAGCGACTGCCCTCCGGCCAGCAGCTTGACGTCGTCTCCTGCCGCGTTCCGCAGGATCTGGGCGGCTTCCTCCACCGTGGACGGCCGGACGTACTCGAAACTCGCCGGGATCATGAGGTCCCTCCCTGGATCGCCCGCCACACGCGTTCCGGCGTGCACGGCATGGCCACGTCGCGGATGCCGTACGGGCTGAGCGCGTCCACGAGGGCGTTGACCACGGCCGGGGTGGACGCGATGGTGCCCGCCTCGCCGACGCCCTTCACTCCCAGCGGGTTGGAGGTGGCCGGGGTGACCGTACGGGCGGTGGTGAAGTCCGGCAGATCGGCGGCCGACGGGATCAGGTAGTCGGCCATGGTGGTGGTGAGCAGGTTGCCGTCGGCGTCGTACACGGCCTCCTCGTAGAGCGCCTGCGCGATGCCCTGGGCGATGCCGCCGTGCACCTGGCCCTCCACGATCAGCGGGTTGATCACGTTGCCGATGTCGTCCACCGCCACATACGAGCGGATCTTCGACTCGCCGGTCTCGGTGTCCACCTCGATCGCGCACAGGTGGGTGCCGTGCGGGAAGGAGAACGCCTCCGGGTCGAAGGTGCTGCCCGCGTCGAGCTGCGGCTCGAAGCCCTCCGGCAGGTCGTGCGCGGCGAAGGTGGCCAGCGCGATCTCCTGGATGGTCTTGGCGGCCTCGGTGCCGCGCACCCGGAACGCGCCGTCGGTGAACTCCAGGTCTTCGGGCGCGCATTCCAGCAGGTGTGCCGCCACCTGCTTGGCGTTCTCCTTGACCTTCTCGCAGGCCTGCAGCACGGCGATGCCGCCCACCACCAGCGAGCGGGAGCCGTAGGTGTCCATACCGCGCGGCGAGGAGGCGGTGTCGCCGTGGATCACGGCCACGTCCTCGAACGGCACGCCGAGCGAGTCGGCCACGATCTGCGACCAGGCCGTCTCGTGGCCCTGGCCGTGCGGGCTGGTGCCGGTGACCACCTCGACCTTGCCGGTGGGCAACATCCGGATCGTGGCGTGCTCCCAGCCGCCCGCGGCGTACCGCAGGCTGCCCAGCACCCGGGACGGGGCAAGACCGCACATCTCGGTGTACGTGGAGACGCCGATCCCCAGCTGCACCGGGTCGTTGCGGTCCCGGCGGTCGGCCTGCTCGGCGCGCAGCTTGTCGTATCCGAACAGTGCCATCGCCCGGTCGGTCGCGGCCTCGTAGTTGCCGGAGTCGTAGGTCAGGCCGCCGGCCGTCGCGTACGGGAACTCCTCGTGCTTGATCCAGTTGCGTCGCCGGATCTCCAGCGGGTCCACGCCGATCTCGTGCGCCAGCTCGTCCATGGCGCGTTCGATCGCGTACGTGGCCTCCGGCCGCCCGGCGCCCCGGTAGGCGTCGGTGGGCATCTTGGTGGTGAAAACGCCGGTGCAGGTGAAGTCGTAGGCGTCCATCTTGTACACGCCCGTGTACATGAATGCGCCCAGCAGTGGAATGCCCGGCGTGACCAGCATCAGGTAGGCGCCCATGTCGGCCAGCAGGTCCACCTTGACGCCGCGCAGCACGCCGTCGGCCGAGGCGGCCAGGCTGATCCGCTGGATCTGGTCGCGGCCGTGGTGCACGGTGAGGTTGCCCTCCGAGCGGGACTCGGTCCACTTGACCGCTCTACCGAGCCGCTTGGCGATCAGCAGCGTCAGCACCTCCTCGGCGGTGACCTGCAGCTTCGAACCGAAACCGCCGCCCACGTCCGGGGCGATCACGCGGATCTTGTGCTCGGGGATGCCCGTGGTGGCGGCCAGCATGACCCGCAGGATGTGCGGGATCTGGGTGGCGCTGTGCACGATGAAGCTGTCGCCGTCGCTCTGCGCCACCACCGCGCGCGGCTCCATCGCGGACGGGATCAGCCGCTGCTGCACGTAGGTGCGCTCGATGATCACCGGCGCGTCCCGGAACGCGGCGTCCGCGTCACCGGTGCCGAACTTCCAGGTGAACGACTTGTTGCCGCCCTCGTGGACGGGCGTAGCCCCCTCGGCCAGCGCCTCGTTCATGTCCAGCACGGCGGGCAGCGGCTCGTAGTCGATCTCGATCGCGTCCAGCGCGTCCGCGGCCTTGTACCGGTCGGTGGCGATCACGCAGGCCACGGCCTCGCCGACATAGCGCACCGTGCTGGTGGCCATCGGCGGGTGGTCGGGGATCACGATGTCCTCGGTCACCGGCCAGGCGCACGGCAGGCTGCCCTGCTCGTCGCCGAAATCCTGGCCGCTGAAGACCGCGACCACGCCGGGCTGGCTCTTGGCGGCCGAGACGTCCACCCGGGTGATTCGCGCGTGCGCCATCGGGCTGCGCAGGAAGGCCACGTGCAGCATGCCGGGCAGCTGGATGTTGTCGGTCCACTGGGTGCGCCCGGTGATCAGGCGCGCGTCCTCCTTGCGGCGGCGGGCCCGGCCGATCTCGGCTTCCGTCGTGCTCATGGCGTGGCTCCCATCTCCTGGGCGCCTTTGCGTACGGCTCTGACGATGTTGGAGTAACCCGTGCAGCGGCAGAGGTTGCCCTCAAGGCCCGACCGGATCTCGTCCTCGGATGGGTCGGGATTGTCCTGGATCAGGTCGATGGAGGCCATGATCATGCCCGGCGTACAGTAGCCGCACTGCAGGGCGTGCTCCTCGTGGAAGGCGCGCTGCATCGGGTGCAGGGTGCCGTGCTCGGCCAGACCCTCGATGGTGAGGATGTCGGAGCCGTCCGCCTGGACGGCGAGCACCGAACAGCTTTTCACGCTCCGGCCGTCCATCAGGACCGTGCAGGCCCCGCAGTTGCTGGTGTCACAGCCGATCGGGGTGCCGGTTCGCCCCAGCCGGTCTCGTAGGAAATGGACGAGGAGCAGCCGTGGCTCGACCTCTTCCTCGTATTTGGTGCCGTCGACGGTGACGGTTATCCGAGACATACTGCCTCCGCACCACAAGTGATAAAGGACACTTGTGAACGTACGCCCGTGAGTGTCGCGGTCAACCCTCCATGCCGCGCCTAGCCGATCACATGACCAAACGCGTGCCTTACCGCTTACGTATGGCTTTGCTGAGAATGCCGATGAAACCGGCGAAACCCAGGCCGATCAGCAGGATGGGCACCATGAGCACCGGATCCGGGCTCGGCGGGATCAGGTAGCGGATGCCGAACCCGATGAACAGCAGGCCGCAGAGCAGGGCGAGCCAGTCGGTCCGGTGCACCCGGCGCTGCGGCTTGTCAATTTCAACTGGCTGCGGCGGCGAGGCCCACACATTGGTCTCCTCGCCGGGATCCTTAGGCGGCACGGCGCACCTCCACGTCGCCGACCCCCGCCTTGACGTGCAGCTCGATCGTGGAGGCGTCGCCGTCGACCGGGGGAACCTCCGGCTCCAGGACCCGGTTGACGGTCACGTCCGCGCCGTTGTCCACCTTGTGGTCGATCTTGATATCGCCGAGCCGGGTGTAGGCGAACACCTCCACCCGCGCGGTCGCCGGCAGCAACACGATCAGCTGCCCGACCGAGATGGTGGCGTCGAACCTGGTCCTGCCGCCCGGCGCCAGCTTGAGATCGCTCAGATCCAGCCGGCCCTCCCCGATGCCCACCGTGTACGTCCGGCTCGCCTGCGTGATGTCCACCGGATGCCAGCTGTAACTGCCGACCTTCCGCGGGATGCCGCTCACACTCGATCCGGCGACCAGCACCAGCGACACGATCGTGCCCGCCGCGACCAGGGCCGCGCCCCGGCCGAACCAGGTGGCCACGAGCAGGCCCGCGCCGATCGTGACCAGAACGGCCCCGCCGACGACCGGCAGACTGATCGAACCGGTCCCGGACTGCTGGACCGCGACCATGATCCCTCCAACGATGAGAGCCAGGCAGATGGTGAGTCCGCCGATGAATGACTTGGGCCGCTTCTGCTTGACCTTCGGCGGCCTCGGCTGGACCCGCTCCGGCATTTTCGGTGCGTACGGCCCGCGCGGGGCGAACGGCTCTCCCGCGTTGTACGGCCGGGGAGTGGGTCGCGGGGCCGTCGGGGGAGCGGCTTGCGGGGCGGTCTGGGGGGCTGCCGGAGGGGCGAACGTGGCGCTGCGGGCTTCGCGCGCCAGGTCGGACAATCTCCGGTAACCGCCTGTCTGGCGTGGTGCGACGTATGGGGGCGGGGAGCCGTACGGGCCGGGCGAGGGAGGCATCGCGGGCTCCGGCATCGCGTACGGCGAGGGGGCGAACGGGCGGGCGAAGGCGCTTTCCGGGGCGCGGGTCATGCCGCGGCGGCCGGTCATGCGTTCCGGGATGGACCTGGCCATGGCCAGCAGATCGATGCCGCGCGCGTGGGCGGCCAGCAGCGCGATCGCCAGCAGCGTGCCGACCACGATGGTCCCCCGGCCGATCCCGCCGGAGGCCACATTGATGATCAGCCCAAACGCGAACACCGCCGTGAGCAGCGCGAGCACCGTCTCCGCATCGAAGATCCGCCGCGTCCACTGCTCCATGTAGCCCGGACGCCCATCAGGCTCACGCATCAACAAGAACGCCGCGATATACAGAAAAATCCCAATACCCGACCCGAGCACCAACACCGCGAACCCGACCCGAAACAAAACCGGATCCATCCCGGAAAACCGCCCAAGCCCCGCACATACCCCCGTCAACATCCGCCCATCACGACTCCGCTGCAAGAACCGCGGCGCCTCCATGGCCCCACCAACCTGCGAGCCCGATTCCGCACCGGACCCACCGACAGGCTGCGAGACCGATTCGTCGGCAGAGTTCCCGTCGGGTCCCTGGGCGGGTTGGGAGACCGATCCGTCGGCGGAGTGCGCGTTGGGTCCGTGGGCGGGCCGGGAGGCCGATTTCGTGGCGGATCCACCGACAGGCTGGGAGGCCGATTCGTTGGCGGAGTTCGCGTCAGCCTCATGGGTGGGCTGGGAGCTCGATTCCGTGATGGATTCGCCGATAGGCCGCGAGACCGATTCCGTGGCGGATGCTGCGCCAGATCCCCCGGCTGGCGGCGCAGCCGAGTCCGCGGCGGAGCCCGCGATGGACTCTGCGCCGGACACCCCCTCTTCACCCACGCCGGTGTCGGTGTCAGGCGTTGCAGTGTGGGGTGTGGCGATATGTGGGGTCGCCGCGTTCGGGTCTTTTGGGTTCGGCCCGGACGAGGGTGCTTCGGTCATGGTCCCATCGTGGCCGTTGCGGGTGGGTTGCTGCCATCGGGGGAACCCCTGAACTCGGTCTCAGGGACGTGCCCTGATGCATACTCTGGTGCGAGATGTGACGATGCAGAGGCGATGTCTGAGATTCCTGACGCCACACCGGCGTTTCCCAAGCTGACCAGGCCCATGTCCGGGCGTGTGGTGGCGGGAGTCGCGCAGGGGGCGGCCGACCAGTTACGGCTGGACCCCGTTGTGCTGCGGCTCGCCTTCGTGCTGCTCACCGTCCTGGACGGCCTGGGCATCGTGGCGTACGCCGCCCTCTGGATGTTCACCCCCCGAGAGCCCTCCGAACGCGTGGACCGGGGCCGCGACTGGGGACAGGTGGCCGCCTACGGCCTGGTCGCCTTCGTGCTGGCCACCATCGGCCTGCTCAGCGGAGCCGCGGCGGGCGGCGTCGCCACCTGGCCGATCGCGATCGGCGGCATCGGCTCCCTGATCCTCTGGCAGCAGGCCGACCCCGCCAGCCGCCAGCGCTGGATGAACAGCACCGTCGGCCAGGTCCGGCAAACCTGGGTGCGCGCGGGTGTCGGCCTGCTGCTGGTCGTGGTCGGCGCGATCGGCTTCCTGGTCGCCCAGGACCAGCTCGCCCAGGCCAGCACCGGCCTGATGTTCACCGCGGTCGTGGTCGGCGGCATCGGCCTGATCGCCGCGCCCTGGCTGGCCAGCCTGTGGAAGGAGCTCCAGCGGGAGCGCACCGAGCGCATCAGGCAGGAGGAGCGGGCCGAGGTGGCCGCGCACGTGCACGACTCGGTGCTGCACACCCTCACCCTGATCCAGCGCAACGCCAACGACCCGCGCGAGGTCACCCGGCTGGCCCGTTCCCAGGAACGCGAGCTGCGCAACTGGCTCTACCAGCCCAAACAGGACGCCGACGCGACGCTCGCGGCGGCGGTCCGGCGGGTGGCGGCCGAGGAGGAGGACGCGCACGGCGTGCCCATCGAGATCGTCTGCGTCGGCGACTGCGAACTCGACGAAAGCCTCTCGGCCTTGCTCCACGCCGCCAGGCAGGCGATGGTGAACGCGGCGAAATATTCTGAATCCCCGGTCGTGTCGGTCTACCTGGAGATCGAACCCGACGAGGTGACGTTGTTCGTCAGGGACCGCGGCAAGGGCTTCACCCTCGACGATGTGCCGGAGGATCGGATGGGCATCCGCCAGTCCATCATCGGCCGGATGGAACGCAACGGCGGAAGCGCCCGGGTGAAGACCGCGCCCGGCGAAGGCACGGAGATCATGCTGACGATGAAGAGGACCTCATGAAGACCGTACGTGTGCTGATCGTGGACGACCACCGGCTGTTCCGGTCCGGGGTGCGCGCCGAGCTGGGGCCGTCCATCCAGGTCGTCGGCGAGGCCGAGGACGTGGAGACGGCCGTGCGTACGATCGCCGAACTCGAACCCGACGTCGTCCTGCTGGACGTGCACATGCCGGGCGGCGGCGGCCAGGAGGTGCTCCGGCGGGTGCTCGGGGCGGGGTCCCAGGTGCGTTTCCTCGCGCTGTCGGTCTCCGACGCGGCCGAGGACGTCATCGGCGTGATCCGCGGCGGCGCCCGCGGCTACGTGACCAAGACGATCAACGGCACCGAGCTGACCGACGCGATCAACCGGGTGGCCGAGGGCGACGCGGTCTTCTCACCCCGGCTGGCCGGGTTCGTGCTGGACGCCTTCGCCTCCACGGAGGCCCCGCCGATCGACCCCGAGCTCGACTCGCTGACCACCCGCGAGCGCGAGGTGCTCCGGCTGATCGCGCGCGGGTACGCGTACAAGGAGATCGCCAAAGAGCTGTTCATCTCGGTGAAGACGGTCGAGACGCACGTGTCGTCGGTGCTGCGCAAGCTCCAGCTCTCCAACCGGCACGAACTCTCTCGCTGGGCCACCGCCCGTCGCCTGGTCTGATCCGGCCGCGCGTGCGACGCTTACCAGGTGGGACGTGACGTACCTGCCATAACGTTCAGCCGGGAAGACCGCCGGATATATCGCGACAAGATTCGGCGGTCGCTGGACGTGCTCGCCCAGATGTTGCGGGAGTCGCGGTTCGAGGCCGACCGGCCGCTGGCAGGCTTGGAGATCGAGCTCAACCTGGTCGACGAGCGCGGCGAGCCCGCGATGAAGAACGCCGAGGTGCTCGCCGCGATCGCGGAACCCGACTGGGCGACCGAACTCGGCCAGTTCAACGTCGAGATAAACGTGGCGCCCCAGGACCTCTCCGAGGACGGGCTCTTCGCCCTCGAACAGTCGGTTCGCGACAAGCTCAACCACGCCGAGGAGCGAGCCGGAACCGTCGGCGGCCATATGGTCCTGGTCGGAATCCTCCCGACCCTCCGCGAATCAGACGTCAACGAGGCGACGCTCTCCGCCAACCCCCGCTACAAACTGCTCAACGAGCAGATCTTCGCCGCCCGGGGCGAGGACCTGCACATCGACATCGAAGGCGTCGAACACCTCGACACCTACGCCGACAGCATCACCCCCGAAGCCGCCTGCACGAGCGTGCAACTCCACCTGCAGGTCACCCCGCCCGCCTTCGCCGCCCACTGGAACGCCGCCCAGGCCATCGCCGGCGCCCAGGTCGCGGTGGCCGCCAACTCCCCGTTCCTGTTCGGCAAGGAACTCTGGCGCGAAACCCGCATCAGCCTCTTCGAACAGGCCACCGACACCCGGCCGGAAGAACTCAAAGCCCAGGGCGTACGCCCCCGAGTGTGGTTCGGGGAACGCTGGATCACCTCAGTTTTCGACCTGTTCGAGGAGAACGTTCGTTACTTCCCGGCATTGTTGCCCATGTGCGAGGACGAGGACCCCCGCGAGGTCCTCGACAGCGGCGGCACGCCCACCATGGGCGAACTCTCCCTCCACAACGGCACCGTCTACCGCTGGAACCGCCCCGTCTACGCCGTCGCCGACGGCCTCCCGCACATCCGCGTCGAGAACCGCGTCCTGCCCGCCGGCCCCACCGTCGTCGACATCGCCGCCAACGCCGCCTTCTACTACGGCCTGATGCGCGTCCTCCCCTACGCGGAACGCCCGGTCTGGACGCAGATGTCCTTCGCCGCCGCCGAAGACAACCTCCGCACCGCCGCCCGCCACGGCCTGGACGCCCGCCTCTACTGGCCCGGCCTGGGCGAAGTCCCCGCCTCCGAACTCATCCTCCGCCGCCTGCTCCCCCTGGCACACGAGGGCCTCGACAAATGGGGCGTTGCCCCCGCCTACCGCGACCGCCTCCTCGGCATCATCGAACAACGCTGCCTCACCCACACCACCGGCGCCACCTGGCAATCCCAAACCTTCCACACCCTCGGCGCCGACCACGAAGCCCTCCGCCAAATGACCCTCCACTACACCACCCACATGCACACCAACGAACCCGTCCACACCTGGCCTGTGTAACGTGTCGCCCGCTATTCACGGGCGGCGGTGATACGCACCAACGAACCCGTGCGCACCCGGCCTATGTAACCGGTCGGCTCGCTATTGGGTGGTTGGCGGAGAAGCATGCCAACGAGCCCGTCCGCACTTGGCCCACGTACTCGTCGGTCTGTTACGCGGTGGTGATGGAGATGTCGTCATTTTGGCTGATTTGACGGGCGTGTTCGGGCCACGATTAAGGGGTGTTCGCTCGAAGAGTTGCTGCTGTCATCGTCGCGGCGTGTGCTGTTCTGCCAGTCTCCGCATGCGGAGCCGTCACCGGGGCCGATTCGCCGGGGTCGGCGAACCGGGCCGAGACCTGGACCGCGCCCGCGTCAGGCGAGGCCGATCCCAGCGCGGGATCGGAATCCGACACCTCCAGTGACCCCAACGCGGCGGGTGCGTCCTCGGGATGCGATGAGGCCGGTGACACATTCGCCAGCGACGTCCGGCTGGCCCGCTGCCTGACCGAGAACTTCTGGGTCCGCCAGTTCCAGGCGAGCGGGGGAACCTACGAGCCCGTCCGGGATTTCGTCCCCTACAACGGTACTGACGGTCCCACCTGCGGTGGCGAGCCTTCCGTCCCAAACAACGCGTTCTACTGCTCCGACGGACACTTCATCGCCTTCGACGCGAACTGGCTGCAAGGCCTATACCAGCAACTCGGCGACGCCGCCGTATACGTCGTGATCCCTCACGAATTCGGCCACGCCGTCCAAGCCCAACTCGTCCAGAATTTCAACTTCAGCAAAGAACGCGAACTCCAAGCCGACTGCTACGCCGGCGGCACCCTCGGCGCCCTCATCCAAGCCCAGCAACTCAAAGCCGACCCCGGCGACGATTCCGAAGTCATGAACAACTTGATAGCCGCCGGCGACCCCACCGACGCCTGGTGGGAACCCGGCGCCCACGGCACCGCCGAACAACGCATCTCCGCCTTCGTCAACGGCTACCAACAAGGCGTCTCCGCCTGCTGACCCCATCACGCGCCTACCCCTCACCACGGGCTGACCCCTCCACCACGCGCCAACCTCCACGACCTGCTGACTGACGCTGAGTCGGTTGCGTGCTGCTCACGCGGTGGCGCGGAGCCGTCCTTGATGCGTACCGGGCTGACGCGGAGTCAGTTGTGGGATTGCTCGCTCGTTCCTACGACAATGCCTTTCCTGACGCCTGACCTGTGATCACTGCACCGGGCTAACGTCGTGGATATGGCGGGAGGAAGTTCGATGGCGGGAATGAAGGCTGTTGCGGTGTGCTGCGGGGTGCTGGCTGGCGCGAACGTGATGAACAACGTCGTTGCCAAGCGTTGGGCCCCGGCGACATCGGCGTTGGCCACGGGGGCGCTTCTGGGGATTGCGCTCCGGGAAGGGGTGCGGGGTGAAGAACTCGGGTTCGAACGCTGGAAGGAAGGTGCGGCGCTGGGCGGCGGGCTGGCGGTAGCAGTCGCCGTCACCTATGCGGCTGGAATCGGCCTGCCTCGAACGCGGTCCTTGTTCCGGGACGAACGTGCGCTCGCCCTTTCTCGTAGTCGTCTCCTGGAGGAGGCCCTGCTTCAGGTCCCGGTCGGCACGGTCATGCTGGAGGAAATCGCCTTCCGAGGCGTTCTCCCCGCTCTGCTGTCCCGTATGACACGAGCGAGAACAGCGGCTGCCATCTCATCCGCCCTTTTCGGCCTCTGGCACATTCTCCCCGCCCTCGATATGGCCCGCGCCAACCCTTCTCTCACCCGCCTGGCCGGAGCAGGCCTCGATCCAACCCCCGACCTCAGCCCATCCGATGCAGATCGAGGACCACACGCCTCACGCGCGGAGGGGAAGGAGGACCGGACGCACATGCCAAATGCAGTCCACGCCTCCAGGGACCAGGGCGAGGGGCAGGTCCCGAGTGCGGTCAATGTGGACGGGGAAGAGGGCGCTGGGCAGATCCCGAGCACGGCCGATGAGGGAAAGAGCAAGGCCGATCTCGCGCGCTTGGTCATCGGAACAGTAGTTGCCACATCCATGGTCGGGGGCCTCTTCTTGGGGCTGCGACGAAGAGGCGGGCTGTTGGCGCCCGCGTTGGTCCACATCGCTACGAACTCATTCGGATACGCGGCAGCCCGGCTTGCCCGGCGCATCGATGCCCGGTCGGAGTCCTAGACAGCGCGCGCACCGTTTTACGGCAGGGCTGTAGACACTTGTGCGCGCTGGCTCCGCCTGGCGGCGAATTGGCCTGGGCGGAACGCTGCTTCATTCAGTCGATGGCCCTCGTCGTATCACCGGTCACTTTCGCCGAGGCCGCGATCGATCCACAGTGAGCGCACTGGGGAGCTACGGGCGGATGGCGGTGGTGAAGCGGAGGTGCATGGTGTAGGTGAGGGTGCCGTTGGGGGTGGTTAGGGAGTGGAGGCCTTGGGTGAAGGTGTGGTGGGCCTCGGGGAGGGTGGATTGGGGGATGGATTCCATCATGCCGCGCATGCCGGCTGACCAGAGCCAGGACCAGTAGTGCTCGGGGGTGGGGAAGAGGATCTCCTGGAGGTGGTCGGTGCATTCGATGGCGGTGAAGTCTTTGAGGAGGTCGTGGAGGGAGGCGACGGTGCGGAGGCGTTCGGAGGGGGTGGGCTGGTCGGTGGAGGTGGCCGGGGGTGGGGGGAGGTAGGGGGTGAGGAGGTTGCGCAGGGTGGCTTGGAGGGCTTTGTCTTCTTCGCGGTCTTCGGCGAAGGTGGCTAGGGCTAGGCGTCCGCCGGGGCGGAGGACGCGGGCGATCTCGGCGGCCGCTTGGGGCATGTCGGGGACGAAGAAGAGGACCAGGCCGCTCTGGACCGCGTCGAAGGAGGCGTCGGGGAAGTCGAGGGATTCGGCGTCGCCGATGGTGACCCGGGCGTTGCTCACGCCTCTTCGTTGGATGTCGCGGCCGGCCTCGCGGACCATGCCGGGCGCCAGGTCGATGCCGTGCACGAAACCTTCGGGTCCGACACGTTCGGCCGCCGGGAACAGGCTCGCGCCCCGGCCGCAGCCGACGTCGAGCACGCGCTCGCCGGGTTGCGCGTGCTGCGCGAGCCGCACCCCCACAGGACCGAAGAAGTCCACCCCGACCTGCTCATAATCGGGCGCCGCACGGTCGAAGACCCCCGCGAGATACGCCTTCGCCTCTTCACTCACGCCGCGACCCTACGCCTCCGCACCGACATTTCCCGGCCCATCCGGCCGGACCTCAGCCGGTCGGCACCACCTGGAACGCCTCCGCGAACGATCCGTCGGGCAGGCCCGCCTGATTCGCGTTGTTTGCCAGGAATGTCCTCACCATCTTCTCCAGGTCGGGCATGTGACCGGTCTGGGTCTCATGGGCCCGGAGGGCGGCGAGTTTGCGGTCGACCGTGGTCGTGATGTCCACATAGTGGTTCGGTGACGGTGAGCCGATCAGCCACACCTCGCGGACGGTCCAAGCCCCCAGGCCCTCGTCGTTGAGGAGCTCGGGGAACGCGTACGGATTGCGGGCGTCCGGATACACCGCGTCCAGGGTCGCGCCGCCGACCGCGCGATGGTCGGGGTGGCTGGGGCCGATCCGGGCGTAGTTGCGTTCGGGGGTGGAGGTGATGACGAGGTCGGGCCGTACCTGGCGGATGACGCGGGCGATGTCGCGGCGCAGGGCCAGGGTGGGTTCGAGCATTCCGTCCGGGTAGCCGAGGTTGCGGACGTCGGTGACGCCCACCTGCTTGGCCGCCGCGACCTGCTCGGCGTGCCGGATCTCGGCCATGTGCTCGGCGCCTACCGTACGGTCGAAACCGCCCGCGTCGCCGGACGTGGCCAGCAGATACACCACCTCCACGCCGCGATCGACGAAGGCCGCGATCGTCCCGGCACCGCCGAAGTCGATGTCATCCGGGTGCGCGGTGACGACCAGAACCTTGCCGATGTCCGCTGGATCCAACACGGGCGTTTCCTCCTTGAGTCTCCAGCGCCAACTCGCCAGGCCCGGCGGTAATTCCTTCTCATGCCGGTACGGCTCCCGCCACGCGGGCGGAAGCCGTACCAGGAGGAAAGGGGTCTAGCAGTCGCGGATGACGACGCCGTTGTTGTCCTTGGCCTCGTCGTTGCCCCAGCGGGTCAGGTAGTAGGCGGAGACGTACTGGTTCTGCCAGGGGCTGCCGCTGTCCAGGTCGGTCTTCAGCCACCAGTGGTTGTAGGCGCTGCCGACCTGCACGATCGGGCCCCAGACCTTGCAGAACACGTAGTTGGTGCCCGCGTTCAGGGTGCCCGTGCGGGTGCCGCCGGGCGTGGAGTAGCCGGGGGCGGCGGCGAAGGTGTCGACGTAGTACTTGGCCGGCGGGGGCGGGGGCTGGGTGCCGCCGCAGCTGTTCACGTTGCGGTAGGTCTGGTTGTTGGCGGTGCCGTAGGTGGCGCCGTTGAACACCTGGGAGACCCGCTCGGTGCCCGCCGCGCCCCAGCTGGCCACGCCGTCGCCGTTGCTGTCGAAGGCCTGCTCGAAGTGCAGGTGCGGGTGGTTGTTGGAAGTCGGCCCGGTTCGCCCGACGGCGCCGATGACCTGGCCCTTGGAGACGACTGCGCCGACGCCGACGGCCCGCGACTGGAGGTGGATGCCGGTGGTGAACCAGCCGCCGCCGTGGTCGATCTGGATCATGTTGCCGGCGTTGGAGTGGAAGAACGACTGCACGACCCGGCCGCCGGCGGCGGCCACGAACGGCGCGCCCTCGGTGCCGACCTGGTTGGGCTCCTTCACCATGTCCAGGGCGGGGGAGTGCGCCCAGGTGTCGAGGCGCCACTGCTGGCCGCAGGGGAAGGGCAGCTGGAAGTCGGGGCGGGCGGTCATGGCGACCTTGGCGCTGGCGGAGGCTGCCGTGTGGGTGGCGATGGGCAGTGCCGCCGCGGCCAGAGTGAGCGCGAGCAGGACGGACCGGCCGAATGCCGGGCGGCGGAGCAGGGAGAGAGCTGACATCGGGATTCTTTCCTTCCAGATTAATTCAACAAAGCGTGAATTTTTGCGGGCGTGACTGGTACGAGAGGTGGTGCTGGGGAGGGGTTCAGCAGTAGGGGAGGCTCATGGAGACCAAGTCCCAGTTGTCGACATAGAGGGCGGGGATGAAGACGCGGCCCGCGCCGAGGTCGGTCATGACCCACCGATTGCTGACATAGCCGCCCAGGATGACGGTGGCGCCCGTGGTCTGGCAGTAGCCGAGGTGTGAGCCCCGCTTGACGATGCCGACCGGGCGGCATGTGGGGGTGTCGTTCAGGCAGGGGCGGGGGCGTCCGGGTGCGTCGGCGTACGTGGTGACGTACGGGCCGGGTAGGGCTTGAGCGGCCGAGGGGAGCATGGCCGCCGCGCAGAAGGTGATCGCCGCGATGAGCACGAGCCGGGCGGTTGTACGCATCGAGTCCTCCTCGTGACTCGTCGGGGTGTTGACCGAAATCAAGCACGCGGTGGGCGGCGGACGTCAGGGGGTAACCGCCCAGAACCGTTCTGAACGGCGTTCTCCCAGGTGAGGGGGTTGGTTCAGAATCGGTTGATTCTGGGTTGCGCGCCCGGCATGATGACCGTGCCGAAACGGAGGTCCCATGGCCGTCAGTGACGATCCGCCTCCGCCCACCCCGGAGGGCGCGGCCGGCTGGCCCGAGTTCACCGAGAAACTCCGCGAATTACACGCGTGGTGCGGTCGCCCCAAATACGCGACCTTGTCGAAGAACTCCGGCCTCGCGCCGTCGGCGATTTCCAACCTGATCGGCCGCAACCCGCTCAGCCGCCCGCCGGAAGCCGCGACCCTGCGCTTCGTCGAGGCCTGCCTGACCCACGGCGGACGCTCCCCGAAGACGGTCCAGGACCAGACCCGCCGCTGGCACGCGGCCTGGTCCGCCCTGGCCAACCAGGAAACCTCTCCTACCCCTGCTCCTCGCCCGGTACGGCAACGCCAGCCCATCGGCGTGGTCGTGATCGCCGTCGCCTTCGGATTGGCGGGCGCGCTCTGGGGATTGACCCGATCCTCCGCCGAGGTGCCTTTCGTCAACACCGCCGCGCCGCCCGGGGACGCGGTGCCCCGATGCGCGCCCACCTCGACGACGATTACCGACGCCCGGCAGGGACAGATCTGGAGCGGCCTGTACGAATGCCCGAACACCCCGGGCGCGGACGTGTACGAATTCCCGCGCGCCGGGGTGATCGTCGGCCAGTTGGAGTCCAATCCGAGCTGGTTCGTGTGCTGGGCCAAGGGCGAACGGCATCAGGGCGGAAACGACATTTGGTACTACACCCAGGGCGATCATTCGGCTGGGAAGCGAGAGCTGGAGGCGTGGGGATATGTCCCGGGGTTCATGCTGGACACCGACCTCGATCCCGATCCCGGCCTTACCCGCCAATGCGGCTTCATCGAAGGGGTTCGGGGGGAGTCTTCCGCTGGGGCGCAGCGAGTTGTCGGTCGGCGGCAATAACCTAGGGGAGTGTCGAGCCTCGTAACCCACCCCTTGCTAGACGGCCTCAATCCCCAGCAGCGGGAGGCCGTGGTTCATCAGGGCGGGCCCCTGCTGATCGTCGCGGGGGCCGGGTCGGGGAAGACGCGTGTGCTCACGCATCGCATCGCGCATCTGCTGGCGGAGCGGCACGTGCATCCGGGGGAGATCCTGGCGATCACCTTCACCAACAAGGCCGCCAAGGAGATGAAGGACCGGGTCGACAAGCTGGTCGGGCCGCGGTCCAAGGCGATGTGGGTGATGACGTTCCACAGCGCGTGCGTGCGGATCCTGCGGCGGGAGGCCAAGCGGCTGGACCTGCCGTCCAGTTTCTCGATCTACGACCAGGCCGACTCGCAGCGGCTGATGGCGATGGTGTGCCGGGAACTCGACCTCGATCCGAAGAAGTATCCGCCGCGGTCGTTCTCGGCGCAGGTGAGCAACCTCAAGAACGAGCTGGTCGATTACGACACGGCGGCGGACAAGGCGCAGACGCATCTGGAGAAGCAGATCGCGGAGGCGTACAAGCTGTATCAGCGGCGGCTCGTCGAGGCCGGGGCGATGGACTTCGACGATCTGATCATGAACACGGTGGCGTTGTTCCAGCTGTTCCCGGATGTGGCCGAGCATTACCGGCGGCGGTTCCGGCATGTCATGGTGGACGAGTATCAGGACACCAACCACGCGCAGTACACGCTGGTCAAAGAGCTGGTGGGGACGCGGACCACGGATGTGGACGGGGAGCCGGTGGAGCCCGCCGAACTGGTCGTGGTCGGGGACGCGGATCAGTCGATCTACGCGTTCCGGGGGGCCACGATCCGGAACATCCTGGAGTTCGAGCGGGACTACCCGCTGGCCAAGACGATCCTGCTGGAGCAGAACTACCGGTCGACGCAGACGATTCTGAACGCCGCGAATGCGGTGATCTCCCGGAACGCCAGTCGTAAGCCCAAGAATCTCTGGTCGGATCAGGGTGCCGGGCCCAAGATCGTGGCGTATGTGGCGGACAACGAGCACGATGAGGCGATGTTCGTCGCGCAGGAGGTCGATCGGCTGCACGACGAGGAGGAGATCACGCCGGGGCAGGTGGCGGTGTTCTACCGGACCAACTCCGCGTCCCGGGTGTTCGAGGAGATCTTCATCAGGACCGGGCTGCCGTACAAGGTGGTCGGGGGGGTTCGGTTCTACGAGCGTAAAGAGGTCAAGGATCTGCTGGCGTACCTGCGGGTGCTGGCGAATCCCGGCGATACCGTGTCGTTGCGGCGCATTCTCAATGTGCCCAAGCGGGGGATCGGGGATCGGGCCGAGGCGACCATCGAGGCGTTCGCGGGGCGGGAGCGGATCAGCTTCTGGGAGGCGCTGCGCCGGGCCGGCGAGGCGCCCGCGCTGGCCACCCGGTCGCTGAACGCGATCAAGGAGTTCATCGTCATGCTCGACGACCTGCGGGCGAAGGAGCTGCCGCTCTCCGATCTGGCCGAAGAGGTGCTCGCCGGGACCGGCTACCGGACCGAGCTGGAGACCTCGGGCGATCCGCAGGATGAGAGCCGGCTGGAAAACTTGAACGAGCTCATCTCCGTTGCCGCCGAGTTCGAGGGGGCCAATCCGGAGGGCACGCTGGTCGACTTCCTGGAGCAGGTCTCGCTGGTCGCCGACGCCGACCAGATCCCCGAAGGCGAGGACCACGGCGGCGTGGTCACCCTGATGACCCTGCACACGGCCAAGGGCCTGGAGTTCCCGGTCGTCTTCCTGACCGCGCTGGAGGACGGCGTCTTCCCGCACATGCGCTCCCTGAGCGACCCGAAGGAACTCGAAGAGGAACGCCGGCTCGCCTACGTCGGCATCACCCGAGCCGAACAGCGCCTCTACCTCTCCCGCGCGGCCGTCCGGACCTCTTGGGGCGCCCCCTCCTTCAACCCCGCCTCCCGTTTCCTCGGCGAAGTCCCCCAAGACTTGATCGACTGGCGCAACGACCCCAAGAAGAACGCCTGGCGCGCCGCCACCGCCCGCACCTCCCCCGCCAAACCCTCCGACCGCAACATCCCCAACCTCAACCCCGGCGACCGCGTCACCCACGACTCCTTCGGCCTCGGCACCGTCATCTCCATCGAGGGCAAGGACGGCAAAACCAGCGCCAAAATCGACTTCGGCTCTTCAGGCCAGAAGACACTGATCCTCGCGTACGCCAAGCTTGAGAAGTTGTAGGGGATTGGGGCATGCGGTAGGGGTGGGGGGATGCGGTCGCGGGGATCAACCCCGCGCCTGCGCTCACGGCCGCGCTCGCTGGCGGGTTCGAGGACGAGAAATTCTCCCATGCCATTACAACGCCCGCGTCGGCGGTGAGTTCGGAATCACCTCCATCGGCACCGGACGAAGGGCAGCGGCAACGGCCTGACCTGGGACGATACCCACGGGTGCCGCCAGAGGGGTAACCAGATGCCACCAACCGGCCCCTGTGGACAACTCGGCGGCACAGCGGCCACCCGATTCCGTCAAGGCCGAGCGGCCCAGGCACTCTGGCCGCCTACCGCCCGGCGATCCGCAGCGCCGGGGACTCGCCGTTCGCTGGCACCGGCCAGGCGTGTGGCGAAAGTCAGCCGAGTCACCGAGTTTCGCGCGGCGAACAGGTCCAGCTTGCTTCCGTCGGTCGCTCGCAGGACCGGGTTCTCATAGCACGGACCGGAGTACCGGGCCGACTCGGTGTATCCCGGACGTCTGCCCGCCCGACGACGGCATAGATCGTATTGGCCGATTGCTGAGGGCGCTCATGGCTCCCAGGGCCGCCCGACTGCCATCCATGCGGGGCAGCGCCCTAGCGTCGACGCGGCCTCCACAAGTCCGGTGCTGACGGAATCCGCCTTTCCCGTTACTGAAAAGGATCTTTACTTAAATCGTCGGACATGCGGCGATTACTCCGTTTTGCAAACATACGTTCGAAAGGCCGGAATTGGACACATCACGAAGAAAGCCGAGCCCAACCACCCGAACGCGCCGTCACGCCGCCCTGGTCGCGGCTCTGACACTGCCCCTGTCGCTGATGAGCGCCCCTGCCATCGCCCAGAACCCCACGTCAGCCACCCCTCCGTCGCCAAGCATGGCGGATCTCGCCTCCGGAAAGCTCTCCACCACGGTCGCACCTCCTTCCACGGGGAGCCATACCGTTGACAAGGTCCTGGAAGAGGCCAAAGCGAAGGCCAAGAAGCTGGGCAAGCGTGTCGAGGTTCCCTCACGCTTCAGCGAGAACATGAAGGTGTGGGCCAACATAGACGGCAAAACGCTCCACGCCGAACTTCACACCTCACCTATCCATCTTGAGGTGGAGGGCGAGAACGGCAAGAAGACCTGGAAGGCGATCGACACGACGATCGTCGAACAGGCGGACGGCACGTACGCGGCCACGTTCGTCAAGACGCCGCTGACGTTTGGCGGCAAGGGCGCCACGACCGTTGTCACTGCGGACGGAGCCGAGGGTAAGGCGGTCGTCGGCTGGGGGAAGAAGCTGCCTGCGCCGACCGTGGACGGTGGCAAGATCATCTACCATGACGCGGTCGCGAAGGGTGCGGACCTGGTCGTCAAAGCCCTGCCCGACGGGTTCATCCAGGAGGTCGTGCTACGGGAGCGCCCGACAGCCCCGATGACATTGACGATGCCGGTGACGCCACCGAAAGGCATGACGTACGGCACTGCGGCTGACGGCAGCACACCGCAGCTGAAGTCCGCCCGGGTGCGGCGAAGAGTGCGCCGCTGACGGTCCAGGCCGTGGACGCGGTCGCGGCCGAGTCATTCGACGCCGGGCGGACCGCAAAGGTTCCGGTCGCCGTCCAGAAGACGGCGTCGGGCACCAAGTCTTGTACTCAGGCCGGACCAGACCTTCCTGTCTCGCGCCGACGTGACCTACCCGGTGACGTTGTCCATGGACAGCATTGATTTGGGCGCGGGTCTGGCCGGTGACACCTTTGTCGCCAAGAACACCCCCTCGACCAACTACTCCAACGGCTACCTGCGGGTCGGCACCACCTCCACGAGCGCGGACGTCGCCCGTGTCTACGTCAAGTTCATCACGGAAGGCACCGATCTCGAGGGCGCGACCATCGACAACGCCGACTACATGCTCTGGAACTACCGGTCCGGCGGCGCTGGGACGATGAACACCAACTGCGGGGACATCGGCAGCGGCGTCGTCACCCGCAGAGTGACCTCGCAGATGACCATCAACACGATGACCTGGGGTAGCGGCCAGCCCAGCTACACGACGGACGGCCAGGTCGGTGAGACGTACGGCTACAGCGACACGGCGGGCTGTCCCGGTGCGGGTGAGTTGGTCTACTCGATTGAGGACATCGTGCGGGGGTGGGTGGATGGTACCCCCAACCACGGCTTGGTGATGATGGCCCCCTCGGAGAGCGCCGTGATCAACTGGCGGCAGTACCGCTCCCAGGAGACCGGCACGCACGACCGGGAGCCCAACCACGAGCCGATTCTCTTCATCGAGTACGAGCCCGCCGACCTGGAGTTCATGTCGTACACCACCGACAAGGATCTACCAGATAACCACACGTACGAGGAGGGCATGGCGGAAGCTGCTGCCATGGCACCGCCGAGCGTTGCTGACACCACACCCGAGCAGGAAGCGGCGTATGCCAGAGAGAGTGGCCTGACGGTCTCCGCTGATCTCAATCAGATCACGGAGTTCGCACCCGATGGCGTCGATCCGAACACGGGCACGAGCGAACCGATGCCGACGCCCACAGAGGAAGCCATACCCGTGGTGGGCAACCTGTCGGTTAATCCTTCCAGCCCGGCACCGGACGGTTCGATCACCACACCTTCGATAACGCCGGAACTTCGCGCGTTGCCCATTGACGAGCAGGGCAGGTCGATGAGCGTCGACTTCGAAGTCGAGCATGACCCTGCCGTCCCCGAGCAGGGCACTGGGCAGATTTGGGCCGGACAGGTGACCGGTGTCGGCAGCGAAGTGTGGGCCGCCCTCACCGTCCCGGCTGGCGAACTGACTCTGGGCTGGCGTGTGCGGTGGCGCGCGAGAGCCACTGCCGGCACCAGCGTCGGCGACTGGTCAGGCTGGCAACCACTCTCGGTCGCGGGCCCAGCACCTTCGCCGAGTCCTTCGCCGAGTCCTTCGCCTGTCCCTGGCCTGGTATCGGCGTACGCGATGGACGAGGGCGCCGGGTCGACGGTCACGGACAGTTCGGGATCGAATAACAACGGGGTCGCGGTCGCCACGGCGTGGACGGCTGGTAAGTACGGTGGCGCGCTATCGTTCAACGGCTCGTCGAGCGTCGTCAACATCGCCGATTCCGCGTCGCTGAGACTGACCACGGGGATGACTCTCGAGGCATGGGTACGGCCCAACTCGGTCAGCGGCTACCGGACCGTGATCATGAAGGACCACGTGGAGGGATCGGCCTACGGGCTCTACTCCAGCGGCGACGGTCCCCCCAGTGCCTGGCTACGCCAGCAGGGCGCCGATAACCACACCATCGCATCGGGCTCCTCGCCGATCGGGCTGAACACCTGGACCCACCTGGCCGCCACCTATGACGGAAGTACGGCCAAGCTGTATGTAAACGGCCAACTCGCCGGCCAGACAAGCGAATCCGGTAGCCTCGATTCAGTCGGCTTGCCTATGCATCTGGGCAGCAACACATTCTGGCAGGAATACTTCAGCGGTCTGATCGACGAAGTGCGCGTTTACAACCGGGCCCTCACTGCGCCAGAGATTCAGGCGGACATGGCAACGCCCATCAGCACGCCCCCGCCGGGCGGTTTGTCGGCCAGCCCCATAGCCCCGCAGCGCCCCGCGACGGGGCGGATCGCCTCGGCGACGGCTTCCAACCCGTACACACCCGATCCGATCCATCAGGCAAGTGATTGCTGGTCGTATCAAGCCGCGAAACGGGAATATGGATTCGTGAAGAACCGCTTCGCCTGGTGCAAGTTTGGGCATGGCTATGCTTCAGCGGGGCCGCGCGGCCGGTATACCGATCAGATCAAATTCCGCTACACGGTGATCGGATACACCTTCCAGGGGAGTAGGGAAATTCGCCTCCGCCTTGTGATAGACGACTTCAAAGTGATCCGTGGAACGCAATTCAATTCCGGTATCCTGAATCCGACTCTCGGCTTCGGCCTCTCTGTCTCTTCCAAATGTCAGCGGCGCTCGGCCGCCGACCCCGATCCGGCCGTGGGCGTGGCGAATCCGCTAAGCACGTGGCGCGCGTCGAGTAACAACGAGATTGAATTCTGGCTCACTGCACCACAAAGTCAGCCCGGCGTGTCAGGACCGGACTGGGTAAGCAACTGTGAGATCCAGCCCTGGTACGACGCGCAGAACACCAACCCCCTCTACACGGACATCACGCCCGGTAAGTATTCGCTCGCGCTGCCCTGGGTCAAGTACGGCATCCGCTGCGACACCGCGCGGAAGATGTCGCCGTTCAACGGGTGCGTGTTCTCCAGGGTGCTGCCCTTCCTGCGATTCTCGCTGGCACAGGCCGAGGTCAGACCGGAGCAGTGGCTCGTGGAGTCATGGGAACACTTCAACGACGCCATCTACCACAGGGCTGAATGCGTTCTCACATCGTGAGACCGAGAGCGATCAGTGGGTGTTCGAAGTTGTCGCGTGCCCATCGGGTTCCATCGGCGATGTTGGTGAAGTTGAGCAGGCGTAACGCGCCAATCGCGT
>NZ_JBDPLV010000008.1:0-213879 GCF_039871605.1 Acrocarpospora sp. B8E8 | reverse complement strand
GTGCGCGGTGCGCGGTGCGCGGTGCGCGGTGCGCGGTGCGCGGTGCGCGGTGCGCGGTGCGCGGTGCGCGGTGCGCGGTGCGCGGTGCGCGGTGCGCGGTGCGCGGTGCGCGGTGCGCGGTGCGCGGTGCGCGGAACCTGGACCGGTCAGGTTGGGCGGCGCTGTCGGATTCGACAGCTATCGCACACCTCGATCATGATGTCTTCGCCGCTGCATCATCCTCGTCGAGTGACATTTCCACCGATATGTGGCCGCGATGACCGGATGAGCCTGGAGGGCGGGGGAGGAGATGCCTGCCATGCAGATATTCAGCTTCCGCTGCCATCGACCACACGCTAGTGTGTTCGAGTCGTAACAGTGTGTGGCTGGCTTGTGGGAGGAGGCCCGGGGGTGAGGCTGCGCTACAACTACCGGCTCTACCCCGACGCCTCCCAGCGTCAGGCGCTGGCCCGGTTGTTCGGTTGTGTCCGGGTGGTGTGGAACGACGCGCTGGCGATGCGCAAGGCCGCGCGGAAGCCGGGCGGCCCTGGATCGGTGGCGGGGATCTGCAGAAGATCTGTGTCACGGCGGCGAAACGAACCGCGGAGCGGGATTGGCTGGGTGAGGTATCCGCGGTCCCGCTCCAGCAGTCGCTGCGCGACCTGGACGTGGCGTACAAGAATTTCTTCGATTCGGTCAGTGGGAAACGGCGCGGCCCGCGGATGGGCCTGCCGGTGTTCAAGTCCCGCCGGGACCGGCGGCAGTCGGCCCGGTTCACCGGCACCGCCTTCGGCCTATCCGGCGACGGGACGCTGTATCTGGCCAAGATCGGGAAGGTCGAGGTGCGCTGGTCGCGGGAGCTGCCAGCGGTGCCGTCGTCGGTCACGGTCATTCAGGATGCGGCGGGCCGCTTTTTCGCCTCGTTCGTGATCGAGGTCGAGGATGCCGGTCAGGTGCTGCCCGAGGTGGACGCCGAGATCGGGATCGATCTGGGGTTGACCCATTATGCGGTCCTGTCGGACGGCACGAAGATCGCCAATCCGCGGTGGATGCGCCGCCGGGCCAGGCGGCTGGCCCGCCTGCAGCGGGCACTGTCGCGAAAGGAAATGGGGAGCAAGAACCGGGAGAAAGCGCGGATCACCCTAGCCCGCCAGCACGCCAAGGTGAACGACGCGCGCCGGGATTTCCTGCACCAGACCAGCACAGCGATCATCCGTGAGAACCAAACGGTTGCGATCGAAGACCTGGCGGTGCGGGGCCTGGCCCGCGGTCGGCTGGCGAAATCGGTGAACGATGCGTCTTGGGGCGCGTTCCGTACTCTACTAGGTGGGAAAGCGGCTCGCTATGGGCGGACGGTAGTCACGGTGGGCCGCTGGTTTCCCTCCTCGCAGTTGTGCCCGTGCTGCGGCTGGCGGAACGGGAAGACACCGCTTCAGATGCGGGAGTGGGACTGCCCGTCTGCGGAGAGCACCACGACCGTGACCTGGCGGCCGCGCTGAACATCTTGGCCGAGGGGATCCGCCTGCGCGGGCAGGCGGAGGAGGCGTCCCCGGCCGGGGGAGGGCAGGATGCGGACATGGTGGCCGCCGGGCTGGCGGACACCCGAAACGACTGTGGAGGGCGGGTAAGACCAGGTGAGGCAATTCCGACCCTGGCATCGCCCGCAACCTACGACGCTCATGCGGCGTAGCGGAAGCAGTAAGAACTCCACGGCGACGTGGGGGAGTCCCCGGCGTTCACGCCGGGGGAGGATGTCAATTATGCCCAAAGCTGTCCTTCCAGCCGGTCCTCGGCTTCGCCCAGCGTCCCCTCGTACGCGCCCGTGGACAGGTATTTCCACCCGCCGTCCGCGACGATGAACACGATGTCGGCCCGCTCTCCCGCCTGTACGGCCTTGCGTGCCATCCCCAAAGCCGCATGCAGCGCGCACCCGGTGGAGATCCCCGCGAAGATGCCCTCGGCGGCCAGCAGCTCGCGGGTGCGGGCCAGCGCGTCCGCCGACGTCACCGAGAATCGGGTGGTCAGCACGGAGGCGTCGTAAAGCTCGGGAATGAACCCTTCGTCGACGTTGCGCAACCCATACACCAGCTCGCCGTAACGCGGCTCGGCGGCGACGATCTGCACGCCGGGAACCCGCTCCCGCAGGAACCGCCCGACGCCCATCAGCGTCCCGGTGGTGCCGAGCCCGGCCACGAAATGCGTGACCGTGGGCAGATCCTCCAGGATCTCCGGCGCGGTGGATTCATAGTGAGAACGCCAGTTGGCCGGATTCCCGTACTGGTAAAGCATGATCCAGTCGGGATGCTCCGCGGCCAGCCCCTTCGCGACCCGGACCGCCTCGTTGGAGCCGCCCGCCGCCGGGGAGGAGATGATCTCGGCACCCCACATGCGCAGCAGCTGCCGCCGCTCCTCCGAGGTGTTCTCCGGCATCACGCAGATCAGCCGGTACCCCTTGAGCCGCGCAGACATAGCCAGCGAAATCCCGGTATTTCCGGACGTCGGCTCCAGGATCGTGCAGCCCGGACTGAGCAGCCCGTCCTTCTCCGCCTGCTCGATCATCCACAGCGCGGGCCGGTCCTTGATCGAACCGGTCGGGTTACGATCCTCCAGCTTGGCCCAGATCCGCACCTCATCCGAGGGTGACAATCTGGGCAATCCCACCAGGGGCGTACGGCCGACCGAATGGATCAGCGAGTCGAAGCGCATCTGGGGTCAGCCACCGGCGACGGCGGGCAGCACGGTCACCGTGTCGCCGTCGGCCACCGGGGTGCCGAGGCCGCCAAGGAAGCGCACGTCCTCGTCGTTGAGGTAGACGTTGACGAAGCGGCGCAGTTTGCCCTCGTCGACCAGGCGGGCCCGCAGCCCCGGATGCCGGGCTTCCAGGTCGCCGATCAGCTCCTCCAGCGTGGCGCCGGAGGCGTCGACGGCCTTGGCGCCGTCGGTGTAGGTGCGCAGGATGGTCGGAATGCGAACCTCGATGGCCATCTCGGTCAATCTCCTTGATCAGTTGTCGTACTTAGGAACACAGGGACACGAGCGCGGATTCCTGTGTCAGCGACAGTCGTAGAGGACGACCGATCGAGAATGCGCGAAGAGGAACTTCTGCACCGCCGAGAACATGGCCCCAGTTTAACCGTTCGACTCCAGGATCTTGACTTCCTCCTCCTCGATGACACCGTCCACGATCCGGAAAGACCGGAACTGGTCGAACTCGGTGGAGTAAAGCACGTAGTGCGCATAGGGCTCGGAGGCGTAACTGACGTCGGTGCGCGACGGGTAGGCCTCGGTGGCGGTGTGCGAGTGGTAGATCACCACCGGCTCCTCGTCCCGATCGTCCATGTCCCGCCAGACCCGGAACTGCTCCATCGAGTCGAACCGGTAGAAGGTCGGCGAACGTTCCGCGTTCTCCATCCGGACGAAACGCTCCGGCACCCCGTCCCGCCCGGCGATCACGCCGCAGGCTTCGTCCGGGTGGTCCTCGCGGGCGTGCGCCACGATCTGGTCGACCAGCTCCCGTGAGATCGTCAACATGCTGGAGAAGCTACCAAAGGGCGCGAACGAGCGTGTCCTGGAGGTAGGTCAGCCAGTCGTAGGTCACGAACGCGGGATAGCGCGGATCCTCCTCCGACATGCCCGCGATCTCCTCGTGCACCTCCTCGGTCACCTCCAGCCGCACCCCGAGCATGAGGCGGACGTCGTTCAACGCCCGCATCCAGGCTTCCGCCTGCTCGGTGGTGAGCTCCACCTTGCCGCCGGCGGCGGTGTCGATCAGCGTGACCGCGTCGGCCCGCTTGGCGTCCCGCAGCGTCGCCTCGGTGTAGCGGCGGAACTCCCCCGCCTCCTTCTCGTCCTCATACGCCGAGGGGAACAGCCGGGCGAGGACCGGATCGGTGGGAACCTCGGCCGCGCCGATGCCGAGCGCGCGTTCCAGCGGGTCGTCGCCGGTGGCGCCCGGCTCGACCAAGCCCAGCACGAGCCCGACCAAAGACCGCAAAATCGACGCCTCTGCCGCGTCGAGCCGGATGAAGACGCCGGTTTTGCTTGGTTTGAACCCGGTGCTCATCACGAATCCCGCTGGACGGTGGCCCACAGGCCATACGAATGGAGGATCTGCACGTCGCGTTCCATCTCCTCGCGGGTGCCGCTGGACACCACGGCGCGGCCCTTGTGGTGCACGTCCAGCATGAGCTTCTCGGCCTTCTCCCGGGTGAAACCGAACACGCTCTGGAAGACGTAGGTCACATAGGACATCAGGTTGACCGGGTCATTCCAGACGATGGTCAGCCATGGCAGATCGGGTCGCACGTCGATTGCCGGACGCTCGACCTCCATTGGAGCGGTGCTACCCACATCCCCAATCCTGCCCTACCGCGGTCGTACTCTCGACTCGTGAAGATGACCATGAGCACCGCATTGCTTACGGACCACTACGAGTTGACCATGTTGCAAGCCGCGCTGGCCAGCGGAGCCGCCCATCGGCGCGCGGTTTTCGAGGTTTTCGCGCGGCGGCTGCCCGCCGGGCGGCGTTACGGCATGGTCGCGGGGACCGAACGCATCCTTGACGCAATCCAGAACTTCCAGTTCGGAGACCGGGAGCTGGAGTTTCTCCGCGATGTGATCGACCGTCCCACGCATGACTTCCTCGCTGGATTCCGGTTTTCTGGGGATATATACGGCTATCGGGAGGGTGAGACGTACTATCCGGGGTCGCCGATCCTGGTGGTCGAGGGGCGGTTCGCGGAAGCCGTGCTGCTGGAGACGATCGTCCTGTCGATCCTCAACCACGACTGCGCGATCGCCTCCGCGGCCGCGCGCATGGTGCACGCGGCGGGCGAGCGCCCGATCATCGAAATGGGCACCCGGCGCACCCACGAACGCTCCGCCGTGGCCGCCGCCCGCGCCGCCTACCTGTGCGGATTCGGCTCCACCTCCAACCTCATGGCCGGTCTGGAGTACGGCATCCCCACCGCCGGCACCGCCGCCCACGCCTTCACCCTGCTGCACGACTCCGAGGAAGCCGCCTTCCAGGCCCAGCTCGCGTCTCTGGGCACCGGGACGACCCTGCTCGTGGACACCTACGATGTGGCGAAAGCCGTACAGACCGCGGTTGAACTGGCCGGACCCGCGCTGGGCGCGGTCCGCATCGACTCCGGCGACCTCGCGACCGCGGCCATCGAGGTACGGCGGCTGCTCGACGACCTGGGCGCGCGCCAGACCCGCATCGTCGTCACCAGCGACCTCGACGAGTTCGCCATCGCCGCCCTGGCCGCCGCCCCCGTGGACGGCTACGGGGTCGGCACCTGCCTGGTCACCGGCTCGGGCGCGCCCACCGCCAACCTGGTCTACAAGCTCGTCACCCGGGAGAACGCCGCCGGCACGCTCAGCCCCGTGGCCAAGAAGTCCGTCGGCAAACCCAGCCGGGGCGGCCGCAAATGGGCCTACCGGGCGCTCCGCGACGGAACCGCCACCGCCGAGATCGTCACCCGCGCCCCCGCCGAGGACGCCGGCCGGCCCCTGCTCGCCCCGCTCATCCGCGACGGCGAGATCATCGGCCGCGAATCCCTCGCCACGGCACGCGCCCGGGCACGTGCCTCAATGACAGAACTACCGCCAATCGCGCACAGCCTCTCGCCCGGAGACCCCGCGATACCTACTATCTTTAACTGGTCGTGGGAGACCGGCGCATGAGGACGACGCCGGTCTCCCACGATCTCTTAGGCTGAAACCATGCCTACCGCGCTGGTCATCGTGGACGTGCAGAACGACTTCTGCGAGGGGGGCAGCCTGCCCGTCTCAGGCGGCGCCGAGGTGGCCGCGGCCATCACCGAGCACCTGCGAGCCCACCCCTACGACCACGTCGTCGCCACCCGCGACTACCACATCGACCCCGGCCCTCACTTCGCCGCTGTCCCCGACTACGTCAACACCTGGCCGGCCCACTGCGTGGCCGACACCCCCGGCGCCGACTTCCACCCCGCCTTCGACACCACAAAAGTCGAACAAATCTTCAGCAAAGGCGCCCACACCGCCGCCTACAGCGGCTTCGAAGGCACCACCCCCACCGGCGACACCCTCGGCTCCTGGCTCCGCTCCCACGCGATAACCCACCTCGACATCGTCGGCATCGCCACCGACCACTGCATCCGCGCCACCGCCCTGGACGCCCTCCGCCACAACTTCCACACCCACGTCCTGCTCGACCTCACCGCGGGCGTGGCCGAGGTGACGACCACCGCCGCCCTGGCGCAGATGTCCAACGCCGGCGCCCACCTCACCGGCGCCCCCATCCTCCGCACCTGACATCAAACGCCATCCGGCCGCTCCCGCGAAGAAAGCGATTCATCCCATTCCCGAAAACGCCCGCGGAGCCGATCGATCTCGCTCTGGGAAAGGCCGTGATAAGCGATTGCCTGATCGGGGATACGGTCCAACGCGGAGAGCGCGACCGAGAACATACCGGTGTCGAACCCCGGATCGGCATTGGCCGCAAGCCTGGTCAGATCATCCGCCGAATAGCGACCACTCCGTAGCACAGCGTTGACATCGACGAAGTCGCGAACTTCCGCTCTGCTGTACAAGGCGGCGACCTTGTTCCCCACGGTGTCATCCGGATGGAGCACCGGACCGATCTCCAGTGTGACCGGCGGATGGGCGCGCCAGTCCACCCCCATCTCGACCCTGACGGAGTGACCGTCCGCGTCGGTGAGAAGCAGACGAGCGAAGCCTGGATTGACCATCGTCGTTTCGGCTGTCAAACCCGCCTGGCGATATGCTTCCAGGGCTGCCACGACCGCCGCGTCAAAGTCTCCGCCGGTCGATGTGAAGAGATCCACATCCTCGGACCGGCGTGTGAGGAAGCCATGAGCTTGCACGGCGTATCCGCCGGCCAACGCGAACCCGAAACGTTGAGTCGCGGCCAGTCCGATCTTGGCGGCCTGTTCGTGCAATGGGTCCATTGGTCTTAAGCCGCTCGTGTGAGGGCCCGGAATCGCGCTTCCCACACTTGCCTGGCTTGAATCGGAAGGTACAGCCGACCCCATAGGCGACAAAGCGTGGCCGCGTTCAGGTAGATACGCAAGTCATCGACGCTGGCGGCTTCACGGATGACGCGCTCATACATCAGCCCGGTTTGCCTGTCGTCCGATAGGTCATAAATACCCTGCTCAGACCAATCAAGGTGAATCGGAAGTTTCACGATCCCTTCCGAAGGTCCTGTCAACTCAGACAAATCATCAGGCGTCAGATATTTCCGGGCAGTCGCATATCGCGAACGAGTATCCATGCTTCGCTCCCTGTAGCTATCCATTCTTCAAGGGTGCGGCCCCCAAAGGAGCCTTGGACTTCCAGCTCAACGACATCATGACTTCGAACCTGACGATGCAACCCTTCTGAGTGACTCCGGTCTGGCCGCGCGCCACCCCGCCGAGGGCTAGCGCAGTAGCGGGCCCTACCGACGGCGATCAAGGCTCGCCTACAACAATAAGGATCCTTCCCACATTTCAAGATCCGACCAGAGCAACCGTTATTTTCGTTGGGATGCCCAGCGGCGAATCATGGTGATGCGGTCGCGGATCTGGTCGGCGGAGGCCTGGGCGATGGGAGGGCCGCCGCAGGAGCGGCGGAGGTCGGCGTGGATGACGCCGTGGGGTTGGCCGGTGCGGTGGTTCCAGGCGCCGACGAGGCCGTTGAGTTCCTTGCGGAGTTCGTGGATGACCTCGTGGGGGGCGAGCTGTTCTGGTTCGGGTTTGGGCTGGCGGCGTTTGGCGGCCTGCTGGTCGGCCTGGCGTTTGCGGAGGAGGGAGGCCACCTGATCGGGCTCCAGGAGGCCGGGCAGGCCCAGGAAGTCCTCTTCCTCGGGGGAGCCCGCCGCGGCGGCGGTGCCGAACTCGCCGCCGTCGAACAGGACGCGGTCGAAGGTGGCGGAGGCTTCCAGGGTCTGGAAGGGGAGCTCGTCGCCCAAGGCGTCGGGGCTCTTCTGCTCGCGCTGGGCCTGTTCGAGGAGGAGATCGTCCAGCCCGTCCTCATCGCGTTTGCGGTTGAGGACGTGGTCGCGCTCGGCCTCCATCTCCGCGGCGAAGCTCAGGAGTAACGGGACCGAGGGGACGAAGACGGAGGCCGTTTCGCCGCGTTTGCGCATGCGGACGAAGCGGCCGATGGCCTGGGCGAAGAAGAGCGGGGTGGAGATGCTGGTGGCGTAGATGCCGACGGCCAGGCGCGGGATGTCGACGCCTTCGGAGACCATGCGGACGGCGACCAGCCAGCGCTGGGTGGAGGCGCCGAACTCCTTGATCTTCTTGGAGGCGCCGGGGTCGTCGGAGAGCACGACCGTCGCGCCCTCGCCGGTGACCGTGCGCAGGTGCTTGGCGTAGGCGCGGGCGGACTCGTGGTCGGTGGCGATGATCAGGCCGCCCGCGTCGGGCATGCCCCGGCGGACCTCGGTGAGCCGGCGGTCGGCGGCGGTGATGACCTGGCGGATCCAGTCGCCCTTGGGGTCGAGGGCGGCGCGCCAGGCCTGCCCGAGCTGATCCTTGGTGAGCGGGGTGCCGAGGGTGGCGGTGATCTCGTCTCCCGCCCGGGTGCGCCACTTCATCTCGCCGGAGTAGGCCAGGAAGATGACCGGCCGCACCACGCCGTCGGCCAGGGCCGGGCCATAGCCGTAGGAGTAGTCGGAGACGCTGCGCAGCGCGCCGTCCCCGTCCTCGGTGTAGCCGACGAAAGGGATGGGGTTGTCGTCGGAGCGGAACGGCGTGCCGGTGAGCTGGAGCCGCCGGGTGGCCGGCTCGAAGGCCTCGCGGACCCCGTCGCCCCAGGATTTGGCGTCGCCCGCGTGGTGGATCTCGTCGAAGATGACCAGCGTCTTGCGCGCCTCGGTGCGCGCCCGGTGCAGCGCCGGGTGCATGGCGACCTGCGCGTAGGTGATGGCGACCCCGATGTAGTCGCGCGAGGTCGCGCCCTGGCTGTTCTTGAACTCGGGGTCGATGCTGATGCCCACCCGGCCCGCCGCGTCGGCCCACTGCCGTTTGAGGTGCTCGGTGGGCGTGACGACGGTGATCGCCCGGATCACCCCGCGGTTGAGCAGCTCGCTGGCGATGCGCAGCGCGTAGGTGGTCTTCCCGGCCCCGGGCGTCGCCACGGTCAGGAAGTCACGCGGCTCCCGCTGAAAATAGAGGTCAAACGCGTCCTGCTGCCAGGCTCGCAGCTTGGGCGCGGTCCCCCAGGCTGCCCGGTCCGGATAGGACGGCGACAGGTGAGACGCCGCGGACACGCTCATCGCGCCACCGCTTCTCGCTGATCAGCTGAGCGACCGCCGCCATGGCGGTGGATTCGCGTGCTCACCCGGCCTCCCCGTTCAGTTGTCCACCCGACGCATCCCGGCCAGAGTAGCCGCCCCCACCGACAAACACGCCGACCACCGCGGATCCCGTCCCCGAGTCAGCGCACTCCCGCCATGATCAGATCGAGGTCGGCGCGCGAGCGCGGGTCGTCCGGGTGGGCGACGACGAGCACGACCACGGTCCCGCCGGACGCCGTGGAGAGCAGGGTGACCCGCAGGAAAGCGGGCTGATTCACGACATCTCGATACTCGGCGTGCAACGCGCGGGTATGACCGCTCCGGCCGTTCGTCGTGATCGCCTTGTCCTCGACCACGTCCACCTTGTCCCCGTGCAGGAGCAGCCGCGAGTACAGCTCGGTGAGCTCCAGCAGGGCCGGGCGCAGCGCGGCGGGCTCGACCTGCTCGCCGGGGCGGATCATGACGATGGCCAGGTCCTGCTTGGTGGCCACCGAGGTGAAGCCGGTGACCGGCGCCAGCACGCCCTGCCGCCAGCCGGGCGGCAGCGGATAGGTGACCCCCGCGAGGCCGTCGCTGACGGAGACGGTCTCGGGCGGCTCGTCCGGGCCACCCAGGACCGCCAGGACGACCACGGTGACCACCGCTCCGGCCGTCAGCAGGGCCAGCACGGCGATCAGCAGGGTGACCGCCCATCGCGGCAACCGGCGCGGGGGCGCGGTCGGCGTGCCGTACCAGCGGGCGGAGGGGGGCAGGTCCTGGTCGGGCTCGCCCCGATCGGTGGGCGGCCAGACCCTCCCATCGTCCATTTGAGGAGTAATTCACGCCCAGGCGCCGATGGTCAATCCGGGTCAGGCTTTTGGTATGCGGTACGCCGTCCACATTTGCCGCATCCGCTCCGCCTGGCCCGCGGTGAACTCGGACATGCAGGTGTCGAAGGAGTAGTCCATGAAATTGTGGACCGAGTCCACGCCGGGGGCGGGGCACGTGTCCTTGACGGCCGTCGGGCAGCCTTCGGTGGGGTGGCCTTGGGGAGGTGTGTCCTCCACCGAGTCGCCGGGCGCCTCGCAGCCGTTCTCGAAGGGGTGCAGCAGGCCGAGCCAGTGACCGATCTCGTGGACCCCGGTGAAGCCGCGGTTGAAGTTGCGCAACGCTCCGCCGGGCAGGCTGCGCCAGTCGATGACCACGCCGTCGTACCCGGGGGCGTCCTTGTACCAGTGCGGATACGTGGAGTAGCCCAGCACCAGCTGGCTGAGCTGACTGATGAACAGGTTGAGGGTGTTCGCGCCGCCGCGCCGGAGCTTGGTCTTCATGGGCTGCTCGTAGCTGAGCGGGTCCCGGAACCAGTCCGCGTTGCGGGTCCTGGTGATCCCCAGCAGGACGAACCTGATTCCGGTGTCGGCGCCGCCGAACTTGCCGCCGTAGGCCGAGTTGAGGATCGCGACCTGGCTTTTGACGGCGGCGTCCGGCGCGCCGCGCTGGCCGTCGGTGAGTACGTGCACCCACATCGGCACCTTGATCTCGGCCGCCACCGTGCGGGAGGCCAGCCGTTCCCGTAGTTCCACGTTGACGCGCGCGATCTCGGCGGGATCCGGATCGCCTCCCTTGGCCGCCCCCGCGCGGCAGTCACGATCGGCGAAGGCGATCCCGGGAACCAGGCCCTGCGTGAACAGGCATGCCAAAAAAACGGCGAGTGTACGCCGGGCCATTCGTTTCCCCCGATACGACTGGTCGGTCCAGCCTCCACACGCTAGCCGGATCGGGAACGATCAGCGGGGATCGACACTCACGCGTCGGGCTCGCCCGGGGGAAGACCGTCGTAGATCTCCTTGCACTCCGGGCAGACCGGGTATTTCTTCGGGTCCCGGCTCGGCGTCCAGACCTTGCCGCAGAGCGCGCGCACCGGGATGCCGGTCACATAGCTCTCGGTGATCTTGTTGGCGTCCGCGTAGTGCGAAAACCGCTCGTGGTCGCCGTCCCCGTGCGAGAGATTCGGCGTGACTTCGCTCTCGGGAAGAATCTTCGTACTGCTCATCGCACCGAGTTTAGTCCCCACCACGACGTACGGCTCCCGCCCGCGAAGGGCAGGAGCCGTACCCCGAGAAGAGCTCAGCCGATGTGCACCGCGGCGCCCTCGGTCTTGCGGCCGGCCTTGACCAGCAGGGCCAGGACGGCGGCCAGGATCGCCACGCCCATGCTCACCACGAAGCCCAGGTGCAGGCCGTCCATGAAGGACAGGTGGGAGGCGTTGGTGATCACCCCGGCCACCTGTTCCGGCAGTCCGGGCGGGGCCATGCCGACCGAGGCCAGGCCCTTGAGGCCCTCGATCTGGTCCGGCGGGATGGCGGCCGCGGCGGGGCCGAGGTAGCCGACGTACACATCGGAGACCTTGGCGGCCACGACGGCGCCGAGGATGGCGGTGCCGAGGGCGCCGCCGACCTGCATGGCCGAGTTCTGCACGCCGCCGGCGACCCCGGCGAGGGACGGCGGCGCGTTGCCCACGATGATCTCGGTCGCGCCCACGAACACGGGCGACAGGCCGAAGGCGAGCAGGGCGAACGGGATGGCGCTGTCGACGAACTCGGCCTCGATGCTCAGCCGGGACATCAGGAACATGGCCGTCGCGGTGATGAGCATGCCGCCCGCGATCGGGATCCGCGGGCCGATCTTGCCGATCAGCAGACCGGCCAGCGGGGACGCGACGATCATGCCCGCGCTCATCGGGAGCATCCGGATGCCCGACTCCAGCGGGGTGAGCCCGTGCACGCCCTGGAAGAAGAACGTGAGGAAGAACATCGCGCCGAACATGGAGAAGGCCATCAGGATCATCAGGCCGGTGCCGATCGAGAACGACACGTTCCGGAACAGGGTGAGCGGGAGCAGCGGCTCCTTGGCGCGGCTCTGCCAGAACAGGAACGCCGCGCCGACGACCACGGTGACCCCCAGGGAGAGCAGCGTGCCGGTGTCGCCCCAGCCCCACTCGGGCGCCTTGATGATCGCCCAGACCAGCGAGAACATGGTGATCGACAGCAGCGCCACGCCCGGCCAGTCGACCCGGGCCAGCAGCTTCGACCGGTTCTCCCGCAGCGCCCACAGGCCCATCGCCAGCGCCACCGCGCCGACGGGCACGTTGATGAAGAACACCGACTGCCAGCTCACGTTCTCCACCAGCAGGCCGCCGACGATCGGCCCGGCCGCGCTGGACAGGCCGATGATGCCACCCCAGGCGCCCATCGCCATGTTCAGCTTGTCACCGGGGAAGGCGAGCCGGAGCAGCGCCAGCGCGGCGGGCTGCAGCAGCGCGCCGAACAGGCCCTGCAGCACGCGGAACGCGATCAGGGCTTCGATCGAGGAGGTCAGGCCGATGGCGAGCGAGGTGAGCGCGAAACCGGCCACGCCGATGAGGAAGACCCGCTTGTGCCCGAACAGGTCGCCGAGCTTGCCGGCGGTGATGAGGAAGACCGCCAGGGCCAGCAGGTAACCACTGGTGACCCACTGCAGGTCGGCCAGGCTGGCGTTCAGCTCCTGGCCGATGACCGGGTTGGCGATGGCGACGACGGTGCCGTCCAGCATCACCATGATCACACCGAGTGACACCGCGAGGAGCGTCAGCCAGGGATGTACCTGGCCGGGTTTCTCCGGTGCCTTGGGTGCGGCTAGCGCTTGGGCCATGTCGGGATTCCCCCCTGTAGAAGTCAATGCGTCGTAATTTATGTCAGTGAGTGACAGATGACAAATCCTTTTATCCGACATAAGGTGACATCTGGCAGGACGTGAACTTTGGGTTTCAGGGAGGTGACAGGGATGGGTCTGCGCGAGCGCAAGAAGCAGAAGACGCGGCTGGCGTTGATCGACGCGGCCCTCGATCTCTTCCACGATCAGGGGTATGAGGCCACGACCATTGATCAGATCGCGGCGAGCGTCGACGTCTCGCCGCGGACGTTCTTCCGATATTTCGGTTCGAAGGAGGACGTCGCGCTGGCGCTGCCAGCGGATTCCCTGGACCTATTTCTAGCGGAGCTGTCCGACCGTCCCGAATCCGAGTCCCCCTTTGTGGCGATGTCGCAGGCCATGCGGCTGACGCTGGCGGCCATGGGCCATCGCGACGAGGCCGATCATGAGCGGTTCGTGAAGACGCGCAAGCTGCTGGATCACAATCCCGCGTTCATGGCGGGGCAGATGCGCCTGCTGATGGCCAGCGAGCAGCGCCTGCTGGCCGAGATCAGCCGCCGCCGGGGCACCGACGACCTGCACTCGCACTTCGTGCTCGCGCTGTTCACGGCGGTCGCGCGGGTCGGCTTCGAGTACTGCCAGCCCGACGAGGTACGCGATGCGGACGCCTTGGCCAGAAGACTGGACGAGACTCTCGCCATCGCCGAACAGTCACTACGCCCGGGCTGGGACAAGTAGGGCCTGGCGGTCGCGGATCAGCCCGAAGGGGTGGCCAATCCCGGATGGATCAGCCCGAAGGGGTGGCCAATCCCGGATGGATCAGCCCGAAGGGGAGCCGATTCCAGATCGATCAAGTCGACGGCCGGTCAGTTCCAGGCGGATCAGTTGAGCTTGGGGTCGTCCGGATATGTCGCGACCAAGGCGAGTTCGCCCGGCTGACGCCGTAACACCGAGCGCCAGAGCGTGGACGGATCCGGATGAAACGTGTCCCCGGGTTCGGAGTCGACGACATACCAGGCGCCCTCCCGTACCTCGTTCTCCAGCTGGCCGCTGGTCCAGCCGGCGTACCCGGCGAAGATCCGCATCTGGGAGATCTCCCCCGCCAGGATCTCGGGGGGCGCGTCGAGGTCGACCGTACCGAGCCGGGAGACGGCCGGGCGGCCGGAGTGCAGGCGCCGCCAGCCCAGCGGTTCCTCACCGCTGAGCACGGCGGCCAGCGCCAGCGCGCTGTCGGTCTGGACCGGGCCACCCTCGAACAGCACCGAGGGACCGGAGACCAGCGCGTCCCAGACCGGGAGCACCTGGGTGACGGTGATATCGCTCGGCCGGTTGAGCACCACGCCGAGAGTGCCGCCGTCGTCATCGTGCTCCAGGACGAGCACGACACTACGCCGGAAGTTCGGGTCGTCGAGCAGTGGCGTCGCAACGAGCAACCCGCCGACGTAGATCGCGTCCGCCATACCTTCCATCATGGGGCAGGAAGGACTAATCGCGCACGTCACCCAGACTCGATAATCTTCAGGCGCCGATCAGGCCTCGGTGAACCCGCGAACCTTTCCCCCGGCGGACTCGCGCACAGCCGCCGCCACCGCGTTGGCCACGTCGGGATGAAACACGCTCGGCACGATGTAGTTGGGCCCGAGCTCCTCCCCCGTGACCACGGCGGCCAGCGCCCGGGCGGCGGCCAGCAGCATGTCCTGGGTGACCCCGTCGGCCTGCGCGTCCAGCAGCCCGCGGAACACCCCGGGGAAGGCCAGCACGTTGTTGATCTGGTTCGGATAGTCGGACCGCCCGGTCGCGACCACGGCCGCGTGCTCGCGCGCGTCGTCGGGCGACACCTCCGGCTCCGGATTGGCCAGCGCGAAGACCACCGAGTCCGGCGCCATCGTCGCGATGTCGTCCCCGGTGAGGATGCCGGGCGCGGACACCCCGATGAACACGTCGGCGCCCTTCACCGCCCCGCGCAGATCCCCGGAATACCCCTCTGCGTTGGTGTGCTCGGCGATCCACCGCAACGAATCGTCGAGGTCGTCCCGCCCCAGGTGCACCGCGCCCAGGTAGTCGCAGACCACCACGTGCCGCGCCCCGGCCGCGAGCAGTAACCGCAGCACGGCGGTCCCGGCCGCGCCCGCGCCCGCCAGCGCGATCCGCACGTCGGCGAGCTCCTTGCGCACCACCCGCAGCGCGTTGGTGAGCGCCGCCAGCACCACGATCGCGGTCCCGTGCTGGTCGTCGTGGAAGACCGGAATGTCCAGCAGCTCGCGCAGCCGCCGCTCCACCTCGAAGCAGCGCGGCGCGGAGATGTCCTCCAGGTTGATGCCGCCGAACCCGGGCGCGATGGCCCGCACGATCGTGACGATCTCGTCCACGTCCTGGGTGTCCAGGCAGAGCGGCCAGGCGTCGATCCCGGCGAACCGCTTGAACAGCGCGGCCTTGCCCTCCATCACCGGCAGCGCGGCGGCGGGCCCGATGTTGCCCAGCCCGAGCACGGCCGACCCGTCGGTGACCACGGCCACCGAGTTCCGCTTGATCGTCAGCCGCCGCGCGTCCTCGGGGTTGCGCGCGATGGCCATGCTCACCCGGGCCACACCCGGCGTGTACGCCATGGACAGCTCGTCCCGGTTCCGCAACGGCACCTTCGACTGCATCTCGATCTTGCCGCCGAGGTGCATGAGGAAGGTCCGGTCGGACACCTTGTGGATGACCACACCCTCGATCGCGCCGAGCCCGTCCACGATCGCCTGCGCGTGGTCGGTGTCGCGGGCCGCGCAGGTCACGTCGATGCGCAGCTTCTCGTGACCGGCGTTGGTCACGTCGAGAGCGGTGACGATCCCGCCGGCGTTCTCCACCGCGTGGGTGAGCAGGCTCACGGCCTTACCCCCGGCGGGCACCTCGAGTCGGACGGTGATCGAATAAGAAACACTTGGCACGGTGGCCACGTCAATCCGCTCCTTTGCGCATTGGGTGTGGACCTATCGTGCCACCTTCAGCAGGGTGCATCAGGCCGAAATATGGAGAGAAGCGGTGTGAAACGCGCCCTATGAGCGCTTTGACCATCAGGTTCCGGCCTCCCGGGCCAGACCGACGGCGACGAGACGGCTCTCCAAAAGGACCGGAAGCCGTGACCCACGCCCCAGCGCCCGTCAGAAGAGAGCCGAAGCCAGCCCCCTGCGCGCCTTGGCCACTGCCGGGTCGTCGGCGGGCAGGGTGTCGAAGAGGCCGAGCAGGTGGAGCCGGGTTTTGTCCCGGTCCTCCCCCGCCGTGCGGCGCACCAGGGCGATGAGCCGGGAGAAGGCGGCGTCCACGTCGCCCGCGAGCATCTCCACGTCGGCCGCCTGCGTCTGGGTCTTGACGTCGGCGGGCGCGTCCGCGGCGCGGCGCAGCACCTCCGACGGATTGAGCCCGGTCGTCCGGCGGACCAGGCCGACCCCGGCGAGCCCGATCTTGGCTTCCTCGTCGCCAGGCGAACGGGCCAGCAGGCGGCTAAAGGCGGCCTCGGCCGCGTCCAGGTCACCGTCCTCGATCGCCATGTCGGCGGCCAGCAGGTCGGGGTCGACAGGAGGTTCGGCGGGGCCTTCCTCCCCCGGCGCGGCGGGCGCACCCAGTTCCACGCCGAGCTGCTCGAACACCTGGGCGAGCGCCTGGCGCAGCTGGGCTTCCGGCAGCGGGCCCTCGAACAGCGGCATCAACTGCCCCTGCACCGCCAGGTAGACGGTCGGCACCGCGCGCATCCGCAGCGCCTGGGCCAGCTCGGGGTTGGCCTCGACGTCGACCCTGGCCAGCAGCCAGGACCCGCCCGCCTCGGCGGCCAGCTTCTCCATCGCGAGGCTGAACTGCTGGACCTGCTCGGCCCGCGGCACGGTCGCCTCGACGATGATCGGAACGCTCATCGAGCGCTCCACCACATCGGCGGTGAACGTCGCCGCGGTCGGTTCGATGAGCTCGGGGGTCCCGGGCGGCGCGGGGTTCTTGGCCGCGGCCTCGCGCCGCGCCTGCGCCTCCAGGGCCTGCTTGCGCGCGCCGAGATCCACGGCGCCGTAGAGCGATCCAGGTCGAGAGAAGTCCGCTGCCATACTCCTAATCCTGCCGCATCCCTGGGGGACCCTGTTCCATCCCCTCCGGAATTGGCTTGGCCGCGACTGTGTCTGGACTGAGGAACGCAGGTCGCGAAGCGGCCGGAGAGACGAGGGAAGACACAGGCTGAAGGCGGCCAAGCCCGCCGATCCGGAGGATCGGCCATAAACACGGTCAGAATCGCGGCGGTTCTGTGTATGTGCCCCATTCTTCGCGGAGCACATCGCAGATTTCGCCCAGCGTCGCCTCGGCCCGAGCGGCCACCAGCATCGGTTCGATCATGTTCTGGTCCGTACGCGCCGCAGCCACCAGAGCGGCCAGCGCCGCGTCCACCGCACTCTGATCCCGCCGGACCCGGCGTTCGGCCAGCACCCGCCGCTGCTCGGCCTCCACCTCGTGGCTGACCCGCAGGATCTCCAGCGGCTGCTCGGTGGTCCCGGTGTGACAGTTCACCCCCACCACACGCTTGTCGCCCTTCTCCAGCTGCCGCTGGTAGTCGAAGGCGGCTTCGGCGATCTCGGCCATGAACCAGCCGTCCTCGATGCCGCGCAGCAGCCCGGAGGTGATGTCGCCGGTCCCCATCTCGCGGATCTTCGCGAAGATCTCCTCCGCCTCGGCCTCCAGCCGGTCGGTGAGCGCCTCCACGTACCAGGAGCCGCCGAGCGGGTCGACGACGTTGACCACCTCGGTCTCCTCCATGATCACCTGCTGGGTGCGCAGCGCGATCTCGGCGGCCTTCTCCGACGGCAGCGCCAGCACCTCGTCCAGCGCGTTGGTGTGCAGCGACTGAGTGCCGCCCAGTACGGCGGCCAGCGCCTCGACGGCAGTCCTGACGATGTTGTTGTCGGGCTGCTGCGCGGTGAGCGAGACCCCGGCGGTCTGGGTGTGAAAGCGCAGCCACTGCGCCTTCTCGGTGCGCGCGCCGTACACCTCGCGCATCCAGCGGGCCCAGATGCGGCGGGCGGCGCGGAACTTGGCGATCTCCTCGAAGAAGTCGATGTGCGCGTCGAAGAAGAAGGACAGTCCGGGGGCGAAGACGTCCACGTCCAGGCCGCGGGACAGGCCCAGCTCGACGTAGCCGAAGCCGTCGGCGAGGGTGAAGGCCAGCTCCTGGGCGGCCGTGGAGCCGGCCTCCCTGATGTGGTAGCCGGAGACCGACAGCGGCTTGTAGGCGGGCACCTCGGCGGCGCAGAACTCCATCAGATCGCCGATCAGCCGCAGATGCGGCTCGGGCGCGAACAGCCACTCCTTCTGCGCGATGTACTCCTTGAAGATGTCGGTCTGCAGCGTCCCGTTCAAAGCCCGCAGCGGTACGCCCTGACGCTCGGCCGCCACCACATACATACAGAAGATCGGCACCGCAGGACCGCTGATCGTCATCGAGGTGGTCACCTCGCCCAGCGGGATGCCGTCGAAGAGCAGGTCCATGTCGAGCGCCGAGTCGATGGCCACCCCGCAGTGCCCGACCTCGCCGAGCGAGTGCGCGTCGTCGGAGTCACGGCCCATCAGCGTCGGCATGTCGAACGCCACCGAGAGCCCGCCCCCGCCCGCGCCCAGAATCATCTTGTAGCGCTCGTTGGTCTGCCGCGCGTTCCCGAACCCGGCGAACTGCCGGATCGTCCACGGCCGCCCCCGGTAGCCGGTCGCGTGCAGGCCACGCGTGAACGGATACTCCCCCGGCCACCCGATCCGCTCGAACCGGGGATCGGCGGACTGCGGCCCGTAAACGGGATCGACCGGCAGGCCGGACAGCGTCTTGAACTCGCGGTTCCGCTTGCTCGCCGCGTCGTATCTGGCCTGCCAGCGGGCACGCCCAGCCTCGATCTCGTCCATAGCCAAGATACTAGGACGTCCTACTAAAAACTGCCACCGTCCTTCTCGGCGAAGTCGCCCGCCGCCACCCGGAGGGTTCTGAGCAGGTCGAACATGGCGGTGAGGTCGTGCTCGCCGTACATGCCCAGGCCGAAGTCGGCGGCCATCAGGTCGGCGGTGGCGGCCCGGACGGCGGCGCGGCCCTCGTCGGTGATCTCGGCCAGCACACCCCGGCCGTCGTTCGGGTTCCGGCGGCGGATCACCAGACCCGCCCGCTCCAGCCGGTCCACCGTGTTGGTCACGCTGGTCGGGTGCACCATCAGCCGCTCCCCGATCTTGGAAAGCGGCAGCGCCCCGGCCCGGCTGAAGGTCAGCAGCACCAGCGCCTCATATCTGGCGAAGGTCAGATCGTACGGCTTGAGCAGCGTGTCCAGTTGCGCGAGCAAGATCTGGTGCGCTCTCATGATCGAGGTGACGGCGGCCATGGCGGACGAGGGCCCGAAGCGCTCCCGCCAGGTCCCGGCGGCGCGCTCGATGGGATCGAACGGCAGGTTGAGAGACACAGCGTTACGGTAGCGCGGCGATCGTCCAGATTCGCACTTCACGTAGCGTGACCAAACTCAGTCCTTGACCCAAGAATCGACCCGCCAAACATCACGCTCCGTTATGGTTGTCACGTCAAACAGTGAGGCGACGGCAAACTCGCCCCGCGCCACGGGGAAACGGGCGCGGCCGGGCGGGTGGCGGCGTCTACACAGGCACGGGGGGTGCTTGATGGGCAGCACATTGACATGGGTAGGTCGTGCGTGAGCATCGGGGCGTTTCACGCGAGGAGCTGAAGCACAGCGCGGTCGTCACGGTGACCGTGCTGATGGTGCTCGGCCTGGTGGCGGCGTGGAGCGTCCTCATTCCCGGCGTGATGGTGTGGGACAACATCGTCGTCGCCGTCATCGGCTCGCTCCGGCTGACCGGCCCGGTCGCGGCCGCGTTCGCCGCCTGGGTGGCCGTCAGGAAGCGCCGGGCGACCCGGGGCGAACGGACCATCCGGCAGGCGTTGAAGGCGCCACTGGCGATCCTGGCCGTCGTGGTCGGCTCCTTCGGAGCGACCGTGCTGGTGCTCACGCTGCGCGCGGTGCTCAGCGAGCAGGCCGGCCGGCTGCTGCCGAGCGGCCTGGCCATGGGCGCCGCCGGTCTGGCGCTCTACGTCGTCCTGGGATGGATGCTCGGCTGGGGTGTGCCCTACGCGATCACGCCGATGCTGGCCGGAATGGCGACCTACGCACTGTTCACCTGGATCGCGGAGGGCTCCGGCTGGGCGGATCGCCTGGCCCCGACCCCACCCGAGCCATACGACCTTTTCCAGGGCCTGAGCGACGGAGCCTTCCTCGACCAGACGATATGGCTGCTGGGCATCAGCGCCGCGCTGCTGCTCGGCTGGGCGGCCGCGGTGACACGGCAGCCGCTCGCCCTGGCGGCGGCGATGCTCGCGGTGCTGGCGGCGGGCACCGGAGTGGCCCGCCTGGTGTCCGAACCCGATGCCCTGTCCAGCGCCCAGAAGATCGTCTACAGCTGCCAGGAATGGCCGATCACCGTCTGCGTCCACCCGGGCATGCGCGGCGGCCTGACCGAACTGGGCAGCGCGTTCACCGGCATCGCGGCCCGCCTGTCCGGCACCCCGGCCGCCTTCCAGCGAGTCGAGCAGCGCTCCCGCCTGACCGCGGGCGCCGAAGACGCCGCCCGCGGCGTGATCCCCATCCACGTAGACGACCTGGACACCGGCTACGCCGACCGCGCCGCGGCCGAGTTCGTGGAACGCCTCTCCCGCCCCTGCACCGAACCCGTCTCCGCCGGCTACCGGGCCATCGTGGCCGCATGGTTGCGCGGCGAACCGCTCCCCGCCGGACCACTGCTAGAGCACCAGAACGCCTCCGCCTGGTTCTCCGGACTGAGCGAGGAGCAACGGCGCGAGTGGCTGCGCATGTTCTACGCCGATTTCGCCAACTGCCGCCTGAGCGTCAACCACTTCGGCGGCCTCGCCTACGCCCCACGACCAAGCCCAACCCCCCTGATGCCCGTCCCCCTGATGCCCGCGTCACCACCCCCGAGCGGAATGCCCTCCCCCGCAATGTGATTGCCGCGTATTAGCGGGAAGATGTCCCCTCGTGAACCGCCAGACACGCGCTCCCCTGACCGAGCCGACCCCCGTCACGCGCACCTCCCGCCGTGGCTGGCGACGCCTGGCCGCAGCCCTCTTCGTCACCCTGCTGCTGGTCGTGGGCGCCCGCCTGGCCTGGTCCTGGCTGGACCCGTTCGGCGAAACCACCATCGACCGCACCCAGCCAGTCCTCCTGCAGTCAATCCACAACCTGAGCCGCTTCGAAGCCGCCACCGGCAACTTCCAGGTCGTCGTAGACCTGGAGAAAGACGCCGACTTCCTCCCCGACGCCATCAAGGGCACCCGCACCCTCTTCGTCGGAGCCGGCAACGTCGACGCCTACGTAGAGTTCGGCGACCTCGACAAAGACGCGATCACCGTCTCCCCCGACCGCACCTCCGTGACGGTACGCCTCCCCCGCGCCCAACTCGAAAAGCCCAACCTGGACAACAAACGCTCCTACGTCTACCACCAGGAACGCGGCATCCTCGACCGCGTCGGCGAGTTCCTCTCCGACGCCCCCGGCAACCAGCAAGAGCTCTACATCCTCGCCGAACAAAAAATCACCGAAGCCGCCACCACCAGCGACCTCCGCGCCCGAGCCGACGCGAACACCAAATCAATGCTCGAAAACATGCTCAAAGCCCTCGGCTTCACCAAAATCACCATCACCTACACCGACGAACCCTAGAGATAAAAGCCCATTTGGCTCCAAAAGACCGGTGCGAAGTACGGCGGGCCACCCTGCGGGTGGGCAGGGCGGACACGTAGGCCGACGTAAGACCGTGCCAGAGACCACCGCGCCCGCGATGGCCGCTGACCAGCGGCTCACGAGAGGCTAGCTATCACGGTCGGCCGGAGTGTCCGCCCTGCCCACCCGCTACGGACCTCAACCGTTGGCGCGTTGGCGCAACCCAAGGCTAGAGATAACCCCATTTGGCGCACATTTCGCGCATCTCCTCAGGAACTTCATCAGGTTCGGGGAGCGCACGACCAGGCTGAACCGTCCCGGTCTGGATTTTGTCGCGCCAGTCCCCGATGCCCTTGACGAACGTCCCGTGGTCGTGGTCTCCATAACGAAGGATGCCCGGTTCCCACGGAACGCTGAGCCGGTCGCAGATCGCCCGGAGTTCGGCCTCTGGGTTGGTTGTCAGCCTTTCGTAGGTGACCGTGAGGCCTCCCACCTTCTGGCGGGCTTCTTCGAGGTATGTGGCGTATCTGAGCGCGTGCGGGATGGCCTCCTCCATCGGCCGGGCTTCGGGGTCGGCCTCATGCCAGGAGGTGGCGATCGACAGCGGATGCCGGATCAGAAAAATGAACCGCGCGTCCGGCCAGCAGGTGGAGATCCGCTTCCACGCGAAGACGTTGCTGGGAGTCTTCTCCACCAGGATCTTCTTGCCACTGCGCAGGAGCTCCCGGTGCAGCATTCGATCCCACAGGATGTGCTCGACATCGCTGTGCGTGTGCCCGAGCGCGGTCAGCGCCTGCTGGAGCGGGTCGGTGGGCAGGTTGACGGTCATCCGCCGGAAATGGGTCTCGTGCGGAGCGTGCAGGTGGGAGTGGCTGTTCAGCATCACCCGCAGCAACGTCGACCCGGAACGCACGGAAGCCAGCAGGAATACGGGCTCGCGCAGCAACCGATCCGCCGCCGGGTCGACCGGCCCTCTGATCACATCGTCCGGCATGCGCGGCGGCAACGGCGGCAAGGGCTTGGGCGGGAGGCGTACACGCTTGATGGCGTAGCCGGTGACCCCTTCCAGGGTCGAGTTCACAACCTGCTTCCACTTCATGTCGCGAACGTAAAGAGCTGGGGTTACGCGAGGGTGAACAAGGCCTGGGAAAAGCTAGAGCGATGCGATGAGTTCATCGGCGGCCGTGTACGGGTCGGTCTCCCCCGCCAGCGCGCGCTCCGCGAGAACGTCCAGCCGCCGGTCGCCGTGAATCGACCCGCCGATCCGCGCCCGCAGCCCCGCCAGCACGATCGCCTCGATCTCGTCCCGGGCCCGCGCCAGCTTGCGCACCCGGCCCTGACCTGATTCTTCGAGGTACTCCGCGTGCGCATCTAGCGCGGCCACCACATCGTCCACACCCTCGCCGCGCACAGCCACCGTGGACACGATCGGCGGCCGCCACGACGCACCGGAAAGCGCGATCATGTTGCGCAGTTCGCGGATCGTCGCCTGCGCCCCCTCCCGGTCGGCCTTGTTCACCACGAACACATCGGCGATCTCCAGAATGCCCGCCTTCGCCGCTTGCACGCCGTCGCCCATCCCCGGCGCGAGCAGCACGATCGTGGAATCGGCCAGCGAGGCGATGTCCACCTCCGCCTGCCCGACACCGACGGTCTCCACCAGGATCAGGTCGAATCCGGCCGCGTCCAGCACCCGGATCGCCTGCGGCACCGCCCAGGAAAGACCGCCCAGATGCCCGCGCGTCGCCATGGACCGGATGAACACCCCCGAATCTGTCGCGTGCTCCTGCATCCGCACCCGATCACCCAGCAGCGCTCCCCCGGTGAACGGCGACGACGGATCCACCGCCAGCACGCCGACCTTCTCGCCGCGCTTACGCGCCGCCTCGATCAGGGTTCCGGTCGAGGTGGACTTCCCCACCCCGGGCGATCCGGTCAAACCCACCACCCGGGCCCGGTACGGCTGCCGCGTGCCGATCGCCGCGATGAGGTCACGCAGGGCCGTACCGGCGTTCTCGACCAGGGAGATGGCCCGCGCGATGGCCCGCGGCCGACCGGCCAGAACGTCGTCGGCGAGAGGCGTCACGCGGGAACGCGGATGATCAGGGCGTCGCCCTGACCGCCACCGCCGCACAGCCCCGCCGCGCCGAGCCCGCCACCGCGACGGCGCAGCTCGTGGGCGAGAGTGAGCACGATCCGCGCACCCGACGCACCGATCGGATGGCCGAGCGCGATACCGCCGCCATTGACGTTGATCTTGTCGAGCGGCACCTCGAGCTCTTTCGCCGACTGCAGCACGACCTGCGCGAACGCCTCGTTGATCTCGACCAGGTCGAGGTCGGCCGCAGTCAGTCCCTGCTTGCCGAGCGCGTGCTTGATCGCGTTGGCGGGCTGGGACTGCAGCGAGTTGTCCGGACCGGCCACGTTGCCGTGGGCGCCGATCTCGGCCAGCCAGTCGAGCCCGAGTTCCTCCGCTTTGGCCTTGGACATCACCACGACCGCGCACGCGCCGTCGGAGATCTGCGAAGCCGACGCGGCCGTGATCGTGCCGTCCTTCGTGAAGGCCGGGCGCAGGGTGGCCAGCGTCTCCACGGTGGTCTCGGGCCGTACGCCCTCGTCGGCAGTGAACTGGGCCCCCTTGGGAAGCGGGACCGGGACGATCTCGGCGTCGAAGACGCCGTTCTTGGCCGCGGCGGCGGCCAGCTGATGCGACCGCGCGGCCCAAGCGTCCTGATCTTCGCGGGTGAGCCCGAAGCGGGCGTTGTGCCGCTCGGTCGACTCGCCCATCGACACCTGATCGAAGGCGTCGGTGAGGCCGTCCACCGCGGTCGCGTCCAGGATCTCGGTGGAGCCGTACTTGACGCCCTTGCGGAGGCGCGGGATCAGGTGCGGCGCGTTGGTCATGGACTCCATGCCACCCGCGACCACGATCTCGAACTCCCCGGCCCGGATCAGCTGATCGGCCAGCGCGATCGCGTCAAGCCCCGACAAGCAGACCTTGTTGATCGTCAGCGACGGCACGGTCATCGGGATCCCCGCCAGCACCGCCGCCTGCCGCGACGGGATCTGCCCCGCCCCGGCCTGGAGCACCTGGCCCATGATCACATACTGCACGTCGGCCGGGGCCACGCCCGCGCGCTCCAGCGCGGCCTTGATGGCGATCCCGCCGAGTTCGACGGCGGACTGCCCGGCCAGCGCACCGAGCAACCTTCCGATGGGGGTACGAGCTCCGGCGACAATGACGGAACGGGACATGGGCGGGGCCTCCTCGATCGACCAGGGGCGACGGTGTCACGATACCTAGAGGCGGTCGGACGATCGCCAAGGAGGGTGGGCTCAAATGTTGCTACGGATCGACCATGTGGGCATCGCGTGTCACAACCTGGAGGAGAAGATCGAATTCTATGAGTCGACGTTCGGACTGGTGGTCGTGAGCCGGGAGGTGAACGAGGAGCAGGGCGTGAGGGAGGCCATGCTCCACGTGGCCGACGGCGACAGCGGAGCCTCCTACGTCCAATTGCTCGAACCCCTTCACCCCGACAGCGCCGTGGGGAAGTATTTGAGCAAGCGCGGCGAGGGCGTGCACCACATTGGATACGGCGTGCCAGACGTGGCCAAGGCCATGGCGGACATCGGCGCCAAGGGGGTGCGTCTCATCGACGAACGCCCACGTCACGGCTCTATGGGTGCCTCAATTGCGTTTCTACACCCCAAGGATGTGGGAGGAGTCCTAACAGAGCTGGTCGAGACATCGAGGCATTGAGCAAACGCAAGAAAGGTTCATACGTAACAAGTCGCGCAGAAAGTCCGAGGAGGCCTCCAACACGGCAGCACCGGAGTACGCTGGCCTACCACCGGACGTGGATCCCGCAATGGGCTCCTCGCCTCGGATGTCCGAAACCCCCCCGTCCGGCCCGTGTAGCCGTCTCGACAACCCAGGATCGAGCCTCATGCAGTCCGACATCGACGCCCAGTTGAACAATTTCTTTGAAGACGCCCCCTCCCGGGAATTCGACGTGGTGCTCCGCGGCTATGACCGGCACCAGGTCCACGACCACCTGAAGACGCTGGACACAGACCTGCGTCAGGCCCGGGAGCAGGTCACCGCCCTTCAGCGTGACCTTTCCGACTCCCAGCGCCAGCTGCAGGAGCAGGAGCGCCCGACCTATTCCGGGCTGGGCGCCCGCATTGAGCAACTGCTGCGTCTGGCGGAGGAGCAGGCCACCGAACTGGTCCAGGCCGCCCGGTCGGAAGCCAACGAGATCAAGGCCGCCGCCAAGGTGGACGCCGCCGACGTCCGCGCCGCCGCCGAGAACGAGGCCGCCGAGAAGCGCGCGCTCGCCACCCGCGAGGCCGACGAGATGCGCACCACCGCCGAGCGGGACGCGGAGGAGATCCGCTCCACCGCCAAGCGCGAGTCGGACGAACTGACCAACACCACCGAGCGTGAGGTCGCCAAGCTCCGCGCCACCGCCGACCACGAGGTCGCCGAGAAGCGCGCCGACGCCGAGCGTGAGATCGCCAAGCTGCGCACCACCACCGAGCGTGAGGTCGCCCAGCTGCGCGCGTCCACCAAGCGCGAGCGCGACGAGGTGCTGACCACCGCCAAGCGCCAGGCCGACGAGATGCGCGCCCAGGCCCAGCGGGTCCTGGAGGAGTCCGAGGCCAAGCGCGCCCAGGACGAGGCCGAGTTCGAGATCCAGCTGGCCGCCCGCCGCGAGGAGTCCGAGCGCCAGGAGTCCGAGCGTCACGCCACCGCGCAGGCCAACACGCAGAAGCTCGTCGCCGAGGCCGAGCAGCGCGCCGCCACCGCGGAACAGCGCGCGACCAAGGCCACCCAGCAGGCCGACCAGACCCGCCGCGAGGCCGACACCCACGCCAAGCAGCTCCTGGCCAACGCCCGCAAGAACGCCGACCAGCTGGTCGCCGAATCCAAGTCCAGCGCTGAGTCGATAGTGAGTGACGCCAAGGCCGAGGCCGAGCGCACCCGCTCCAACATGCAGCGCCAGGTCGACGAACTGACCCGCCAGCGGGACAGCATCACCAGCCACCTGGCCCAGCTCCGCCAGCTCCTCGGCGGCGCCGCCCTGCCCGGCATGGACCCCGAGCCCGCCCCCGTGGTGGCCGCTCCCATCAAGCCGGCCTTGTCCGCCGCGCCCAGCGTCAACGACAAGCCCACCCCGAAGCCCGCTCCGCCCGCCCCCAAGGCGGACGACGACGCCGAATGGTGGCAGGAGTAGGTAGGACTCACTTTCCTCGGGGCGACGGCTACACACTGACACAGGCCCGGCGAAACTTCGGTTTCGCCGGGCTTTGTCACGTTCCGTTTCTGTTGCGGCGACTGGGGGGTGTTTGTTGCCGCTTCTCACGCGGCAGCGCACCGACAAGCATCGAGCCCGGTGATCGTGGTGATCACCAGGCTCGACAACCGAGAGACGGCTTCAGAAAGCCGGACACTTGTCCCCGACGGGTACGCCATTGGGATACGTCTCCGGCTCGGGCATGTCCAGGTCCTTAATCCTGTGGTCGCACCAGTTGGGGTCGGGGTTGACCACCACGGCATTGGCCACCGAGGTCTGCGCCAGCACCATGACGCCACTCGCGGCGATCGAGAAACCCAATGCCAGAACTATCTTGCCCAGAAATTTCATGCGCTGTTCACCCCTAGCAGGGAATTCTTTACAGTAGGTCGCGCCGAGCATAAGTTAGCGCGCCAGCCTCTCGATAGATCAGCGCAAGTAACCCACTAACGGACGATGACTTGTAGATTCACTAAATAGACGGCCGGTACTAACCCTTTGGACGGGTGAATCCAGGTCCATCAAGGATGGACATGCCCTTGTGTTCACCGAAGTCCATATGCTGAGGGCATGATCGCGTTGCCCGACTGGATGGTGCTGTCGCCCGAAGGGCTCAGTGCCGAGGCCTACGAAGAACTGCCCGAGGACATCTCCCGGCGCATTGAAGTCGTGGACGGAGCCATCGTCGTGAACGTCGCCTATCGTCGCGCACACCAGGTCCTCGCCCGACGCCTGGCGAACGCGATCGAGTACGTCTGCGGCGATCACCTGGCTGTCTCCACCGACATTGACTTGAGACTTCGTGACATCCCGCTGCTCAACCGGTGTCCTGATATCGCCGTCTACGATGCGTCCCTCCCCGACGAGGAGATTCTGCGCCCTGGACACTGCTTGATGGTCGTCGAGGTCATGTCGCCCGCGTCGGTCACTGCGGATCAGAAGGACAAGCCTGCGGAGTACGCCGCTGCGGGGATCAAGCACTATTGGCGAGTCGAACTTGACGACCATGATCACGGACCGGCGGTGTTCCGTTATCGTCTGGACCCCACCACCGGCCTCTACGCTTCTGCCGGCGTGGATACCGACAAACTCAAGGTGTCAGATCCGCTACCCCTAGAAGTCGACCTCATCGAACTGATCTGACCCGCCCGTCCTCACTTGTGGCTCCGCAAGAGTCGAGCACATCTCAGAGATGTCTCCCCGAACGACCATCAGACATTCAATCCGTCAACTGAGCGCAGACAGCCAGGATGGCGTCAAGAGGTGGGCACCTCTGGAGAACGGCTAGATCCAGCCTTTTCGGGCGGCCTGTACGCCTGCCTGGAAGCGGCCTGTGGCGCCGAGGCGGTCGAAGAGGGAGGCGATGCGGCGGCGGAGGGTGCGTTCGGAGATGCCTAGTTGGCGGAGGATGGATTCGTCTTTCATGCCGACGGCCAGGAGTTCGAGGATTTGCTGGTCTACGCCGTCGCCGGGGGCTGCGGCGGAGGCGCCCCAGACGGGGGACGATTCTCGCCAGAGGGTTTCGAAGAGGGCGACGAGGGCGTTGGTGAGGGCGCTGCGGCCTACCACGATGGAGGTGAAGCGGGCGCCTTCCTCGTGGTCGGTGAGGGGGAGGAGGGCGGTGCGGCCGTCTACCAGGATCAGCTTGATCGGGACTCGGGAGCGGACTCGGGCCTGTTCTCCTAAGCCGGTCATGCGGCGGATCTCGTCGAGTTTCTGGGGGAGATCCAGGACGATCGAGGAGTAGATGGCGCGGCAGCGTACGCCGCGGGCCAAGGCCGCCTCCTCGGCGCCGAGGGACGTGCCCGTCGCGGCGTACGGCGGGGCGTCCAGGGCGAGCACCTCGCGGGTCGCTCCGGCGAGCAGTTCCTCGACCCGGCGTCCGGCCGCCGCAGATCCCTCGACGACCTCGATCACGCGGCCAGGGTCGGCGCGGAGCAAGCCCTCCTGGAAGTCGGTGGCGAGTTCCTCGGCGGTCATGGCGAGGCGATCCAATTCCGCCCGCCGTCGCCGGATGGCGGACGACAACGCGATTCTCGGGTCCGCCGGGCGGTACCCATACGGTCCGGCGGATTCGAGCAGTCCGGACTCCTGCAATCGGTCTAGCGCGGCCCGAACTTCAGCGTGTGACGATTCCAGCCTTCGGGTGGACTCCTCGGGGGAAATCTTGGGATCGCGCAGCAGAAGGCGGTACAGCCGCTCCTCCAGTCCGGACAAGCCGATCGCTTCCCACATACCTCTACCTTGGCAGATTCCGGCCACTGACCGGTACCGGCCAGCCCAATCGGTACATCACACGCCAGATCCACGTCATCGTTGAGATGTCTTTCAAGGCAACACCTTGAGGGAGGAAGACCTACGGCCGGCGTTGAGGGAGGCGCCGGCCGTTGTCTGTCATACGGCCGATCCCCCGGCTCGGGCGAGCTCAGCCCTCTGGCCTTGGCCCGTGGCGTACGCTGCCGCGCCATCTACTCGTCGATCGTCCTGGCCCTCCCCAGAAACTCGACGAGATCCCTCGCATGACCGGCCTGTGTGCCTTCCCTCGTCTCTCCGGTCACTTCGCTCCCTTCGAGGGGGACCGAATGCCGGGTTAGGATCCCTTATCAGACGCGGTTGCGCGAGGCCGGATAGCCCGATGGGCTAGTGCCACAGGCGCCTCCGGTAGCAGCTCCCGGATAACTTTTCGAAGACCCGATACGCCTATGGCTTACCACGGAGAGCTGTGGCCCCTCATCTGCGGGGGGCTTCTCCCACATATTTGAGTCTTTGACTGGGCATGGAATTTAGCCTCACCAAGTCGATCGGGTCTGATCGAGGGCTATCGAACGAGTGAACGGACGTCGGAATTGTTCCGTTGACCTGGGGTAGCCAGGAGAGGATACCGTGGGTGGATGCGATTGTCTTTTCGTGAGGCCGGTCAGGGCATTCCGTTGGTGCTCCTCCATGCTTTTCCGTTTTCGTCGGCTATGTGGCTGGGGCAGCGGGAGGGGCTGGCGAGCCGGTGCCGGGTGATCACTCCGGATATGCGGGGGTTCGGTGGGTCGCAACTCGGGGATGACGATCCGTCCATGGATGTGATGGCCGATGATGTGGCCGAGTTGCTCGATGGCGAAGGGATCGAGCGTGCCGTTATAGGTGGTCAGTCCATGGGTGGGTATGTGACCATGGCTTTCTGCCGCCGTCATCCGGACCGCGTACAGGCAGTCATTCTGGCCGATACCAAGGCAGCACCGGACACGCTTGAAGCCGCCGCCAACCGCGAACGAGCCGCCCAACGTGTGCTGTCCGGGGGTGATCTCACCGACACGGTCCCCAATCTGGTGGGACCCACGACACTGGCCGATCGGGCCATGGTTCTCGGCCGCGTCCGTGGTCTGGTGCAGTCGGCACCACCCGCCGCCGTCGCTTGGGCGCTTCGAGCCATGGCCACCCGGCCAGACTCCTTCGACACCCTCCGCGCCCTGAAGATCCCCGCCCTGATCCTGGTAGGCGAAGAGGACGAGTTGACCCCACTCACCGACGCCAAAGCAATGACGGAAGCCACTCCTGACGCCCATCTCGAAGTCCTGCCGAATGCCGGTCATCTGTCGGCGATAGAAACTCCTGAATCCTTCAACAAAGCGGTCGCCTCGTTCCTCACAAAACTGTGACCCATTCTCGTTCCGATACCGGCAAAGAAGCATGGACCGAGTCATGTACTACATTCGTAGATCGTCTTGAGGTTTGAGGGGGTGTCGTCGCGCCGGGTTGCGAGACGGTTTGTGGGTGGCGTTATCACCCTCCTACGATCAAGGTCACGTCCTGGGGCCGAGTTGACGGCCTTGACCGAGCAGGTCGCGCTCGACCTCCGCATGCCGGCCGACCGAAAGACCGCTGGGTCAGCCGTTCCCGTTGCCCTCGACAGCCCGATCGAGCGCGCTGCGAGCGATTACATCCACGAGCTCGTCGATGCTAGCGCGGTATCGATCGAGAACCTTGGGGCCGGACGCCAATTCCTCAGCCGATAGACCAGCGTGGTCGTCGCCAGAGTTGATTTCGCGAAGCTTAGCTGATGCGCCACCCACTCGTACGAGCTGGAAGTAGCGAATAGTGAGAAGATCCATGACACGGTGGCAGAGAACGCGTGGTTTCGAGTCGATGAAATATAGACGCAGGAGGTGCTCCAGCACGAGCCCTTGTTGGCGCGACCTCAAATATTGTGCGTCGAGCCGCTCGCGATAGGGCGCGAGGTCATCGCCGGAAATCCCATCCTCTTTAGCGCGCCAGTAGTGCTGCATGGCAAGATACAGGGCGCTGGGAGCTTCGGTTGCGTGACTGATGAGCCGCTCGCGCAGCATATTGTCCGCACGATGGTTTTCGATCTCCCGTGCCTGAGCCGCATGACGCTGATCGCTCATGCGCAGCAGCTCCTCACGTCGGTTTTGAGCGCGCCTCGTCAGTTCTGCGGCACCAACCCCAACGACACACACAGTGAGCAACGGGCCTACAAGGTTCAGAACCAGTTGCTCCGCGAAGGTAAAAGCTTGAATCATCGCATCCAGGCCAAACATCCACATGCCAGTTCAACAAAGTTATCTGCGGCCACACGTGCCGGCAAGATGTTCGAAGGAAAGTACTGCGCGGTCTGCAGGCGTTCGTAGCCATTCAATTTGAACCGACCAATCCGTGCCTTCCTGACTCACATCCTGTCCCGCTCGAAAATAGGGGCGAGCCCACCCGCATCCTGATCACTCACGGAAACAGGGACGAACCCGGCCCAGTGGATTTCCGTCGGTGCTCATCCCACCGGGTTCAGCAGGGCCGTTTGACCGTCGAACGCGTAGAGCAGCAGGTCAGCCATGCCGAATTTGCCGTCCCGCGCCTGGCCACCCAGTTTCGGCCGCCAGGACGGGTCTCGGACGATGGAGTAGTCGCTCCCTTCCATGGCCCGGTGGAAAACCTCAGCGACAATACGGCCTCCGACGCCGGTGAGCCGTCCGCGTCGAGCTTTTCGCCGTTGAGCTGTCCGCGGTTGAATTCGCTTTCCCGCAGGATGTAGAACCAAAGCGGGGTGTGGGTGACCAGCCGCTCCCGCTCCTCGTCGGTGAAGGCGCTGTCGGGGTTCCGCTTGCCAGCGGGCGCGTTGAGGTCCACGCCATTGTCGCCAGCCAGGATCTGTTCCGGAGACAGCGCGCCGACCTCGAGGTGCTCTGCCGCCTGCTGACCGCTGGCCAAGGTGACCATGTCCGCCCGCATCAGGTTGCGAAAGGCCAGGTTGGCCGTGATCCTGTCGAAGGGTTGGCCTGGCTCGGCAGCGGACGAGCCGGGTGCCAGCTCGCCGAGCGGGTTGCCCAGGCGCGTGTCGATGCGCCTGGCGAAGTTCAGCCCGCCTGCGGGTGGAGCTAGATCAGGACCTGCCCCGCCGTCTCGGACCAGGTCGAACAGGCGCCGGAAGTCCGCGATCCAGACTGACGGCAGCGGCTGGATCTCGGTCAGGGAGCCGCTCGTTCCGGAGAAGTCGAAGAGATCCTGCAGCGTCGCCGGCCTGAACCGCCGGGGATCACCGGGTGGGTCATCGTTGTTGAAGATGCTGTTCCATTGGTAGCCGGCTCGCACCATGCTGTGGCCCAGCCGGAAGGCGGCGACGGAGAACTCGATGGGCATCGTGGGAGTGTCTCCGGGTTGCACGCCGCCGACCCGGCTGGTCGTGCTGTTCGAGGCGCAGACCGGCACGTCGAAGAACTTGCGGCCGTTGGTGAAGACGTCCTCGACGATATTCGGGTCGACGATCCGCGGCAGGTAGTCGCGGCGGAGCATCCACTGGTAGTGCATCACCACTTGTTTGCGCGCCTCGTCGAAGATGGTGACGCTCGGATTCCCTTGCCCGGTCAGCTCGCCGACAACCCGGTTGTGGAAGCGGATGAACGCTAGGTGAAGCTGCGCCACCGCTAGGTTCTCGTCGTTGCGGTGGTCCGGGATCAGGGCGGTGCCCGGCTCGCCGGTGGACGAAGCGCGGCGCGCGAGATCGAATCCCTGCAATGGGGCCATGCCCGAATCGGCAGACGTGATCCCCATCCGCAGTCGTACTTCGTCACTCTCGTAGAACCTCGCGTCCTGGGGATCGGAAGGGCCGAGCCCGTAGAGGCAGTCGAGGTCGAGCGAGGGCGAGCGCCCCTGCAACAAGTCGTCGACGGTGATCTTCTCACCGCCGAGTCGGCCCGTCTTGTCCATGGTGAGGTCGTGAGCGACCAGTTGGCCCAGGTAGGTGTATCCGGCAGGGATATGCGAGTCGGGCCGGCGGTCGCCCGACGCGGTCATGCCGAGTGCGAGCTTCGCCGCGAGCGCCGGGCCGAGGTCGGGGTAGGGCTTGGTCCTGACGGGGATAAGCCGGGAGAAGCGAAAGCGCCGGATCTCTTCCCTGGTCGAGGGGGGCAGGCATACGGAGGAGCCGTCCTGGGAGGCGTACACGCCTTCCCCGACGATGTAGTACTCGGTGCGCTGATGCCGGTGCAAGAGTTCAACTCCTTCAGTCTCATGGGGATGCGCGACGACGCCTGAAGAGACGGATGATCGGTGCGAGCAGCTTCCGCGCCTGACTAGGGCGGCGGCGGGCCAGCTCAGCGGCTGCTCGGGTGGCCCCCCGGGCCAGAGAGAACGCCAGCCGGAGGGTCCGCAGCGGCGGCCTGAAGCCGGTGATCACCGCGGTCGCGACCGCGGCTGTCCTGGTGACAGTGCGGATCAGCAGCGCAGACCGCAGCGACAGCTCTTCGGTGACCAGCGGGATGTTGTCCAGGAGCGCCAGCCGGTCGTCGCCGCGCAGGTCCCGGTAGCTGGCTAGCCAGGCGGCGGAGGAAGGGGCGATGCCGTTGCCCTCCTCCGCCAACTGCTGGGCCAGGAAGTCCAGTTCCTCCGCTGCGATGTGTCGCTGGACGGAGGCAGCGGCCCATATCGACAGCCTTGGCAGGCTAGTGGGCATCGGCACGGCTTCTCCCCGCAGGAACGCGAGGTCATCCAGGAGGTCGCGTTCCTGCTCGCATGTGACCACCAGATCCAGCGCCTCCGCCAGCCCGTCGAGGAAGTGCTTCGCCCGATGCTCAGCGGGGATCTCCTCCTGCCGGGCGTAGATCCGGCGCGGGTCGAGCAGGAGGTGGATCAGCCAGCCGGCCCCGTCGATCCGTCCCCACATCCAGTCGTTGGCCCGCCAGGACGGCTTGTAGAAGCCCGCGAACTGGTGCAGGCGCGTGCCGGTGAGCTTGACCGCCGCCACGCTGCGGCCCGGCGCGAGCGCGGTGCGGGTGTCGGAGCTCACCTGGACCAGCTCGACGGACTGCTCCACCTGGATCCCGATCGGCAGCACGGACCGCTCGGCCACGTGCAGGTCGAGCATGCGCATGACGATCTGGTTCTGGTCGTCACCGAAGTACTCCAGGTAGGTGTGAATCCGCTCGGCCGCGCGCAGGCGGCGTCCGGTGACGCTGCCCTCCGCCGACTTCGACTTGGCGATCATGCGAGTGAGCACCGGCCCAGCGGAGACGACGACATCGGCCAGCGTTTCCCACGCCTGCGCAAGCCGACCGGGATCGCCCTGGGCGGCGCGGTACGCCGTGGCGGCTCGCGCGCCGATAGTGTCAGCGTCCTCGTCCGGCAGGACTCGCTGGACGAACGTGCGGAGGTCGGTGTTGCGGCTTAGCTGGTGTGCGTCGTGCACGCGCTTGCCGAGCTGGGTCAGCGCCCCGCAGTCGACGTCACTCATGGTCAGCGCGTAGCCGCTGTGCAGCAGTTCGAGGACCGCCGCCTTACCGGCGTCGAAGGCGGAGCGGCCGAGAAGACCGGCCTCGCGGGCCGCTTCGACAGCGGTGGGCGTCTCGCCGGCCCAGCCATCGGTGATCTTCTCGATGACGATGGCGCGCAGCCTACGCTCGCGGTCCGAGCCGGGTAGAGGCGTGTCCGGCAGCTGACGCTGGATCTCGGCGACGAGCGGCCGGGCCAGCCATTCCCCCTGCCTCCTTCGGTAGTCGGCCCAGGCGGTGCGATCGGCGAGCGGGCCGTCCGCGCCCGCCCGCCGCAGCCGCAGACCGAGCCGGGCGAGGCGGAAGCGGGTGTCGGCGTGAGCGGCCGCGCGGTCGTTGTGCTCCCGCAGCGCCGCCAGGTCGGCCGCGATGGACTGGCTCAGGACCGCTTGGACGTCGAGCGACATCGCCTGGGCGAAGGTCGGCGGCCGGTCCCGCTCGGCGTCGCGGGGGGCGGGTGAGGTGCCCGTGGGGACGACGTGCAGCAGGATCCTGCGCACTACGCGGTCGGCCGGGCGGTCGAAAATGGTCTGCAGGAGTGGTGCGATGGGCCGGTTCACCAGCAGGCCGCCGTCTACCGCCCAGTGCGATCGCGTGATGTCCGCGTAGTTGGGCCCGCCCGGCCGATACGCCAGGAAGGCCGGTTCGAAGGCCGCAGGGAAGGACGCCGTGCTCCGCGCCGCGAGAGCCAGCGGATCGGCGATCCGCTCGGTTCTCATCAGCTCGGCGCCGCTGAATCGGAACAACCCGCGATGGTCGGCGTCGGCGCAGATCGTGCCGAAGCTGTCGGTGAACTGCCTGGCCTGCGGCGACAGCAGGGTGGTGGTGATGAAGAGGTCCGTTTCCCGGGGCGCGGCGGGAACCGCCTTGCCGAGCTGCAGGATCGCGTCCCGGACAGCGGGATACAGCTGCTCGTCGCCGCGAAGCAGGGACACCGGATGACGATCGCGAGGGTCCCGCAGCAATCTGTCGAATCCGCCCTCGCGTATCCACATGCCGCGGAGAAACCCAAGATCTCCACGCCGGACGTTCGCGAGCCCGAGCAAGGCGGCGTTGATTCCCCCCGCGCTGGTCCCGGAGACCAGATCGACCGACACCCGGACGTCGAGCAGGCGCACCAGTCGGCGGTACAGCGCATAGCCACGCTTGTCGGCGCTGGACACGCCGTCGCCGTCGCTGGCCCGGGTGAGCAGGTTCAACTCCCGGGCCAGCCCGCCCATCCAGACGGCCAGGCTGACGCCGCCCGCCAGTGCCACCGCGATCCGTACCTCCTGCGTAGTGAGGGAGAACTCCGCGTCCGCGACGGGAGCCGGGCCCTGCGCGATGCGGGGTTCGCTCGCCGTGGTCTGGGCGGCGGGGGGTGGGGCCGTGCTGGACATCGTCACACCTCCTCCGTATCGCGCCGGCCTCACACAAGCAGGAATGGCTCACTTGTCTGGGTCGAGACGATCTGGAAAGTGGCGTTGTGCAGCACGGCGACGTAGTGGAACAAGTGGCCCTGCACACCGCCGTTCGGCACGGGGATGTTGAACGTCTGGACGAGGACGAAGTCCAGGCCGACGTTCTGGAACGGCGGCGAGCTGAAGCTCTGCGCCGGGATCACGGGGTTGAGGGCGGCAACCCCGCCGGCGATCGAGTCGTCGACCGCCGTCACGGTCAGCGTGTACGGCGCGCCGGTCATGGTGTTGTTGCCCGCCTCGATCTCCACCACGAGATCGAAGCTGGTGGCCGCTAGGTTGCCGGCCACGTCCGGGGCGTTCGGGGTCTGGTCGGCGACCTTGTTGCCCTTCTGAGTCGTGTAGATCCTGGCGATGCGTGCATCCTGGGAGTTCATTCATTCCTCCTGCTAGGGATTCCCCTTTTCACCTCAGCAGAGGACCCTGCGGCGCGAGTTGATACATCGCGTTCGGCGAGGTTTCAGGCGACCGAGGTCAGTGTGTGATCGGCCCCGACGCACACAAAACCGGCCGCGACCGCCGCGACCTGCCCGCCTTCCGTGGTGGCCTGCCGCTGGACCTGGGCCAGCGCCACAGCGGCCGACTGACCCACCGCCATCAGCTGGTGCAGTGCGATCATGAGATTCGTGGTCTCGCTGTCGAGGATCGACAGGACAGACGCCACGATCGTCCGGGTCCCCAGCGCGAGGAACGTTCCGCCGAAGCCCAGCAGCTCATCCCCAGCGGTGACGACAGGACGACCGGTGTCGCAGGCCGCCAGGACGATCATCTGCGGCGGACGCCCCAGTCGCTCCAGGTCGTAGAGGGTGAGCGGCCCATCGGCCAGGCGCAATGAGGAGAACAGCGGGTTCGTCGCATGTAGGCGACCGTGCGCCGCCAGGTGAGCCAGCCGCGCGCCGTCCAGAGCGGCGACCACGGCGTGCGTGGTGGCCGCCCCACCGACCAGTGCGGACACGCCATGGATAGAGGCCACCGCCGCCGCTTCCCTGGACGCTTCGGGCAGGCCGGGCCCGGACGCCACCACGGTCGGCCCGTCCGCGTGGGCCCTGCGGGTGCCGGCGTGCCACAGGGCCGCCGACGGCGACACGCTGACCGGCCGCCCGGCCATCGACGGCAGCACCGACCACGGCAACCCCTGGAGGGGACCGGTCGGGATCAGAACCAGCGGCCGATCCCCTACCTCCGTCGCGAGCGGGGCCAGCAGGCAGGTATCCAGCTTCGCAGCCGCGTCGCGCAGCATCACCGCAGCCGCCGAGCGGCTGCCGGGCACGGCCCGGTAGCGCCCCAGCCGCCGCAACGCGAACGGGACCCGGTTGACGAGTTCCCCGACCGGTGCCAAGGGCCCGAGTCGCCACAGCCGGACCCGGCCGGCCGCGATCGTGATGGCGTGCACCGTGTCGTCCAGGATCAAGTACTCCACCAGCGCGGAGTCGCCGAGGGCCGCCGCCAGCTCGTCGGCCGACACCGGCACCACCTCCGGCGCGACCGCCCCGCCGTCCTGCCATCGGCAGTGGTCGCGGATCTTCCGTTCGAGCGCGATCTGGAGCTGCTCGAGGCGCTCGGAGCCTTGCCCCTCTGCCCGCTCCTGGATCCTGGCGACCGTGACCCGGAGCTGGGCCATCGCCTCGGCCAGGTACGAGTCGTCCGGGGGGAGCATCGGCCTGCGCAGCAGGTGCCGGGCCCGGCCCTGCTCGGCCCAGGAGAGCAGATCGGCGGGGTCCCCGCCGTCCAGAGCCAGGCGCAGCCCCAGCTCGGCCACCTCCATCCGGTAGCGCGACGCGTGCGCCCGCAGATCGGTCGCCCCCAGGGTCGCGCGGTGGTCGTCATGAACGCCGAGCGCGGTGCGGATCGCGACCTTGGCACCGCGGCGGTTGCCCCGCGCCAGCCGGAGCAGGGCTTCGGCGTGCCATGCCCTGGCCCGCAGGATGGCCGGTCCCCGGTGGCGGTTACGCCCGGCCAGAGCCAGTTGCCGCTGCGCCCGCGCATGCTGACCGCAGTCCGCGGCCAGCCCGGCCGCCAGCATCCGCGCCTCCACCTCCGGGCCTGGCCAGCCCGCCTCGACCAGTTCGCCAGCACAGCGCTCCATGGCTTCCAAGGTCACCGCAGCGCCCGAGGCCAGCACAGACCTCAGCTCGACAAAGCAGGCCAGGACCGCCCATTCCGAACGGCCTTGCCGCTGGAATCCGGTCACCGCGTCCCGCGCCTCCCGGGCCGAACCGGCATGGTCTCCCTCCAGATACGCGATGCGGGCGAGGAGCAGCCGAGCCTCGGGCAGGCCGATCTCGCGGTTACGCGCGGTAAACTGAGCCACCGCCTCCTCCCCCGCCATCCGGGCCTCCGCGATCAGCCCGGCCGACAGCAGCAGCTCCGTGCGGTCGGCCAGTGTCCAGCACAGCTGGTGGGTGTCGAGGTCGCGGAACCGCTCCTCGGCGAGGTCCAGCTGGCGCAGCGCCGTCGGCACCTCGCCGCGCAGGGCGCTGACCCAGCCGAGGTTCTGCTGCACGATGGCCAGGGACAGGCTCAGGCCTAGCTCCCGGCAAATCGCCGCGGCCTTGTGCAGATCTGTTTCCGCTGCGCCGAACTCGTGCCGGTATCCGTGCGCCACTCCGCGGTTGCACAGTACGCGCTGCAGCCACAGCCGGTCCCCGGCTCGCCGCAACACCGGAAGCGCGGCACGGTAGCAGCCCAGCGCGTCGTCGGACCGCTTGAGGTGATTGAAGATCACCCCACGCTGGGCCTCCGCCCGGGCCCGGCCCACCGCGTCGAGGTCGGGTAATGCGCCGTCGATCTCTGCCATCGCCTGCTCGATCCGCCCGAGCACGCACCAGACGAACGCCAGCCGCAGCCGCGCCTCACCACCGAGCGCAGGTGCGCCCGCCAGGGCGGCGAACCGGATCGCGCCCAGCAGGTGGCGCTCCGCCAGGCCGAGGTCGGCCGCGTGCATGGCCGCGATGCCGACGGCCCGCGACGCAACCGACGCAAGTTCGAAATCGCCGTCCGCCCGCGCTTTTTCGGCGATCTCTGCGGCCACGGCCAGCAGTTCCGCCGGATCGTCTTCAGCCAGACGCAGCAGTTCCGCGGCCAACTCGGAGGCGGTCGTGTCCACTTCGACAGTGTGCGTGAACCTTATCCGGATGTGATGTATCAGGGGGGTAATAGCCCGCCTCTGCCCGTCATGAGTGTTCCACACGACAAAAGGGGTGGCTCGATGCCGTATTCCGAAAACCACGTCGTACGCCGCAGGCTGGAGGCTTTCCATGACGATCAGGTGGTGGTGGACCTCAAGGACGAGGGCCTGCTCCGGAGGATGCTCGACGCCCTGAACATCAGGGTCGTGGAGACCGAGCGGAGCGAGGAACTGGGACTCACGCTGCTCACCCTGGTGGCCTTCGAGGACGCGATGGAGGGGCTGGCCCCCGAGCAGATACCCGACGAGCGGACGAAGCCCGGCGATCCAGCGTTGGCGCACACGTTGCATGAGGAACTCACGCCGCTGGACATCCTGCTGCACCACCTTCGGGACCTCACCGCCGCGGACCACCAGGGCTGGAAGCTCAGAATCGCCAAGAACCGGGTCTACGAGAACATCGAAGGCTCGCCGTACAGCGGGGGTGCCATCGGGGAACCGCGCCCCGTGGAGCCGTTCGAGCTGCCGCCCCGGAGGAACGTGCTGAAACCCCGGATACGGGTCGGCATCATCGACACTCCGCTGTACCCACACGAGGGTCTCGCGGGGAGATATGTCGTCGCCGCCGAAGGGCTGCTCAGAGACCGGACATCTCCGCGGGTCTCGTACGGCGGGCACTGCCTGCTCGCCTGTTCGATTGCCGCGCAACTGGCTCCGGACGCCGAGTTCATCATCCGGCCTGTGCTAGACGAGTACACCCTCACCACCACGTCGTGGGAGCTGGCAAAGAGCATCATCCAGAGCCGCAACGACAACGTGGACATCCTCCTCCTGGCGCTCGGCGGCACGACCGCCGACGGCATAGAGCCCCTGGTGCTGGCCCGTGCGTGCGAGCGGACCCCGGACATGATCAAGGTGGCGGCTCTGGGCAACAGCCGTCGGCCGGAAGACCTCCCAGCCGGTGCGGGTACCCCACACGAGGACGAGCGCAAGCATCCTGCGCTGGAGCCGACCTTGCCCATGTGGCCAGCTGCCAGCCCTACGGTCATCGCCGTCGGCGCCGACCACGACTACGGCCAGGTGGCGTTCTTCTCACCCACACTGGATCAGGCTCCCTGGACCGACTGCTACGCGCCAGGCGTGGGCAGGCGGGGCCTGTTCCTGCCGGACAAGGTGAATCTCGTCCAGATGGACTACGAGAAGGGCGCGGTCGTCGAGCGCGGCCAGTCCGCTTCGTTCGGCACCCCGGGGTTCGCCGAGTGGGACGGAACGTCCTTCGCGGCCGCCCACGTCGCCGGATACCTCGCGAGAAAGGCCCAAGGGTTGAGGACGACCGCGCCTGTGGCGGCCGATCAACTCCTCCGTGGGGTGTATGCCAGCGAACTCCGTGACCACGGCATCCGAGTCGTGCGCCAGCTGCCCTGATCGTGCGAGGGTGCCGAAGGAGACGTCATGCCAGACGTGGTCGCCGCTCTGGTGGTCCGTGCCTGCGCGGGCGAGCAGAACGCCTGGAACGAGCTCGTCGAATGGTACGGGCCCATGGTGTGGTCGATCTGCAAAGGCTATCGGCTGGATCGGGGAGACACCGACGACGTTGCGCAGTATGTGTGGATGCGCGCCGTCGAGCATCTATCCCAACTGAAGAAGCCAGAAAGCCTGGGATCGTGGCTGGCGACCATCGCCAAACATGAATGTTGTCGCATTCTGGGGGCACGACGGCGATATGCGAACGCCGAGCAGCCCTTGGACTTGGACATAGCCGTGGACGACAGATCCCCCAGCGTCGAACAGGTCGTGGAGGAAGCGGAACAGAACGCGATCCTGCGTGCAGCATTCAGCCGACTGCCGCCGTCCTCTCAGCAAATGCTCTCCCTGCTCATCCAGGACAGCTCCTACCATGAGATCAGCACGCAGCTAGGCATACCCATCGGCAGCATCGGCCCCACCCGGGCCCGATGCCTGGCCAAGTTGCGCAACGACCCCGCTGTGGCCGCTCTCCTGGACCCTGAGATCGGAGCATTGGGAGGTGAATGACATGTCCAATGGGTGGAGCGACGAGGAGCTCATCCGACGGCTCGCCGCAGCACAGCAGGCCGCCGAAGTGGTTCCGCGCGACTTCATGGAGGCTGGCAAGGCAGCCTTCGCCTGGTACAACATCGACGTCGAGTTGGCCGAGCTTACGTACGACTCCGGTCTGCATCAGGATGAGCCGATGGGCGTCAGCCGCGTCGACACCGCGACGCTGCGCGCGCTGACCTACGTGTCCGCCCAGCTGACGATCGAGCTTGAGGTCACGGAGGACGCGCTGCTCGGCCAGATCGTCCCCGGGCAATCCGGGGACGTCCAGGTATGGTCAAGATCAGGCCAAATGAGCAAGATCCCGATCGACGACGTGGGCTACTTCGTCATCCCCCGGAAACCAGCCGAACACTTCCGCCTGCTTTTCCGTACGGCATCGGGCCTGGAGGTGTCGACGACTTCGATCGTCCTGTGAATCCCGCATCCGGCGGCCGGGCCGGCGAGTCTTCTCGTCGAACGGGTCTGTCGGAATGACGAGCTATCGTGCAGCCGTGACCGGCTCTGTGCAGCGTCCGCTGCTCTTCCTCGATGTCGATGGACCGCTCATTCCATTCGGCGCGGCACCGCAGCAGTATCCGATTTATCGAACAGGCCGCGAGCCACGGAAGGCCGACTCGAATCCGCTTCTGGCCAGGATCAATCCCGCGCACGGGCCCCGGCTGGTGGCGCTGCCGTGCGATCTGGTGTGGGCCACGGCATGGATGGACGAAGCGAATGAGAGCATCGCGCCGCGGATCGGGCTGCCACGGTTGCCGGTGGTGACATGGCCGGAGCCGTCCGAGGCTGATGAACGGGACGAGCGGGAGGGGATTCATTGGAAGACTCGATCGCTCGTCGACTGGGCGGCACGGCGCTCGTTCGCCTGGGTCGACGATGAGATCACTGATATAGATCGAGCTTGGGTATCCGCACACCACCGAGGGCGTGCCCTGCTCCATCGTGTCGACCCCCGTCAGGGCCTCGGCGACGCCGACTTCCTCGCTCTGAACGAGTGGTTGCGCAGTCACGGAACGCTGCCGCTACGGACGGGCGCGTGATGCGGGTCACCACTCCCTGGACATGCGCGACAGAATCGATGATCTGAGAAGCAAGCGGACAGGAGATTAATGGCTTCCATCCATACAGAAGTCGTGATTAATTCCCGGCCAGAGCAGGTATGGGCGGCGATACGCGATGTGGGCGCGGTGCACTTGCGCCTTCTACCGGACCGTGTTGTCGACACCCGCCTGGAGGGCGACGTCAGGGTTCTCACTTTTCCTGGTGGCCGGATCATCCGCGAGTTGATCGTCGATATCGACGACACAACTCGTCGGCTGGCCTACGCCGTGATTGAAGGCGCGCGACAGCCCATCACCCACCACCACGCCTCGTTCCAGGTTTTCCCCGAAGACTCGGACCGGAGTCGGCTCGTCTGGATAACCGACCTGCTGCCGGATGCGCTGGCAGCCGAAACCCGCGTACGCGTCGAGCGGGGCGCACAGGACATGAAACGGACCCTGGAGGAAGCTGCGGGCCTTAGCGCAGAACCCTGATTCACTTCCGGAAATTTCCATTCCCGGCCTTGTCGTCGGCGACCAGCACGATCGCCACCCGCGTGGGATCGGACACGAACAGTAGCCGGATCTCCGCCTCGCCGGGCACGCGGAACCCCGGCGAGCCAACAGGCCCCCGACCGGCGCGGCTCGGCCGTCGGCGCCGGGGAAAGGGAGAACCCCCGCCCCGGATGGCGGGGGTTCGGCGGGTCCGATGGGCCCGCAGAGCCGCACGGGTTCTCAGTGCACTCCGAGCAGCACAGGCCAGGTCTGCGGCCCGACGACGCCGTCTACCTCGATCCCCGCGGCCGTCTGCAGATCGCGGATGCCCACGGAATGGGCCGGGGTGAACATGGTGTCACTGACACCGGCCAGCCCCGGGACGTCCCTGGCGAGCATCAGGTGATGCATCGTGCGCACGTGCGGCCCCTGCTCGCCCTGCCTGAGTATCGGGAGCTCTCTCACGATGGCCTCCGTCCAGCTCTCGTTCTTCTCGTAGTCGGGGTTCCAGAACCCGGCGATCACTGACGCGTCACGTATGCGCCGTTTGCAGGCGTCATCGGTGTTGCCCTCGATCGTCTGCAGCCTGCCGTCGCCGAGATTCTTCTCGACCACGCCGATGTGGTCGATCCGACCGATGGAGTTGGTGCCGCCCCAGTCGAAGAACACCAGCGAACCGGGCCGCGCGTACTGCTTGATGTTGGCCACGGTCCCCGGATGCCAGCGGCCGAGTCCGTCGCCGTCCTGGGCGTGCCACACCGTGTAGGCGCGATCCCCGTTCGGCAGGACCGCGGCGGCGTTGTCGGAGTGCCGTGCCCAGTACGTGATGGCCATGTTGCACCACGGCTCTCGCAGGAACTCCGACCCGTTCCGTGCGGCATACCAGCGAGTGATGACGTTCGGCCGGCCCGACAGGCCGAGGTCGTCACTCGCCCGCGCTACCATCTTCTCGGCGGTCATGACGGCGTCCTCCTTCCGTTCGGCTCCTGCTCGTACACGCCGGTCTCCGGGTTGAGGACGTAGCCCAGAGAGACCAGGACCTGCTCCTCGTCCGGCTCGGTGGGACCCCAAGGGTGGGTGTCCACGCCTTCTGCCACGAGTTCTGCTTCCGGTCTCTTGCTCATAATCAGCCTTCCTGGTCGGGACGCGACGCCCCTGACGTCAGGCATGAGTGACGATCGGTGAACGTCACCCAAGGACGTCCTGAACGCCAGGACTTGATCGGCATGGAAAAGGCCGGCCAGTTTCGACACCGGCTCCAGCAGCCAGGCCATTCGCACAAGCGACACGCCGCGAAACAGCCCCGGCACGGATACGTGCCTTAATTTACGCCTGCCCCCCACCAGCCAGACATATCCCCTCGGGACGACCAAGTCATCATCAAATGGGCTTATTGGGACATATGACTGCCGGAGGGGCGCCAAACATCGCGTGGAGTGAGCCGGCCAGGTTCGTATGAATCGCCATAGACCGCGGCAGGTCGCACCCTCGCCACCGAGGCTGCAATGGCCCCAACCGAGCGCAGGCGGGCAGTACTGGAGGGCGATCGGCCAGCAAGCCCGGCAGCATGTGGGGTCGCAGTCCACACTGGGGTTGCATTGCCAATGAGTGGGAGGCCGAGAGCTAACCGAGCGTGCGGCGATCAGAACAGTGTGGGGTTCTCGGGTTCGATGCCGCGGAGGGCTGCGTAGTCGAGGGTGACGCAGTCGATGCCGCGGTCGGTGGCCAGGACGCGGGCCTGGGGTTTGATTTCCTGGGCGGCGAAGATGCCGCGGACCGGGGCCAGTAATGGGTCGCGGTTGAGGAGTTCCAGGTAGCGGGTGAGTTGTTCGACGCCGTCTATTTCGCCGCGGCGTTTGATTTCGATGGCGACGGCGGCGCCGGTGTGGTCGCGGCAGAGGATGTCGACCGGGCCGATGGCGGTCATGTACTCGCGGCGGACCAGGGTCCAGCCGGCGCCCAGGGTGGTGATGTGCTCGGCGAGTAATTCCTGCAGGTGGGCTTCGACGCCGTCTTTCTGGAGGCCGGGGTCGACGCCGAGTTCGTGGCTGGAGTCGTGCAGAATCTCGTCGATGGTGAGGATGAGTTTCTCGCCGGTCTTGCCCTGGGTGACCGTCCACTGGCCCTCTTCCTCGCGGACCTTGCAGGGCGGGTTCATCCAGTTCAGGGGCTTGAAGGCGCGGTCGTCGCAGTGGATCGACACGGAGCCGTCCGCCTTCATGAGGATCAGCCGGGGCGCCATCGGGAGATGGGCCGTCAGTCTTCCCGCGTAATCCACGCTGCATCGCGCGATGACCAGCCGCATGACCCGCAACCCTACCCGCGCGCGTGGCCGTACCAGGACACTCTGGGAGACTACTGAGGAGTAACCGAGGAGGGCGCGCGGTGGAGACTGTCGGGGTTGTCGGGCTGGGGATCATGGGCGCGGGGATCGCGGAAGTGTTCGCCCGGGCGGGGTTGCGGGTTATCGGTGTGGATATCGACGAGGGTGCGGTGAGCCGAGGGCGCGGGCATCTTGAATCGTCCACAGGAAAGGCGGTCGAGCGGGGGCGGCTCGGCGCTGAGGAGCGGGCGGCCATTCTGGGGCGGATCACGCTCACCGATAAGAGGGACGAGCTGGCGGACGCGGATCTGGTGATCGAGGCGGTTCCTGAGGTGATGGAGCTGAAGCGGGCGCTGTTCGCGGATCTGGATCGCATCTGCAAGCCGTCGGCCGTGCTGGCGACCAACACCTCGTCTCTGTCCGTGACGACGATCGCGGCGAACACCTCCCGGCCTGGGCGCGTCGTCGGGATGCACTTCTTCAATCCCGCGCCGGTCATGAAGCTGGTCGAAGTGGTCACTACTGTGCTGACCGAGGACGGGCTGGGCGGAGAGATCGCCGAGCTGGCCACCCGGCTGGGGAAGACACCGATCGTCGTCGGGGATCGGGCCGGGTTCGTGGCCAACCGGCTGCTGCTCGGTTATCTCAACCAGGCCTGCCGGATGCTGGAGGAGGGTGTCGCGTCCCGGGACGGCATCGACACCGCGATGCGGGTGGGCGCGGGGCTGCCGATGGGGCCGTTCCAGCTGCTCGACCTCATCGGTCTGGACACCTCGTACGAGATCTGCGAGGTGCTCTTCTACGAGACCAAGGATCGCCGCCACGCACCGTCCCCGCTCTTGCGGGAACTGGTCACCGCTGGAATGCACGGCCGCAAATCCGGTCAGGGCTTCCATCCCCGTACGGCCAAGCCGACCGCTCCTCCGTCCTCCGGGCCGAAAGTGACCGTGACCACGATCGGGGTCGTCGGTGACGGGGTGGACGCGGAGCTGCTCCGGGAGCGGCTGGACACGGCGGGCTTCAAGACCCTCGACGGGCACCGGGACGCCGACATAGTGCTCGCGGTGACCGCCCCGCCGGTGGTGGATGTCGCAGTACGGCTGCCGAATCCGGAACGTGTGGTGGGCATTCACCTGGTGGGAGCGGAGGTGGCCGAGGTGGTCCACACGGTGCTGACCGCGCCGGAGATCGCCACGGTCGCGCAGGATCTGGCCCGGGTGATGGGGCGAACCCCGGTGGCGTGCGCGGATCGGGCGGGGCTCGTGGTGAACGCGCTGCTCTTCCCGTACCTGAACGACGCCGTTCGGATGGTCGAGTCGGGTTACGCGTCCTTCGCGGACGTGGACACTGCGATGAAGCTGGGCTGTGGCTATCCGCAGGGGCCGTTCGAGATGCTCGAGGCGTTCGGGCTGGAGACCGTACGGGATGGGTTGCGTGCGCTTTATGCCGAATACCGGGAGCCGTCGTTCGCGCCCGCGCCACTGCTGGAGCGGCTGGTCGCGGCGGGGATGAAAGACGTTAAAGGGTGAAAAAAGGGAATACGCTCGATGATGTGGAGGAGACATGAGCCCGCGCCGGGCCAAACGGCGGGATCAGGATCTCGGATTCGCCGGGCGGTTCGGCATCGGCGAGGTCGAGGAGTGGCCGGACGGTGAGTGGCAGGTGCGGCGGATCGTCGGCGGCGCGGCCGATAAGGTCTACCGGTGCCCGGGCTGCGATCAGGAGATCCGGGTAGGTATGGCGCATCTGGTCAGCTGGCCCAACTGGTCCGGCGGCGAGGGCGAGCGGCGGCACTGGCACACGGCCTGCTGGCGAAACCGGATCAAACGAGGACCGGGCCGCAGCAGGTACTGAAAGGAACTCATGGAGATCAGGGCGTCCACGGTGCTTCCGGCGAAACGGGAGAACATCGAGCTGCAGACGGGCGACGGCCTGACTCTGGTGGGCGAGCTGGCGCTCCCCCACAACGACCCGGTCGCCACGCTGGTCTGCCTGCATCCGCTGCCCACGCACGGCGGCATGATGGACAGTCACGTCATGCGCAAGGCCTCCTACCGCCTGCCCGCGCTGGCCGACCTGGCCGTGCTCCGCTTCAACACCCGGGGCACGACCTCGGAGCGCGGCACCTCCGACGGCGTGTTCGAGGACGGCGTCGGCGAGCGCCTGGACGTGGCCGCCGCCCTGGAATATGCCGAATTTCATGATCTGCCGCATCCGTGGCTGCTGGGCTGGTCGTTCGGGACCGAACTGGCGCTCAGATGGGGCCGCGACCCCCTCGTCGAAGGCGCGATCCTGCTCTCTCCCCCGCTGAAGCGCGCCACCGACGAGGACCTGGACGCCTGGGCCACCTTCGGCCGCCCGCTGACCGCGCTGGTCCCCGAATTCGACGACTACCTGCGGCCGGATGAGGCCATCAAACGTTTCGCCCGGGTTCCCCAGGCCGAGGTTGTCGGCGTTGAGGGCGCGAAGCACCTGTGGGTCGGCGAGCCGTATGTCCGCATTGTGCTCACCGAGATCGTCAAGCGCGTCAATCCCGAAGCCCTTCCCCTTCCCACAGAGGTATAAATGACGGCATTTGATCTTTCCGGGCAAAAGGCGTTCGTCACCGGAGCCTCGCGCGGCATCGGGCGGGCCATCGCGCTCGCGTACGCGGAGGCGGGGGCCGACGTGGCGCTCGTCTCGCGCTCCGCGGAGACGCTCAGCGAGGTCGCCAAGGAGGTCGAGGCGTTCGGACGCCAGGCCGCGGTCATCCCGTGCGACGTCATGGACCGGGATTCCATCCCCGCCGCCGTACAAGCGGGCATCGACGCGCTCGGCCACCTCGACATCGTGGTCAACAACGCCGGGGGATCCAACTTCCTGGTCGAGTTCAAGGATCTGCGGCTGTCCGGCTGGGACAAGCTCATGCGGCTCAACCTCGACTCCGCCATGGCGGTCAGCCACGCGGTCGCCGGGCACCTGCTGGAGCGCGGCAGCGGCACGCTCATCAACGTCGCCTCGGTCGCCGCCAAGGGCGCGCCCTTCCTCGCCGCGTACGCCGCCGCCAAGGCCGGCGTGGTCGCGCTGACCAAGTCACTCGCCCTGGAATGGGCGTCTCGTGGCGTACGGGTGAACTGCCTGTGTCCCGGCTGGACGGCCACCGACCTCAACCGCACCCTCTGGCAGAACCCGAACGACACCACGACGGCGTCGGTTCCGATGGGCCGCTGGGGCACCCCCGAAGAGATCGCCGCCCCGGCGGTGTTCCTGGCGAGCCCCGCCGCCGTGTACATGACCGGCCAGGTCCTCTACGTGGACGGCGGCCTCACGACCACGGCTTAGGTGTCCTCCGGAAGGAGGACAATCGGGTCGGTCGGCCGATGGTGCCGCGGGAGGCGTACAGACCCGACGCTGGAGCCATGACAACAGCGATACATGTACGGGGGCTCACCAAACGCTACGGCGACGTGCAAGCCGTCGGAGGGCTGGACCTGGAGATCAAGAAGGGCGAGGTCTTCGCCATCCTCGGGCCGAACGGGGCCGGCAAGTCGACCACCGTCGAGATCTTGGAGGGCTACCGCAAGCGGGACTCGGGCGAGGTCCGCGTGCTCGGGATCGATCCGCAGAAGCCGACCCGGGAGTGGCGGGCCAAGCTCGGCATCGTCCTGCAGACCGCCAACGACGCGGCCGAGCTGACGGTACGCGAGACGATCCGCCACTTCGCGGCCTACTACCCGATGGCGCGCGACCCGGAGGAGGTCATCGCCAAGGTCGGGCTGACCGAGAAGGCCGACGTCCGGATCAGGAAGCTCTCCGGCGGCCAGCGGCGCCGGGTGGACGTGGCGCTCGGCGTGATCGGCAACCCGGAGCTGCTCTTCCTGGACGAGCCGACGACCGGCTTCGACCCGGAGGCGCGCCGCCAGTTCTGGGACCTGATCAAGGGCCTGGCCGCCGAGGGCACCACGATCGTGCTCACCACCCACTACCTGGACGAGGCCGAGGCGCTGGCCAAGCGGGTGGCCGTGATCGCGCGGGGGCGGATCGTGGCCGCGGGCGACCCGGCCACGCTCGGCGGCCGGGCCACCGCGAAGGCCAAGGTGACCTGGGCCGACGGACTGGTCGAGACCGACACGCCGACCCGGACGGTGCTGGAGCTGTCCCGCCGCTACGACGGCGAGGTCCCCGGCCTGGCCATCACCCGCCCCACCCTTGAGGACATCTACCTGACGCTGATCGAGGCCCCCGAATGACGACGACCGCCGCCGAGAAGGCGACCCACACCGCTCCCCTGCCCTCCGCGCTCGCCCTCGGCTTATCCCGGGCGGCGGTGGAGACTCGGATGTTCTTCCGCGAGAAGGACGCCGTCATCTTCACGTTCTCGTTCCCGATCATCCTGCTGGTGCTGTTCGGATCGATCTTCTCCGACCAGTTCAAAGGCACCGGCATCACCGTCTCCCAGGTCTACACGGCCGGTCTGATCGGCGCGGGCGTGATGGGCGCGGCCTTCCAGAACCTCGGCATCGGCATCGCCATCGACCGGGAGGACGGCACCCTCAAACGCCTGGCGGGCACGCCCATTCCGCGCAGCGCGTACTTCGTCGGCAAGATGCTCAGCTCGCTGGTGATCGCCCTGCTGGAAGTGCTGATCCTGCTGGCCATCGGCGTCTTCATGTACGAGCTGGAGCTCCCCACCGAAGTCTCCGCCTGGGTCACCCTGACCTGGGTGCTCGTGCTCGGCCTGGCCGGGGCGGCGCTGCTCGGCATCGCGGCCAGCAGCATCCCCCGCTCGGCCAAGAGCGCGGCGGCCGTGATCTCGATGCCGTTCGTGGTGCTGCAGTTCATCTCCGGCGTCTACATCCCGTTCACCGAGCTGCCACCGTGGCTGATCAACATCTCCTCGGTGTTCCCGCTCAAGTGGATGTGCCAGGGCCTGCGCTCGGTCTTCCTGGGCGAGGAGGGCGCGCGGCTGGAGCTGACCGGTTCGTACGAGCTAGGCAGGGTTGCCCTGGTTCTGGGAGCCTGGGTCATCGGAGGCTTGGTGCTGTGCCTGATGACGTTCAGATGGAAGGGCCGCAGGGACGGATGACCGCCTTCCGCGGCCGGAACCAGCTCCCCCGGGTCGCGCCTGCCGAGGGCAACGCGTGGGATTCCTTCCAGGGCTGGGAGATCCTGTTCACGCTGGGCTGGACGGTCTCCATGATCTTCGTCCTGCTGGCCGACGACTCCCCGGCCGCCGCCCGGGCGGCCACGATCGGGCTGATGTTGCTGTGCGCGGCCGGGTACCTGCTCCTCGGCCGCCCGGCGATCATGGAAGACGAGGACAACAGCCGCCGCGCGGTCGGCTACGTGGTGCTGATCTCGGTCGCCTTCCTGCCCGCCTCGCTGCTGGTCTCCGAAGCCACCTTCGGCCTGTTCGCGCTCTGCCCGCAGATCTTCATGCTGCTCAGCGGCTGGCGTGCGGTGTGCGCGGTGCTCTTCCTCAATGTGTCCCCGGCCGCGCGGTTCCTCACTCTGCCCGGGACCGACCCCGGCGACCTGGTGCTCTTCTTCGGGGTGACGCTGATCACGGTCACCTTCGCGCTGGTCTTCGGGCCGTGGATCGCCGCGATCATCCACCAGAGCCAGGACCGCGCCAACCTCATCGCCGAGCTGGAGGCCAGCCGCGCCGAGGTGGCCCGGCTGTCGGCCGAGAGCGGCGCGCTGGCCGAGCGGGAACGGCTGGCCGGGGAGATCCACGACACCCTGGCGCAGGGGTTCACCAGCATCATCATGCTCATCCAGGCCGCCCAGTCGCGGCCGGATCCGGCCCGGCACCTGGAGCTGGCCGTACAGACCGCGCGGGAGAACCTGGCCGAGGCGCGCGGGCTGATCGCGGCGCTCGCCCCCGCACAGCTGGACGGCTCCACCCTGGACGACGCGCTGCGCCGCCTGACCGAACGGCTCGGCGAGGAGACCGGCCTCACCGTCGCCTGCACGGTGGAGGGCGAGTCCCGCCCGCTCCCGCCCAGCACCGAGGTGGTCCTGCTCAGAACCGCCCAGGAGGGCCTGGCCAACGTGCGCAGGCACGCGGCCGCCTCCGCCGCCCGCCTCTCCCTGCGGTACGCCCCTGACCAGGTGGCCCTCACGATCGAGGACGACGGCACCGGCTTCGATCCCGCCGCCTCCACCGGGTACGGCTTGCGCGGCATGCGCACCCGGATCGAGCAGCAGGGCGGCACCCTCACCGTGACCAGCGCCCCCGGCGCGGGCACCAGCCTGCGCATCACCCACCCAGGGAAGATCTGATGATTCGCGTGATGATCGTGGACGATCACCCGGTGGTCCGGGAGGGTTTGCGTGGCATGCTCGATTCCGAGGTGTCGGTGATCGGGGAGGCGGGGTCCGGTGACGAGGCCGTGGTCCGCGCCCGCGATCTGCGGCCCGATGTGATCCTGATGGATCTGCGCATGCCTGGCGGGGACGGCGTCGGCGCGATCACCCGCATCCTCGCCGACCGCCCGGAGTCGCGGGTGATCGTGCTGACCACCTACGAGAGCGACCAGGACATCGTTCGCGCCGTGGAAGCGGGCGCCGCCGGCTACCTCCTCAAGGACACCTCTCGCGCCGACCTCCTCAACGCCATCGCCGCCGCCGCCCGCGGCGAAACCGTCCTGTCCCCGTCGGTCGCCACCAAGCTGGTGACCCGCCTGCGCGCGCCAGTGGCGGACTCGTTGTCCCCTCGCGAAACCGAAGTCCTCTCCCTGGTGGCCAGGGGCCTGACCAACGCCGAGATCGGCCGCGAGCTGTTCATCAGCGAGACCACGGTCAAGACGCACCTGCTCCGCGTCTTCGGCAAACTCGGCGTCTCGGACCGCACCGCCGCCGTCACCACGGCGCTGGGGCGAGGCCTGTTGTGAGTTCGGTCAGACGGCCGGGGGGTGCCCAAGACCGTCGGCGCGGCGGTTTCAGCCCTGCCAGAATCGGCCAACCCGGGCCTCCCCGTTGAGGTTCGCTGGAACGATCGTAGAAGGCTTTGAATGGTCGCCTTGCACCGAGGCGACAGAGGGCATTTCGCGCACGAAATACGCCCGCTGCACGCCCTTGCCGTCACCGGTTCGGCCGATGGTCGGTGCTGTTGTAAGTGCGGGATTACGCGCGTTATCGTGCCCGCAGGAGGAATACCGACATGTCGCTCACTGAGCTGGAAACCTTCGAGTCGTTCGATCCGGTGAACGGCGAGGTGCTCGCCTCGTATCCGCGGCACGACGCGGCGGCCGTACACGCCGCTGTAGAGCGCGCTACGGAGGCGGCGCGGTGGTGGGCAGAGTTGGGTTTCCAGGAACGGAAGCGGCGGCTGCTGGACTACAAGGCCGTCCTGACGCGGAATCTGCCGCGGGTGGTCGCCATGGTGTCCCAGGAGACCGGCAAGCCGGAGGGCGACGCCATCCTGGAGACGGCGCTGGCGATCACGCATCTGGACTGGGCCGCCAGGAAGGCCGCCAAGGTGCTCGGGCGGCGGCGGGTGGCGAGCGGGCTGGTGGCGATGAACATGGCCGCCACGCTGGAGTATCTGCCGCTGGGCGTGATCGGGGTGATCGGGCCGTGGAACTACCCGGTGTTCACGCCGATGGGCTCGATCGGGTACGCGCTGGCGGCCGGGAACGCCGTGATGTTCAAGCCCAGCGAATACACCCCCGGCGTCGGCGTGCTGCTGGCCGAACTGTTCGCCGAGGCGGTGCCGGAGCAGCCGGTGTTCCAGGTCGTGACCGGGCTAGGCGAGACCGGCGCGGCGCTGGCGACGGATCCGGGGGTCAAGAAGATCGCGTTCACCGGGTCAGCGGCGACCGCGCGCAAGGTGATGGCGGCCTGCGCGCAGAACCTCACCCCGATGGTGGCCGAGTGCGGTGGCAAGGACGCGTTCATCGTGGACGCGGGCGCGGACCTGGGCGCCGCCGCCGACGCCGCCCTCTGGGGGGCGATGTCCAACTCCGGGCAGACCTGCGTGGGCGTGGAGCGGGTGTACGCGGTGGACTCGGTGTACGACGAGTTCCTGCGCGAGCTCACCGAACGGGCACAACGGGTGAAAGCCGGAGAGCACTACGGGCCGATCACCATGCCCGGGCAGCTGGACATCATCCGGCGGCACATCGACGACGCCACCGGAAGCGGGAAGGCGGTCGTGGGCGGCCCCGAGTCGGTACGGGCGCCGTTCGTGGACCCGGTGATCGTGACGGACGTGCCGGAGGACTCGCGCGCGGTCCGGGAGGAGACGTTCGGCCCCACGGTAACCGTCAAACGGGTCGCCGACGTGGCGGAGGCGCTGGAGAAGGCCAACGCCTCCGCGTACGGGCTGGCGGGGACGATCTTCTCCGGGGACCGGAAGCGCGCGCTGGAACTGGCGCGGCGGATGCTCACCGGAATGACCGCCATCAACTCGATCATCTCGTTCGCCGGGGTGCCCGCGTTGCCGTTCGGCGGGGTGGGCGAGTCGGGGTTCGGGCGGATCCACGGCGCGGACGGCTTGCGCGAGTTCACCAGGCCGAAAGCGGTGTCGCGGCAGCGCTTCGCCATGCCCGGCATGAACCTGACCTCGTTCGCGCGAACACCAGCCGAACTTGACCGGCTTGTCAAGCTCGTGACCTTACTTCATGGTCGTAGAAGAGGCTAATTTCCCGATACTTCCACAAAAAAGATCTTGCGTCCATAATGGTGGCTTCTGGGGGGCCATGACGGCGTGAGGTGAAAATTTTGGCGGGACGGGACTATCGGGGGATGACGGCTGAGGAACGGTTGGCCGATCGGCGAGAACGGCTGATCCTGGCTGCGTACGCACTGTTCGCGAGTCCAGGGTTTCACGCGACGACGATCGAGCGGCTCTGCGCGACCGCGCGGATCTCCAACCGGGCCTTCTATGAGTGCTTCTCGGGGAGGGAGGCACTCATGCGCGCGGTCTACGACCGCTGCGTGGAGGAGACGCTGCAATCGATCACCAAGGCGATCGATCAGGCACCGCCTAATTTGGACGCCCGAATAGTGGCGGGGATCACGGAGTATGTCAGATTTGTGACCGCAGACGAGCGGCGTGCGCGGATCATGCACCTGGAGGTGCGCCGGGCCGGTGACGTGTTGAGCGGCGCCCGCCAGCGCGCGGTCATGGAGTTCACCAAGATCATCGAAACCTCGGTGGGCGATCTGCCCGTGCAGTTACCCTCCGAGCTGCACCTGCTGGCCATAGCCTTGATCGGTGCGATCACCGAGCTCCTGATCGAGTGGGTGGTGTCGGAGGATCCGCCGTCCACCGAGGTGATCATCAAGTCCGCTGTGCACGTGTTCCGCCGGTCCTTCACGCGCTAAGTTCTTGGCCCGCCTTCGGAAGAAGGCGGGCCGCTATATATGCAGGCCCGAAACCTAGGCCCGGGCTCAGATCCCGCAAGGACGGCAACACACGCGAAAAGCGCGCAACTGCCTGATGGCATGCGTCCCTTCAGCGAAGCCTGCTATCACGCTCCGTAATCGCACAATGGCACACGAGAGGGCCGGGCCGGGCCCCTCCGCCAACGTGGCGCGCCAAGATCTCGCTAGATCCAGCCCATGTCCTGGGCGGCGCGGATGGCGGTGATGCGGTTGCCCGCGCCGAGTTTGGTGATGGCGTTGGAGAGATAGTTTCGGACCGTGCCCTCGGTGAGGTGCAGGGCGGTGGCGATCTCGCTGACGGCGGCGCCCCGGGCGGCCAGGGCGAGGGCGTCGCGCTCGCGGTCGGTCAGCGGGCTCTCGCCGGCCATCATGGCGGAGGCGGCCATCTCGGGGTCCAGGTAGCGGCCACCGGCGTGCACCCTGCGGATGGCGGCGGCGAGCTCGTCGGCGGAGGCGTCCTTGGGGATGAAGCCGCGCACCCCGGCGGCCAGGGCGCGGCGGAGGTAGCCGGGGCGGCCGAAGCTGGTGAGGATGAGCATGGCCTGGCCGGGGAGGGACTCGGCCACGGTGAGGCCATCCATGCCGGGCATTTCCACATCCAGGATGACGACGTCGGGGCGGTGCTCCGTGACGGCGGGCTTGACCTGGTCGCCGCGCCCGACCTGGGCGACGACCTCGATGTCGCCTTCCAGGCCGAGGAGGGTGGCGATGGCCTGCCGTACTAGATGTTCGTCGTCGGCGAGGAGCACGCGGATCATGCGGGGACCCTGGCCAGGATGGGGGCGACGGCGCGCAGGGTGAACTGGCCGGAGCCGTTTGGATGGGCGGTGAGGGTGCCGCCGACGGCGTCGAGGCGTTCGGTCAGGCCGGTCAGGCCGCTGCCCAGGTCCTCGACCGGTTTGCGGGTGACGCCGTCGTTGCGTACTTCGAGAACGGCTTCCTCGTCGTTGAACCGGACCGTGATGTCGCAGACCGAGGCGGTGCTGTGGCGGAGCACGTTGGTGACGGCCTCCCTGATCACCCAGGCGAAGACCGGGGCCACCTCGGCCGGCACATCCCGGTGCGGCAAGTGCAGGCGGCAGTCCACCCCGGCCGCCTCCAGGACGGCGCGCACGCTGCCCAGCTCGGCCACCAGGTCGAGTTCCCGATAGCCGCGCACGGCCTCGCGGAGCTCCCGCAGCGCCTTCCTGGCCAGGGCTCTGACCTCGGCCATCTCGGCCGCGGCCGCGTCGGGATCGGCCACCAGGCGAACCGCCAGCTCGCTCTTGACCGCGATCGCGGAGAGCTGGTGGCCGACCAGGTCGTGCAGGTCGCGGGCGAAGCGCAGGCGCTCCTCGGCGACGGCCAGGCGGGACTGGGCCTCCTTGCCGGCGTTCGCCTGCTCGGCGAGCTGCCAGATCCAGACCCAGAGCCGGTTGGCCCACGGCAGGGCCGCCGCCATCAACAGGTTGTACAACAGCACCCCGACGACGGCCCCGGCAGCCGAGCCCTCCTCCGGATCCTGGCCGCTGAGTATGCCCACGCTCACGATGAGCGAGGTCACCAGGGCGGTCCCCGCGCTGAGCAGGACCGCGTTCCGGCGGCTCAGCCCGACCGCCGCCACCGAGAGCCAGCCCAGCGGGACGAAGCCCCAGCCGGTCGGGCTCCCGCCGCCGAGAACGGCGAGAGCGAAGGCCAGGATCCCGGCCAGCACGATCTCGCGGGTCGGGTACGAGCGGTTCAGGAGCGCGCGGGTGATGCGCAGGAACAGCCAGCTGAACACCACCAGGCCGAGCAGCGCGGGGATCATCCGCGCCAGGGAGAGGGTCCCCAGTCCGACTCCGACCACGGTGGTGACCAGGACCACGAACCACACGACCGCGAGCGTCATGTTCAGCATCCACCGAACGATGCGCCGCGCCCGAGTGATTCCCTTATCTCCCATTGCAGGCATTTTACGGCTTGTTGCCCGTGACGACCTCGGCCAGCCGGACCCGGCCGCCGGTCCGCAGCACGGCCCGCTGGTAGATCCTGGCCCCCAGCGCCAGCATCCCGGCCACCGCCGCCACCATCAGCGCCCCGGAGAGGGCGACCTCCCAGAGCGGAACCTCGGCGGCGGCCGTACGCACCGGCATGACCATCGAGGAGAACGGCGGGATCAGCGAGAGCACGGACGCGATCGGCGCGGTCGGGTCGGCGGAGGCGTAGAAGGAGAGGCCGTAGCTGACCATGAGCAGCAGGGTCATCGGCTGGAGCACGTTGCCGACCTCCTCCTGCCGGGAGACCAGCGAGGCCAGCGCCCCGGCGAAAGCGGCGAAGAACGCATAACCCAGGATGAACCAGACAAGCGCGCCGATCACGATGCCGGTCATGCCGGGCGGGAAGTCGGCGGCCACGCCGGACACCAGCGCCCCGCCCAGACCGGCGACCACGATCGCGGCCATGTTGATCAGGCCGACCACGCCGAGCCCGAGGATCTTGCCGCCGAGCAGCTGCCAGGGCCGGATCGAGGTGAGCAGGATCTCCACGATCCGGCTGCCCTTCTCCTCGACCACGCCCATGGCCACCATCATCACCGAGCCGATGATCATGAAGAACAGCACCAGCACGAGCACCGTCGCGACCCCGCGGCGGGCGCCCTCGTAGCGGGTGTCCGCGCCGACCGACTCCATCGCGAGCGGCGTGATCGTCACCCCGGACGCCCCGATCTGTGCCTCCCGGTTGGCGCTCTGCAGCAGCAGCCCGAGCTCGTTGTCGATCTCCCCGTCGGTGAGCACCCGATTCCCCGCGACCAGGGCCGCGTCCAGGTCACCGTCCAGCACGGCGGCCTTGGCGGCCGCCTCGTCCGGGAACTGTCGCCACTCGACCTCTATATCCGGCGCGAAGGTGGTCAGCTGCAGCTCCGGCACCTGCGCCCGCCCCAGCGTGTACGAATCCGGCCCGCCCAGCAGCTTCGGCGCGAACGCGATACCCCCCACGATCAACACCGAGACGATCAGACCGATCACGAAAGCCTTGGTCCGCACCTGGGCCCGGATCTCCCGCCCAGCAACCAGAAAAAGGTGATTTTTCATGACACGGCCTCCTTGAAGATCTCGGTGATGCTGGGCCGCTCGGCCCCGAAGTGCTCAACCCGCCCCGCCTGTACGGCCGCGCGCAGGATCTTCTGATCGTCGCCCCCCGTCACGACCAGGGTCTCCCGATCCCCCGCCACGGTCAGCGTGCCGGGCAGGTCGTCGGCCCAGCCGGGCTTGGCGTCCCGCACCACGACCCGCAGCCGCTGCCCTTCGGCCGAACGCAGCCCGTCCACGGTCCCGCTGGCCACCATGCGCCCCGCCGAGATGATCCCGATCGAGTCACACAGCCGCTCGACCAGCTCCAGCTGGTGGCTGGAGAAGATCACCGGCACCCCGCCCCTGGCCCGCTCCTGCAGCACCTCGGCCAGCGCCTCCACCGCCAGCGGGTCGAGCCCGGAGAACGGCTCGTCCAGCACCAGCACCTCCGGGTCGTGCACCAGCGCCACGGCCAGCTGCACCCGCTGCTGGTTGCCCAGCGAGAGCGCCTCGACGGCGTCGCCGCGCCGCTCGGTCAGCCCCAGCCGCTCCAGCAGCTCCGCCGTCGCCTTCGCGGCCTCGGCCGGGGACAGCCCGTGCAGCCGCCCGAAGTAGTCGACCTGCTCGCCGACCTTCATCTTCTGGTAGAGCCCGCGCTCCTCCGGCATGTAGCCGAACCGCCGCCGCTCGGCGAACCCGAGGGTGCGGCCCTGCCAGGACACCTGACCGGCGTCCGGGCTGAGCACCCCCATCACGATCCGCATGGTGGTCGTCTTCCCGGCGCCGTTCGCCCCGACGAACCCGAACATCTCCCCGGGCCGTACGGCGAAGCTCACCCCGTCGAGAGCGACCTTGTCCTGAAAGGTCTTGCGCAATCCAGTGATGTCCAACATGTCATCGATCATTTCTTGGTTGGGTTCTTGTGCGGTAGACGCGGATATCAAGGCGTTGAGATGGCTTTCACCCGTCCGCGAGGTGACAGATGTCATCTCGTACGCTGAGCGGCATGACACGTGGGGACAACGACCAGCCGGTAGTGCTTTCCAAGATCTACACGCGGACCGGGGACGACGGCACGACCGGGCTCGGGGACATGAGCCGGACCAGGAAGACCGATCCGCGCCTGGCCGCGTACGCGGACGTGGAGGAGGCGAACGCGGCCGTCGGGATGGCCCTGGCCACCGGCGGGCTGCCGGTCGAGATCGCCGAGACGCTCACGCTCATCCAGAACGAGCTGTTCGACGTGGGCGCCGACCTCTGCACCCCAGTCACGAAAAATCCGGAATTTCCGCCGTTGCGGGTGACGCAGGCGTACATCGACCGGCTGGAGGCGCAGTGCGACCGGTTCAACGCCGACCTCAAGCCACTGCGCAGCTTCATCCTCCCCGGCGGCGACCAGGCCACCGCGCAGCTGCACGTCGCCCGCACGGTCGTCCGACGCGCCGAACGCACCACCTGGTCGGCCCTGGAGGCCCACGACGACGTGAACCCGCTGACCGCGACCTACCTCAACCGGCTCAGCGACCTGATGTTCATCCTCTGCCGGGTCTCCTCGGCGGGCGCCGAAATCCTCTGGAAGCCGGGCGCGACCCGCTTGGCCGCGCCTGCGTCTGGACTGAGGAACGCAGGTCGCGAAGCGGCCGGAGAGACGAGGGAAGACGCAGGCTGAAGGCGGCCAAGCCCGCCGTGCCGGAGGCGCGGCCATAAACACTGAGGATCGGCCATAAACACAGCTAGGCGGGATCGAGGTGGGCGCTCGGGGGTGCCGACTCCAGCCAAGCGAGGAAGCCGGTCAGCGCGTCCTCGCTCATGGCCAGCGCGATCGGACCCGCCTCCACCATCCAGTAGCCCTCCGGGCCCTCGCCCTCGTCCAGCGGGCGGCGCCGGGAAACGATGAGGCCGCGCCTCGCGATCGCGTGGCGCGGCCTCAGTCGCAGTCCTAGAAAGGGCACCCAGTGGAGCTCTCCGCCGGCATACCGGGCAACTCCCGATTGCCAGCCCCGCTCCCCTGTCCGTACGCTGCAGGCGACCGTGCCCCGGCGTACGTGCAGGGCCACGGCCCTGATACAGAACAGGGCGGCGAGCACCGCGATCCCCGCGATAATCTCCATCGCCGCCCCTCCTGAACCTGTTGGCTATACGTCTTCCCCGGCCGCGCGCAGCCGGGCCCGGTTGCGCTGGGCCTCGACCCGGGCGTCCGCGTCGTCCTGGTTCGCCTCGATGGACGCCTGCGCCCGCTCCAGCGCGTCCTTCGCCTTCGCCACGTCGACCTCGGAGCCGAGCTCCGCCGCCTCCGCGAGAATCGACACGTCGTTGTCGGCGACCGAGATGAACCCGCCGTGCACCGCGGCCACCAGGTCACTCTGGGAGTCGCGCTTGACGCGCAGCACGCCGCCCTCGACCAGGACGCCGAGAACAGGGGCGTGACTCGGCATAATACCGATCTCGCCGTCCACGGTCTTGGCAATCACCATGTCGGCCTCGCCGGACCAGATCTCACGCTCCGGCGAGACCACGCCTACTCGAAGCTTTGCCACCACATACCTCCCGACTGCGTTGATGGCCGATCCTTCGGATCGGCGGGCTTGGCCGCCTTCAGCCTGTGTCTTCCCTCGTCACTCCGGCCGCTTCGCGACCTGCGTTCCTCAGTCCAGACACAGGCGCGGCCAAGCCGCCGATTCACGATTAGCGAGCCAGTTCCTTGGCCTTGGCGATGGCCTGCTCGATGCCGCCGACCATGAAGAACGCCTGCTCGGGCAGGTGGTCGTACTCACCCGCGCAGAGGCCCTTGAAGGAGGCGATGGTCTCGTCCAGCGACACGAACTCGCCCGGCTGCCCGGTGAACGCCTCGGCGGCGTACATCGGGTGGGAGAGGAAACGCTCGATCCGGCGCGCCCGCTGGACGGTGACCTTGTCGTCCTCGGAGAGCTCGTCGATGCCCAGGATGGCGATGATGTCCTGCAGTTCCTTGTACTTCTGCAGGATGCGCTTGGTCTCCTGGGCGACGCCGTAGTGCTCCTCGCCGATGACCTGGGGGTCCAGGATCCGGGAGGAGGAGTCCAGCGGGTCCACCGCCGGGTAGATGCCCTTCTCCGAGATCGGCCGGGAGAGCACCGTCTGCGCGTCCAGGTGCGCGAACGCGTTGTGCGGCGCCGGGTCGGTGATGTCGTCGGCCGGCACGTAGATCGCCTGCATGGAGGTGATCGAGTGACCGCGGGTGGAGGTGATGCGCTCCTGCAGCACGCCCATCTCGTCGGCCAGCGTCGGCTGGTAACCCACCGCGGACGGCATGCGCCCGAGCAGCGTCGACACCTCCGAACCCGCCTGGGTGAACCGGAAGATGTTGTCGATGAACAGCAGCACGTCCTGCTTCTGCACGTCGCGGAAGTACTCCGCCATGGTGAGCGCGGAGAGCGCGACGCGAAGCCGGGTGCCCGGCGGCTCGTCCATCTGGCCGAAGACGAGCGCGGTGTCCTTGAGAACCCCGGCTTCCTCCATCTCCAGCCAGAGGTCGTTGCCCTCACGGGTGCGCTCGCCGACGCCCGCGAAGCACGAGGTGCCGGAGAACTTCAGCGCGACCCGGCGGATCATCTCCTGGATCAGCACGGTCTTGCCCACGCCCGCGCCGCCGAACAGGCCGATCTTCCCGCCCTTCACGTACGGCGTGAGCAGGTCGATGACCTTGATGCCGGTGGGCAGCATCTCGGTCCGCGACTCCAGCTGGTCGAACGCCGGGGACGGGCGGTGGATCCCCCAGGTCTCGGTGATCTTCAGGGAGGCGGTGGGCACGTCCAGGGACTCGCCCAGGGCGTTCCACACGTGCCCCTTGACCACGTCGCCGACCGGCACCGAGATCGGCTTACCCGAGTCGGACACCGCCGCGCCGCGGACCAGGCCGTCGGTGGGCTGCATGGAGATCGCCCGGACCAGGTTGTCGCCCAAGTGCTGGGCCACCTCCAGGGTCAGGGTCTTGGTCACGTCCTGGCCCTCGGTGTTGAGGGTGACGTCGACGTTCAGGGCGTTGTAGATGTCCGGCATCGCCTCGACGGGGAACTCCACGTCGACGACGGGACCGGTGACACGGGCGACGCGGCCCACGCCGGTCTCAACAGTCTGTGCGGTCATTTCACTCTTTCCCCGCGGCGGCGTCGGCCAGCGCGTTCGCGCCACCGACGATCTCGCTGATTTCCTGGGTGATCTCGGCCTGGCGAGCCTGGTTCATCTGCATGGTGAACACGCGGATGAGCTCGTTGGCGTTGTCGGTCGCCGACTTCATCGCGCGCCGCCTGGCGGCCTCCTCCGAGGCCGCCGACTGGAGCAGCGCGGTGAAGATGCGCGACTCGATGTAGCGCGGCAGGAGCGAGTCCAGCACGGCGCTCGCGGTCGGCTCGAACTCGAAGTACGGCAGCGGCACCGGCGGCGGCTCGGTCGTCTCCTCGACCACCAGCGGCAGGATCCGCTTGACCACGACCTCCTGCGTCAGCATCGACACGAACTCGGTCGAGACGATGTGGATCTCGTCGATCCCGTCCTCGGCCGTGAAAGCCTCGATCAGCGTGTCCGCGATGGCCTTGGCGTCGGCGTAGGCCGGCCGCCGGGAGAACCCGGTCCACTGCCCGCCCATCTCCCGATGCCGGAAGGTGTGCCAGGTGACACCCTTCCGGCCGGTCACGAACGGCGTCGGCTCGATGCCCTTGCCGCGCAGCAACCCGGCCAGCGCCTCGGCCTCACGCAGGATGTTGGCGTTGAAGCCGCCGCAGAACCCGCTGTCGCTGGTGACGATGAGCACCCCGGCACGCCGCGGCTGCTGTCTCGCCACCGTCAGCGGGTGGCTGACGGTGCTGGTGTTGCTGACGACCGCGGAGACGGCGCGGGTGATCTCCCGCTCGTACGGCACCGCCGCCTGCATCCGCAGCTGCGCCTTCACGATGCGCGAGGAGGCGATGAGCTCCTGCGCGCGGGTGATCTTCGCGGTGGACTTGACCGACTTGATCCGCCGCCGCAGCAGTCTGAGCTGGGCGCCCATCGGTCAGCGCTCCTCGGTCTTGCGTACGTGCTTGACGATCTTCTCCTGGCCGACCTCGCTGTCCTCCAGCGGGGCCACCGGCTCGTCCTTGACCAGCTGCTCGCCGGAGGAGGTGATGAAGCTCTTCTTGAACTCGGTGATCGCGCTCTTCAGCGTGGTCAGCGCGTCGTCGCCGAGGTCCTTGGACTCCCGGATGCCGTCGAAGACGCCCTTGTGGCCGCTCGACAGGTATTCCAGGAACGACGCCTCGAACCGGCGGATGTCCTCCAGCGGGACGTCGTCGAGCTCGCCGGTGGTGCCGGCCCAGACCGAGACGACCTGCTTCTCGACCGGGAACGGCGAGTACTGCGACTGCTTGAGCAGCTCCACCAGGCGGGAGCCGCGCTCCAGCTGGGCCCGCGAGGTCGCGTCCAGGTCGGACGCGAAGGACGCGAACGCCTCCAGGTCACGGAACTGGGAGAGCGAGAGGCGGAGCGTGCCCGCCACCTTCTTCATGGCCTTGATCTGGGCCGAGCCGCCGACTCGGGAGACCGAGACACCGACGTTGATGGCCGGGCGCACGCCCGAGTTGAACAGGTCGGTCTCCAGGAAGCACTGACCGTCGGTGATGGAGATGACGTTGGTCGGGATGAACGCCGACACGTCGTTGCCCTTGGTCTCGATGATCGGCAGGCCGGTCATCGAGCCGGAGCCCATGTCCTCCGACAGCTTCGCGCAGCGCTCCAGGAGCCGCGAGTGCAAGTAGAACACGTCGCCGGGGAACGCCTCGCGGCCCGGCGGGCGGCGCAGCAGCAGCGAGACCGCGCGGTAGGCGTCGGCCTGCTTGGTCAGGTCATCGAAGATGATCAGCACGTGCTTGCCCTGGTACATCCAGTGCTGCCCGATGGCGGAACCGGTGTAAGGGGCGAGGTACTTGAATCCCGCAGGGTCGGACGCCGGAGCGGCCACGATGGTCGTGTACTCCAGCGCGCCCGCCTCCTCCAGGCGGCCCTTGACCTGCGCGATCGTCGAACCCTTCTGGCCGACGGCGACGTAGACGCAGCGCACCTGCTTCGCCGGGTCGCCGGACAGCCAGTTGTCCTTCTGGTTGAGGATCGTGTCCACCGCGATGGCCGTCTTGCCGGTGCCACGGTCGCCGATGATCAGCTGGCGCTGGCCGCGGCCGATCGGCGTCATGGCGTCGATCGCCTTGAGGCCGGTCTGCAGCGGCTCCTTCACCGGCTGCCGCTGGACCACCGAAGGCGCCTGGGTCTCCAGGGCACGACGGCCCTCGGCCTCGATCGCGCCCTTGCCGTCCAGCGGGTTGCCCAGCGGGTCGACCACACGACCGAGGAAGTTGTCGCCGATCGGCACGGACAGGACGTTGCCCGTCCGCCGCACCTGCTGGCCCTCCTCGATCTTGCTGAAGTCGCCCAGGACGACCACACCGATCTCCCGGACGTCCAGGTTCAGCGCCAGGCCACGCGTGCCGTCCTCGAACTCCAGCAGCTCGTTCGCCATCGTCGAGGGTAGGCCGGAGACATGGGCGATGCCGTCGCCGCAGTCCACGACGGTCCCGATCTCCTCGCGCGCCGCGCCTTCCGGCTCGTACGCCTGGACGAAGCGCTCAAGCGCGTCCCGAATCTCGTCCGGCCGGATCGTCAGCTCCGCCATCTCTTCCTGTCTCCCTATTTCGCCTAGCCGGCCAACCGGCGGCGGACTTCTTCAATTCGTCCAGCGATGGTGGTATCGATGATCTCGTCCCCGATTTTGATCGAGAACCCACCGAGCACCTTGGGGTCCACCTCCACGTTCAGGTGGACGTCACGGCCGTAGGTCGCCCGCAGCCAGGCGGCGAGCCGCTCCTTCTGCTGATCCGAGAGCGGTACGGCACTGCTGACCACGGCCACCAGGCGCTGCCGCTGCAACGCGACCAGCCGGCCGTACTCGTCCAGGCCCGACTCCAGGCTACGCCCGCGCGGGTGCACCGCGAGATGCGTGAGCAGGCGAAGCGTGGCCGGGGCGACCTTGCCGTCGAGCAGTTCGGCGAGCAGCCGCTCCTTGCCGGGCTTGGCCGGGTCGGCGAGCACGCGCCGCAGCTCCGGGTTGGCGGCCAGGATCCGGCCGAACCGGAACAGCTCGTCCTCGACGTCGTCCAGCTGCTCGCGGCTTTCCGCCTCGGTCGCGGCGGCGATCACGCCGAGCCGCTCGACGGCGTCGGCCAGGTCACCCGACGACGACCACTTGGACTCGACCACGGCCACCGTGGCCTCCAGCGCGGCCGTGCTCACCTTGCCGTCCAGCAGGGCGCGGATCGCGCCCGCCTTCGCGGGCGCCGGCCGGGACGGGTCGGAGAGCGTGCGGCGCAGACCGTGCTCGCGGTCGAACAGGTCGGCCACCGCGAAGAGCTCGTCGGCCAGCTCGCCCAGGTCGGCCGAACCGGCGACGCTGTTGAACCGCTCCTCGACCTCGGCCAGGGACGTCCTGCTCAGACCGCGCATTACCGAACCGCCGCGTTGGTGTTCTCGAGCTCCTCGAGGAACCGGTCGACGATGCGGCGCTGGCGGGCCTCGTCCTCCAGCGACTCGCCGACGATGCGTCCGGCCAGGTCGGTGGAGAGACGGCCGATCTCGGCGCGCAGCTGGGTGAGGGCCTGCTGCTTGTCCGCCTCGATCTGGGCGTGCGCGGCCGCGATGATGCGCTGCGCCTCGACCCTGGCCTCCTCCTGGAGTTCGGCCTTGATCTGGGCGCCCTGCTCGCGGGCCTCGTCCCGAAGCCGGGCGGCCTCCTGGCGGGCCTCCTGGAGCCGGTCGTGGTACTGCTTGAGCACCGACTGGGCCTCGGCCTGCGCGTCCTCGGCCTTCTTGATCCCGCCCTCGATCGCCTCGGTCCGGTCAGCCAGAGCCTTCTGGATGCGCGGGGTGAGGATACGACCGACGACGATCACGACGACCGCGAACGAGAAGACGCCGACGACCAGTTCGTACGTGTGCGGGAGTAGGGGGTTGGTGCCCTCCGCGGCCAGGAGCGTAGCTGCCAATTTCATGGGTGCAGCCTTCCGTCAATAAGTCGTTCGTTACTGACCGAACATGAACGGCGCGACCAGGCCGATCAGGGCGAGGGCCTCGGTAAGCACGAAGCCGAGCAGCATGTTCTGGCGGATCAGGCCGTACGCCTCGGGCTGGCGCGCGATGGCCTGGACACCCTGACCGAAGATGATGCCGACGCCGATGCCGGGGCCGATGGCGGCGAGGCCGTAACCGATGGAACCGAGGGAGCCGGTGACCTCAGCGAGGACGCTCATTTTCTCTTCCTTTACTGGGTGGGCCGATGGGAAGGAATCCCCACCGGTCTGGGCAAACTTGGTGTTGCTGAAGCTTTTAGTGGTCGGCGTGCAGCGAGTTGCCGATGTACATGGCGGCCAGCATCGCGAACAGGAACGCCTGCAGGAACTGGATGAACATCTCAAACCCGGTCATCGCGATCGTCATGACGACGCCGACGACCCCGAGGCCCGCGCCCAGCGGGGTGAGCTTCTCGAACACGAACCAGAACCCGACCAGGCTGAAGAAGGCCAGGATGATGTGGCCCGCGAACATGTTCGCGAACAGTCGGACCGCGTGCGTGAAGGGCGCGATGATCAGGTTCGACAGGAACTCGATGGGGGCCAGCAGGAAGTAGATCGGCTTGGGCAGGCCCGGGGGGAACATCATGTTCTTGAAGTAGCCGATCGGCCCCTGGTGCTTGATGCCCAGGTAAATCTTGAGCACGTAGATGGTGGCGGCCAGCACGATGGGGAAGGCGATGTGCGAGGCGACCGGGAACTGCAGGAGGGGGATCACGCCCATCAGGTTCCAGATCCACACCAGGAAGAAGATGCTGAGCAGCAGGCCCATCCACCGGTCGGCGTCCTTGCCCAGGAAGGGCCGGGCGACCTGGTCGCGGACGAACATGTAGCCCATCTCGCCCACGTTCTGGATGCCGCGCGGCACCAGCTTGGGTTTGGCGAAGGCGGACCAGCAGAAGACCACCACGATCAGCGTGCTGAGGATGGCGAGCAGGACCGGCTTGGTGAGCCAGGTGACTCCGGCGATCAGCGGCGGAGCGTCGAAGAGCTCCAGGCCCGGAGGGGTGAACACATCCTCGGAAGCCCCGGAAGCCCCGGAAGCGAGGACCGTCAGCGTATTCACGCGGCGTTCCCTTCAGCGTGATAGTGGATCGTCAAAGAGGCTTCGTCGGCCGGACGGCCGGGGGCTAGCTGCCGTATTTCCGGTAGACCAGGTAGACGGCGAGGGCTACGCCGAGGATCAGACCGATGGGCGTGAACGCGACCACACCGGTCCAACGGCTCAGCAACCAGCCTGCCCCGCCATACAAGATCATCCCGCTGAGCAGATAGCTGGGGACCGACCAGGCGGCGCTGGCGAAGTCGCGGCCGTCGTCCTCGGGCCGAAGTTTCCTGTCGCTCATCGCGGGGCCGACGATAGCAGTCTAGGGGGTGACTAGTCATATCGGGCTGCTCACGCGCCATCGGAACCCGGGACTTTGGTATCGGGGTCTGCATAGAGCAGCTTCAACTTCATGAATCCGCGCATCTCACCCACCGTCCAGGCCACGGTGCCGACGATGGCCGCCCAGCCGAAGGCGCGCGGCTCGAAAACCGTGGCCGTTTCGAAGGTCTTCAGCAGGACCATCAGGACGATGACCTTGACCAGGTAACTGAGCACGGCCGCGGTCATCATCATCATCGGCGAGATCCGGCTCGCGTAGGCGACCACGACCAGGCCGACGGTAAAGAAGACGACGACCACCACCAGGCCGATCACGGCGCCGAGCGCGCCGGGGAATCCCGCCAGGACGGCCGCCATGGCGATGACGACCAGTCCCACCAGCACTGTAGGCACGGCGGCGCCCTTGAGTACGCGCACGTCGTTGGCCTGCATCACGACTCCCAAAGCCTGTTGTCAACAACCGAGCGTTTGCTTCCCCTTACTTAGGGGACCCTGCTAGTGAAAGCTATCACAAGCTCTGCGGGGAACGCCTTTACCTGCTTTTTCAGGGCATTTCACCCGGTTGTTGCCGTGGCTCTGGGGGTGGCGGTGGCGGCAGCCGTACCCGACTGGGTGTCGGAGGAGTCGGCCGGCGGGGGCATTCTATTGGCGGCGTGCGCGCCGCCGCGCCCGTTCCTGCCGGTGGTCCGCCAGCGCTGGCGGGACAGCAGCACCAGGATGGCGAGGGCGACCGCGATGATCGGCGGGAACACCGCGACGGGGACGCCCTCGACCGAGAGCGCGACCAGGGCGAACGCGAACAGGAACGTCCAGGCGTACATGATCAGGACGCTGCGGCGGTGGGAGTGGCCGATGTCCAGGAGGCGGTGGTGCAGGTGGCCGCGGTCGGGGGCGAACGGGGACAGGCCCGCCGAGGTGCGCCGGACCACCGCCATGATCAGGTCGGCCAGCGGGAGCACCATGACGGCGACCGGGAGCAGCACCGGCAGCAGCAGCGGGAACCGGTTGACCTGCAGCGCCGCGCTCGGCACCGAGGAGATGATGGTGACCAGCGAGGTGGCCAGGATCAGGCCGATCAGCATGGCGCCGGTGTCGCCCATGAAGATCTTGGCCGGGTTGAAGTTGTGCGGCAGGAAGCCCAGGCACATGCCGATCAGGAGCGAGGCCACCACGGCGGTCAGGTTGATACGGGTGGCCTGCAGGTTCTGCGACAGGACCATCGAGTAGACCAGGGTGGCCAGCGCGGCGATGCCGACGATGCCGGCCGCCAGGCCGTCCAGGCCGTCCACGAAGTTCACCGCGTTGATGGTGACGACCACGATCATGATGGTGATGACGACCTGGAGGTTGGTGTCCAGGCTCAGCTCGCCGCCCATGTTGGAGGGCAGCGGCAGGTAGCGCAGGGTCACCCCGTAGTAGACCAGCAGGCCGCCGGCGGCGATCTGGCCGCCCAGCTTGACCAGCGCGTCCATGCCGAGCCAGTCGTCCAGGAAGCCGGTCACCACGATCAGGCCGCCCGCCGAGAGCAGCGCCATCGCGGTCTGGCCGGACTGCTGGTCCAGCGCGCCACCCACCCAGGGCAGGTTGGTCGCCACTAACAGGCCCGCGGCCATGCCGCCGAACATGGCGAGACCGCCCAGGCGTGGGGTCGGCACCTTGTGCACATCGCGTTCCCTGACCTCGGGCGCCGCGCCGATGCGCAGCGCGAAGGCCCGGACCGGAGGCACCAGCAGATAGGTGACAACGGCGGTGACGAGGGCAACAAGGAAGTATTCCCGCACGGACTTAGTTTCCCGGATTGAAGGACCAGTTGTGACGGTAAATCGGCACAGAATCCGACGAACATTCGCTCGGGTGGGCGATCTGGACGACGGCCGGCGCGTCTACCGGTCTCCCGACGCTAGCGCACCCCCTTGGGGCACTTGAACCTTGCCGTTCACTGAGTTTCAGTGTTTCTCAGTGATCCGTCCATTGCTGGGCGGAGGTCCCCGTCTGACCCGGGCGGTGCCCGGTGCGGGGTAGACGTTTCCCAGCCACCGGCCCCGGCAGGCGGGGTCTTACGGTCGGCTCCACGTCCGTTTGGCGTCTCCGGGCCACTCCCGGCGACGGTCTGCTTCACCAGGGAAGCCAGATTGAGCGCGGCGTTGAGGTCGCGATCGACGATCAGGCCGCAGGCGGTGCAGGTGTAGGTGCGTTCGGAGAGGGCGAGTTTGGCTTTCACCGCGCCGCATCCGGAACAGGTTTTGCTGGAGGCGAACCAGCGGCCGGCCACCACCAGTCGGCCGCCCTTCCATTCGGTCTTGTAGGCGAGCTGGCGGCGGATCTCGCCGAACCCGGCGTCGGAGATCGCGCGGGCCAGCCGCCGGTTCTTCACCATCCCGGCGATGTGGAGATCTTCGACCACCAGCGTGCCGTACTCCCCCGCCAGCGTCGTGGTGAGCTTGTGGACGGCATCGCGGCGCAGCGCGGCCACCCGGTGATGGACCCGGGTCCGGGCGGCATTGGCCCTTTGCCACCGGCCGGACGGCTGCTGCCCGCTGCGCCGGTCCGGGCCCTGCTTGCGGGAGACCGCGCGGGACAGGCGGCGCAGTTTTCGGGAGGCGGCGGCCAGGTGCCGCGGGTTGGCGGTGGGCGGGCGGCGTCGGAGTAGACGGCCAGGGTTCTGATCCCGAGGTCCACCCCGACCACCGCCTCTGGTCGCGCGGGGGTCGCCTCGGCGCGGTCGATCTGCACGGAGAACGAGACGAGCCAGCGCCCGGCTTCGAGGCGGACTGTGGCCGAGCGGATCTGTGCGGTGCCCGCCTCGATCCGGCGGGCCAGCTTACGCGTGGACTCGTGCGTTTTGACGCGGCCCAGCACCGGCAGTACTACATGAGTGCGGCCGTGCAGGCGGATCGCCCCGGTGGTGAACCGCACCGACATGGCCTTCCGGCGTTTGGACCGGAATCGGGGGAAGCCCACCTTGGGGCCCTTGCGGGTGCCATGCCTGGACTCGCTCCAGTTCGTCAGCGCGGTGGCGAGGCGGTCCAGGCCGCAGGCGTAGGCCTCTTTGGAGTTCTCCGCCCACCACGGCGCCACCTCCTGTTTGGCCCCATTCCACGACTTGCGCAGCGAGTACATCGACCACGACAACGGCGGCGTCAACTGAGGGTCGAGGATGCCGTAGGAACGTTCGGCCTCCCGCTGGGCCAGATTGGCCTTCACCCGCGCCAGACCCCAGTTGAACGCGAGGCGGGCGGCGCCGCAGTGGGAACGGAGCATGCGTTCCTGGCGTGGGGTGGGGTCCAGGGCGTATCGGTAGGCGTGGACGACTTGCATCAATCCTCCCCGGCCATGGCAAACCTATGCATACCCATGGTGAACGAGTGACTACAGTTTACCAGAGTGGTGGTGATTGACGGCCATCTGAGCAGGGACAGGCGGACGCCTGTCTGGGATCACCTGACGCGTCCTCGGCAACCGGTCCAAACGATCTGAGGGGTTCCGCAATCCATCAGGGTTGGCCCAGCCCTGCTGCGGCCCGCCGACCGACTCGACGCCTGGAGAGCCGGTCACCCCCGCCAGACCCAGGAAACCGAAAACGGACTGATAAACGCTGACGAACCGCGCAGCAGTTCGTTGCCCTCAGGAGTACGCGTGCGGGGCGCCCGCTTTGCTGGGCACCCAGCGCGGCGTGTCGGCCGCCTCGTCGCTGATCGCGGTCAGCACGGCCTGGCGATACAGGCCGAGGCGGTTGCGCCACTCGCCGATATCCTCGACGTAGCGTTTCGCCACGGGAGCGTCCCAGACGTCGGTGCTTCTCGCCATCTGGTACGGCTTGTCGAGCGACGTGGTGAGCTGTTCCATCAGCGGGAGGACCTGGAACCAGAGGTCCACGAGGCGCTGGTACTCCGGGTTGAAGACCCAGGTGGTGGCCTGGCCGCCCGGGGCCAGCAGGTCGGCGCTGGACGGCGCGGGCGGGGTCTCGCCCGGCTGGAGCGGGCGCGGCGCGGGGGGATCGACGTAACTCAAGCTCTCTCCTGCGGCTGGGTCTTACGCGCCGGGGGCGGGGATCGGCTGGTCTGGGTCGTTGGGGCCGACACTGCCGGCCGGGCCGTCGGGTTCGATCGTCATGGGCGCCCATTCGCCGGTGCCCCACTCCCCCGCGGGGACGGAGACGCTGGGCGTGTCCATGGGTTCGATCTCGCCGTGGAGCTGGATGAGGGCGCGGAGCGCGTCGTCGGTCGGCGGGTTGGCCGGGGCGGACAGCACGTCGCCCGGCTGCTGGGCGGCGAGCGCGCGCGGGTCGATCTCCTCGGCGGAGCCGATCAGGAGGGTGGGTTCGGGGTTGAGCGAGCCCGCCCATTCGTTGTCGGACATGCTGGGCATGTCCATCGGGCCGATGTTCTCGTGCAGGGCGATCAGGGCGCGGAGCGCGTCGTCGTCCAGCTGACCGGCGGGGACCGAGAGCACGTCGCCCGGCTGCTGCGCGGCGAGCGTACGCGGATCGATCACGGATCCCGACCCGTTCGAGGCGGCTCCGTAGTTTCCTGACGCCGCGTTCTCCGAGGTTCCCGGGCTTTCCGAGGTTCCCGGGCTCGGGCAGTCGTCGCCATCGCGCGCCGGAGGGTTCTGGGCGGAGGGCGAATCCTGATCGCGCGGGGAGTCCTGGGCGGGCGGCTGATCTTGACCGCGCGGCGAATCCTGCGCAGGCGGCTGGTCCTGCCCACCTGGCGAATCCTGCGCAGGCGGCTGATCTTGACCGCGCGGGTAATCCTGCGTGGGTGGCTGGTCCTGGCCGCGTGAGTCCTGTACGGGCGGCTGATCTTGGCCGCGCGGCGGGTCCTGGGTGGGGGTGTCCTGGCTGGGTCCAGGGTTCTGGGCGGGCAGGTCGCCGCCTGCTCCGATGGCTGACGGCTCACCCTGGCCGAGTGGGGCGGTGGGGCCGATGATGTCCGGGGAACCGGACGGCTCCTCCGTGAGGTTGCCCGCGGTGCCGGAGGAGTTGTCGGATCCGGACGGGGGTTCCTCGGTGAGGTTGTCGGCCGGGGTGCCGATGTAGTCACCCATCGGGTCGCCGGGGGCGAGGCCCGGGTTGGTGAGTCCGGCCGGGTTGGTACCGGAGGAGTTGTCGGGTCCGGACGGGGAGTATGGGGGTTCCTCGGTGAGGTTGTCGGCCGGGGTGCCGATGTACTCGCCCATCGGATCGCCGGGGGCCAGCCCTGGCTGGGGCGGGTCGAAGGGAATGCTCGGTTCCATCGGCTGCACCAGACCGGCCGGACCGACAGGTTGCGGTCCGTCGCCGTTGGTGATGTAGACACCGTCCAGCGTGCCGGGCGTGTCGATGGGGTCGATCTCCTGCATGTGCTCGCTCAACCAGGCCAGATACTCATCCGACGGCTGGTTGAGCGGAGTGGAGACGACCTTCACCCCATCCACAATGATCACCTGACGCCCACCGGTCTGATCGATGTCGTCCCGATGATCCTTACGCGGCGTGTCCACCTGGGTGTCATCGTCACAAGGCTGCTTCGGCTCGACAGGCCGCTCATCTTCACCCTTGGACGGCGGAGGCTGCTCGGTCTCACCCTTGGACGGCGGAGGCTGCTCGGTCTCACCCTTCGAGGGCGGAGGCTGCTCGGACTCACCCTTCGAAGGTGGCGGCTGCTCGCTCTCGCCCTTGGACGGCGGAGGCTGCTCGGACTCACCCTTCGAGGGCGGAGGCTGCTCGGACTCACCCTTCGAAGGTGGCGGCTCCTCAGACTCACCCTTGGACGGTGGCGGCTGCTCCGACTCGCCCTTTGTGGGTGGTTTCTCGGATTCGCCCTTGGGGTCGGGCTTTTCTGGGGGGCCGTCGGAGGCGGGTTTGCTGGGTTTGGGGTCTTCGGCGGGCTTGGTGGTGTCGTTGTTGGTGTCGGTGGAGGGGCCACCGGAGGGGTTGGGGGGTTTCTCGTCGGTGGCGGGACGAGGTGGGGGGTCCTGCTTCTCGCGCTTTTCGAGGAGGGCGAGGCGGGCCGAGACGTCCTTGACCATGGTGGCGCCCGCGTCGGCGACCAGGGAGGGACGGTGGGTGGGGCGGATGGGGACGCCGGCGGTTCTGGTGAACTGGGCCACCTTCGCCTCGACGAGGTCCATCTGCTCGCCCGCACGAGTGATCTGTGCCAGGAGTTCCCGGACCAGCTTGGGGTCCATCCCGTCCAGCTTCGCCATGAGCACGCTCCGCAAGAAGTCAGCGTCAATGGTCGCGCTGGCTGCGGGCGCAGCGGCCGGGCGCGTTTCCTTGATTCACGGTAGCTTCGGCGGACGCCGTACACGGAGGGCGATAGCCAGACGGCATGAATCGGCCCTAGTGACTCCTCCGCTCCCTGAAGGGAGCGGCTTCTCGCTAAGCCGCTTCAGCAGCGTCGCGAAGGGCAAGCCCTGCCCTCAAGATGTTGATCGCCGCGTTGACGTCGGCGTGCGCGGTGTGCCCGCACGCCGTACATCGGAACACGGCCTGGGTGGCGCGATTCCCTTTCGCACAATGCCCCGCATTCGGCGCACATGGGAGGTGTTGGCAGGGTTCACCGCGATCAGCTCTCGACCGGCGCTTTCAGCCTTGTGCGACAGGATCGTCAGGAACACCCCCCAACCCGCATCCAAGATCGAACGGTTCAGCCCGGACTTCGCGGCGGCGCCGTTGGGCAGGTAGCCGCCGTTGCCGTCCGGTTTGGGTACTGCCCGCTTGGTCATGTTGGTTACCTTGAGTGCTTCGTGCACGATCACGTCGTGACCGCGGACCAGCGTGAGCGCAGCCTTGTGTACACCGTCGAGGCGTTGCCGCCGCACCTTCGCGTGCAAAGCAGCGACACGGGCGACGGCCTTACGCCGCCGCTTACTGCCCCGTTTCTTCCGGGCAAGGTCACGCTGTGCTGCCGCGAGACGGCCAGCGGTCACGGCGAGGTGGCGCGGGTTGGCCAGATGTTCGCCATCACTGGTCGTCACCAGTGACGCGACTCCCATGTCGATCCCGGCGACCGAGCCCGTCGCGGGCAGCGTCTCGGCGGGCACGTCGTCACACGACAGCACGACGAACCAGCGGGCGCCTTCCCGCTTCACGCTGATCGTCTTGACGGCGCCCAGCACACGCCGGTGCTGGTGGACCCGCACATGCCCGACGCCCCGCAACCGCATGTAGGTCGCGGTCGGGTGGTGGGGCTGGGAGTCCCATCGGCACCCGTCGCCGTCCTTGGGCCACTCAACCGTGTCGAACCAGCCCCGCCCCTTGAAACGCGGGAACCCTGGCGTGCGGCCTGCTTTGACGCGGTCGAAGAACGCGCGGAACGCCTTGTCCAGCCTGCGGAGCGTGGCCTGCTGGGAGGAAAACGACCACCGGCCCTGACCGTCGGGGTCGTCGGCGCGGATGTGCTTCAACTCCGCCGACTGGTCGCCCGGCTTTGCGGTAGGGCCGTACGGCGGTGTTCGAGAGCGGCGTTGTACAGCTCCCGGTGGTCTTCCAGGCACTGCGTGAGCGTGGCGGCCTGCTTGCTGGTGGGGCGCAGCAGGAACTTGAACGACCTGCGCACGCCCACCTCCCACGTTCGGTAACGAAAACACCACGGTATCGGCTGGCACCGACAAAACCCGGAAGGAAATCTGTGATGCGCAGACCTGACAGGTCAGGGCACGCTCGGGCATTGGCCGCCCTCCTGCTCCCGACTCTGATGGATCAACCGGAGGTTGGCCAGGCCGAATACCGGGGACAAGACAGGGATTACCCCGGAGCCTGAGCTGGAGCAGGGCCGCCACGATGAGTCCTTCGCCCTGTGGTCGTCATTCTCCGGTCAGAATGACGCTGCCACTCTTGGCGGTGGCTCAGTCGGTCGCCAGATAGCCCACGATGGCCTTGATCTTGTCGGCCGGGATCGCCCCCTGGCGGAGCACGCGCGGGACCGCTGTGGTGAGATCCAGGATCGTGGAGGGCACACTGTCGTCACACGGTCCGCCGTCCAGATAGACGGCGACGGACTCGCCGAGCTGCTCCTCGGCCTGGACCGCGGTGGTCGCGGGCGCCGCGCCGGAACGGTTGGCGCTGGAGACGGCCATCGGACCGGTCTCCTTGAGCAGGTCGAGGGCGACCCCGTGCAGCGGCATCCGCAACGCCACCGTGCCCTTGGTCTCCCCCAGATCCCAAGTCAGCGACCGGTTCACCCGGCAGACCAGGGTCAGCGGCCCCGGCCAGAACGAGTCCACCAGATCCTGCCCGTACGTCCCGAGCCCCTCCACCAGCGCATTCGCCGCGCGCACGGTCCCGACCAGCACCGGCACCGGCATGTCCCGCCCCCGGCCCTTGGCCTCGAGCAGCGCGGTGACCGCGGTCGGGGTGAACGCGTCCGCGCCGATGCCGTACACGGTGTCGGTCGGCAGCACGACGAGTTCGCCGCTGCGCACCGCCGAGACCGCGTCGATCAGCCCGGACGCCCGCTCACCGGGGTTCGCACACACATACCGACGACTCATGACATCCCTCACTCTTGACCGAACTTGGCCGTGACAAAACGATCCCGCCCGGTCAGATCCTGCCGCAGCCGCGCGTCCCGCCACCCGTTGTCCTCGGAGAACAGCCAGTAAACGGCGTTGCCCTGCTCGTCCGCGTGCTCCACCGCGACCAGACCGCCGGGCCGCAACAGCCGCCTGGCCGTGCGCTCCACCGCTCTGACCTCGTCCAGGCCATCCTCGCCCGAGCCGTACAGCGCGCGGCTGGGATCGTAGTCGCGGACCTCGGGGTCGCGCGGCACCGCCCCCGGCGGAATGTACGGCGGGTTGGAGATGACCAGGTCCACCTGCCCGTCCAGCTCCGGCAGGCAGTCGGCGAGATCCTCCGGATGCAGCGAGGTGCGCCCCTGCCCGTGCTCGAGGATGTTCCGCTTCGCCCAGCCGTACGCCACCGGGTCGATCTCCACCGCGTGCACCTGGGCCAGCGCGACCTCCTGGGCGATCGACAGCGCGATCGCGCCGGAGCCCGTACCCAGATCGACCACCACCGGGGACGCCACGTCCATCTCGCTCAGCCGGTCGATGGCCCAGCCCGCGACCACCTCGGTCTCCGGGCGCGGCACGAAGACGCCGGGGCCGACCTCCAGCGAAAGGTAACGGAAGTATGCCCTTCCGGTTATGTGCTGGAGTGGCTCCCGGGATTCGCGGCGGGCGACACCCTCCCAGAACAGGGCGTCGAAGTCGGAGTCCTTGACGGAGTGCAGCCGCCCCCGGCTGACCCCGTGGACGAACGCGGCGATCTCCTCGGCGTCGGTGCGCGGCGAGGGCACACCGGCCTCGGCGAGCCGGGCGGTGGCGAGGGCGATCTCGTCCAGGAGGAAGGTCATGTTTTCACTGGGTTCATTTACAGGGTTCAGGAGTGGGCGGCCAGTTTCTCCGCCAGCTCGGCGTCGAGGAGTGCTTGGATGACGGCGTCCAGATCGCCGTCGAGGACCTGGTCCAGGTTGTAGGCCTTGAAGCCGACCCGGTGGTCGGAGATGCGGTTCTCCGGGAAGTTGTAGGTCCGCACCCGTTCCGACCGGTCCACGGTGCGGATCTGCGACTTGCGCTCGGCCATCGCGGCGGCGTTGGCCTCCTCCTCGGCCAGCGCCTGCAGCCGGGCCCGCAGCACGCGCATCGCCGACTCCTTGTTCTGCAGCTGGCTCTTCTCGTTCTGGCAGGAGACGACGACGCCGGTCGGCAGGTGGGTGATCCGCACCGCCGAGTCGGTGGTGTTCACGCTCTGCCCGCCGGGACCGCCGGAGCGGTAGACGTCGATGCGCAGGTCGTTCGGGTCGATCTGGACGTCGACCTCCTCGGCCTCGGGGTAGACCAGCACCCCGGCGGCGGAGGTGTGGATGCGCCCCTGCGACTCGGTGGCCGGAACGCGCTGCACCCGGTGCACGCCGCCCTCGAACTTGAGCCGCCCCCAGGCGCCGTTCTTGGCCTTGATCGCGACCGTGACGTCCTTGTATCCGCCCAGGTCGGAGTACTGCGCGTCGATGACCTCGGTACGGAAACCCACCCGTTCCGCATATCGCTGATACATCCGCAGGAGGTCGCCCGCGAACAGGGCCGACTCCTGGCCGCCCTCGCCCGCCTTGATCTCCATGATGATGTCTTTGTCGTCGTTGGGGTCGCGCGGCACGAGCAGGTGCTTGAGCCGTTCCTCCAGCGCCGGAATCCGCAACTCCAGCTCGTCCGCCTCGGCGGCGAACGAGGCGTCCTCGCCGGCCAGCTCCCTGGCGGCCTTGATGTCCTCGCGGACGCCGTCCAGCTCGCGGTAGGTGGCCACGATGGGCGTCAGCGCCGCATACCTCTTGCCGTACGCCTTCGCCTTGGCCTGGTCGGCGTGCACGGCCGGATCGGCGAGCTTTTGCTCAAGATCCGTGTACTCGCCGATGAGTTCGTCGAGATTCACCGCGCGTCCTTTCTTGGAAGAAGCCCTGCGACAGCCCAATCACCAAGAACGCCGACCCGGGTCCGCCCCCGACGAAAGGGGACGATTCCGAGTCGGCGTCTGGAAAGGAGCTACTTGCCCGCGGCCTTCTTGCCGAAGCGGGCTTCGAAGCGGGCCACCCGGCCACCGGTGTCGAGGATCTTCTGCTTGCCCGTGTAGAACGGGTGGCAGGCCGAGCAGACGTCGGCGTGGATCGAACCGCTGGTGGCGGTGCTCCGCGTAGTGAACGTGTTCCCACACGTGCATGTCACATTGGTGACGACATACGCGGGGTGGATGTCGGGCTTCATACCATTTTCCTCTCCGAGGGGCGGTCGCCGGGTCGCCTCTGCCAGCCTGGGGGCGGGAACCGGAACCGCTGCGGTTCGGCTACCAGTGTGCCAGATGCTGGAACCCTCCCAGGCCAATCCGCATTCCCGGGGCTAGATCGGGAGCCTGGGAACTCCGTGAGAACCCACACGATCAGGTGGACCGCGCCCCACCAGCCCCAGTAGGCTCACGTGCTCAAACCCGAACTTTTCCCTCAAAATTACCTAAGTTAGGGGAATCCATGAGGAAAGGCCTGCGGCATCTCATTGCAGGCGTGAGCGGGGCGGCGTTGATCGCCAGCGGTGTGGCCATCACCGCAACCCCCGCCAGTGCGGACGCAGGGTTCCACACGGACGCAGTCCAGTTCGTGGATGCCTTCCTTCCGCCCAGTGGCTCCAGCAACATTGACTTCTCAGTCAAGGTGACCGGCGCCTACACGGCCACCGGTCAGCCGGACAAGAAGATCTGGGTGCACTTCACCAAGGACGATGGTGCCAACCCGATTGTCTGGACTAACGGAACCGTTACCCAGCCCGCTGCGGTGACGAGCACGACCATACCCACCGGGAACGAGGTTGTGGTCAAGGGAGCGATCCCCGTCTCGGTCAGCGACACCGCCAGTGACAAGTGGAAGCTGGAGCTTGCACTGACCAACACTGACGTCACTACCGCACCGACCTCTGGCTGGACCAAGCCCACCGAATTCGTTGTCGCGGCCGCCACCAAGGTGACCAACTTCGACATCGACCCGGACAACGTCACGCTGAAGTCCGGCTCTGCTGTCGACGTTGGGATTCGCGCAGTCGTCGAGACGCCCGGAGGCGAGGTCTTCAAGGACGCGCGCGTCGAGAGCGACGAGACCTCCGACTACTACTCGCTGCACACCGGCTTCGAGGCGGACGGAAAGACCTACTACGACTACGTCTCGATGGACTCCTCCACCGCGACCGGTCGCTGGCAGGCCAAGCTCACCTTCACCCGTGGCACCAAGACGTACGAGTTCGTCAAGAGCTTCAACGTCAGCAAGGGCACCACGTCCAAGGCCAAGTCGAAGATCACCTTCAAGGTGAGCCCGACGAAGGTCAAGAAGGGCAAGTCCGTCAAGATGTACGGGATCGTCTACCGCGGCTACACCAAGTGGGGCCCCTGGAAGAAGAAGATCCTCAAGCTCTACTTCAAGAAGAAGGGCACCAAGACCTGGAAGTTCGCGGGCTACATCGGCGCGAACAACTCCGGCAAGTTCACCAAGACCGTGAAGCCGAAGTACGACGGCTACTGGCGCGTGGGCGCCTTCGCCACCTCACTCACGCTCGGTAAGTGGTCGTCCTACAAGTACGTAGACGTTCGCTAGCTCAATCACCGAAAGCTCGCACAGAAGTCCGTTTCTGTGCGAGCTTTCGCATTTTCAGGTACCTTATGCCCTTTGGCTGGACGAGTCCCACCAGCCCCACTAGGCTCACAAGCCCGACTTTTCCCTCCAATTGACTGATGTAAGGGGCCATCCAACATGAGGAAGACCCTGCGGCTGGTATTGGCAGCCGTAACGGGGGCAGCGGTTATCGGCAGCGGTGCGGCCATCACCGCGATCTCCCCCGCCAGCGCCTCTGCCCTCCGCGCGCCAGGCGCCGTTTCCGACCTCGTCATCGGTGGTGACCGATTCATACCGCCCTCTGGCAGCGACAAGATCACTTTTAGCTTCAATCTGGACGCACCCTACGCCACCGAAGCCAGCGGCAACATCGCGAAGGGTGACGTGCTGCATAAGGTGTGGGCTCGCTTCACCGCCGATCACACGCCCACCACGGGTTCGGTCGTTTGGGAGACTGCGGACGTCACCGCCCTGTCGAAGACCACCGCGGACCCGGTGCCCACCACCGCTGTCAAGATCAACGGATCCATCCCCGTCAAGTCCACCCACAAGCCCAGCGCCCGCTGGCGGGTGCAGCTCAACGTGACTAGCGCTTCCGCCAGCCAACCTGCGGAAGCCGATTCCGGCTGGGTCACGAAGGATGACTTCGAGGTCAAGCAAGCGACCCGGGTGACCAGCGCGAACGTCGACCCCGACACGGTCAAGCTCAAGTCCGGCGCGGACATCGACGTCTTCGCGGCGTTCAAGCTGGAGCGCGGCGGCGCGGCCGGAGACGAGAAGGTCACCGATGTCCGGCTGGAGAGCAAGGACAGCGACGACTACTACTCGCTGAACACCGGTCTTGAGTCGGACGACTCCTACCACGACTCGACCTCGATGGACTACGACACCGAGACCGGTTCGTGGCAGCTCAAGGTGAGCGTCACCCGGGGCTCCAAGACCTACGCGTTCGTCAAGGGCTTCTCGGTCACCAAGGGCGCCGGCAAGGCCAAGTCGAAAATCACGCTGGTCGCTTCGCCGTCCAAGGTGAAGAAGGGCAAGGCGACCAAGCTCTACGGCAAGGTCTACCGCGGCTACACCTCGTGGGGCGCCTGGAAGAAGAAGATCCTCAAGCTCTACTTCAAGAAGAAGGGCACCAAGACCTGGAAGTTCGTCGGCTACGTCGGCTCGAACTCCTCCGGCAAGTACAGCAAGACCGTCAAGCCCAAGTACGACGGCTACTGGCGCCTGGGGGCAACCGCCTCCAGCTTGACCAACAAGGCCTGGTCCCCGGCGAAGTTCGTCGACGTCAGGTAACTCGCCGTTGAAATACTCGCCCCCGTGTCCGGGCCTGGACACGGGGGCGTTTTCCTGCCCAGACCATGGCTGACAGCTGCGGCGCGACGCCTCTGGTCGGCCAGGCGTCGGATGAGTTGCGTGTGGCCGGGTTTCCGCCGTCGGCGGCACCGCCCGGCCGGTGTGGCGGCGCTGACTCCCAGCGAGCTGCGGGTCACCGCGATCGCCGCCACCTCCACCTCCACCGGCACCTCCAACTCCAACTCCACCTCCACCGGCACCTCCAACTCCAACTCCAACTCCAACTCCAACTCCAACTCCAACTCCAACTCCAACTGTGAGATCGCGCAGGCGCTGTTCGTCACTGTCAAGACCGTCGAGGTCTATCTGACCAGCGCTTATCACAAGCTCGGCGTGACCCGCCGCACGAGCTCGGCTCCCACCTCCGCTGATCCTTGGGGTTGTGGTTTGGGGTTACGAACTGCTGAGCGCTTCGTCAGCGTCTATCAGTCCGTTTTCGGTTTCCCGACTCTGGCGGGGTGACCGGCTCGCCTGGAGTGGAGGTGGCCAGCGGACCAGAGCAGGGCGGGGGCACCTTGACGGGTACGCCACGAGGTCCCCGGTCCCGGATACCGAGACCCTGAGGAAGCTCCCCGCGCGCGGACCGTCCGGCGCGCCGAGGCCTCGGAGGAACCGGAATGCTCCGCTACCGCTCGATCAAGCGTCTGCCGTACGCCCTGCTGTCGATGATGATCACCGTGTTGCTGGTGGTGACCTCGACACCGGCGCAGGCGATTCCGCTGTTGCCTGTGCCACTCGATCCACCAGCCGAGACGGTGTCGGACTAGCCACCGGACCTCCCGGCGCGCAAGTCGTCGCCGACGCCGAGCGCGACGGTGTTCCGGCACGTCAGGCGTGGCCTATCTGCCGGGCAGCGGATCGGTTTCGCCGTCGGGCGCCTATTCCTATGTGATCCCGCTGGACGCGGGGGACGCGCCGACATGCGGCCGAAATTGTGCCAGAGCCTGAATCTGGAGCACGCGCGACGCGTGAAGATGGACCCACTTTGTTGATCTTTTGGGTCTTCGGATTCGTGGTCGCGATGCCACGGTGGACAGCAGTGGTGGAGGCGCATGGTAGAGGCCGCTCTCTCCGGACCCAAGGGTGCTGCGCATCGCTGCCGCGACGGCTGCGGCCGCCCTTGACCTCGGAGCTCCACGGCGATCAGCAGGTCGCCGATTCAGCGGCCTCTACTTCGGCGAACGTGAGGGCGGGCCAGTCTGCCTTACCGGAATCAAATAAATCTTCGAAATCTTCAAAGATATGCCCCATTTGCTCCTAATGTCGTTCGTACATTCGCTCAAGATGAGCGAAAATTGAGACGGCTGTTACCGGAGGGAGGAGAACCAAATGACCACTACCCTACCCCTCTCCGCCCTACCCCACCCCGAACCCCTAATCGACCCCAAGCCCCCGGCTCGCCCTGAGTCTCTGGCCCACCCCGAACCGATCGTCCCCCTATTCGGCCTTGCCCGTCCCCGTCTTCCCCTACCGGGCTGGCCTGGCATCCCGCCCACGTTCTCCGCCCCGCGCCCCGACTCCGCAGCCACGCCTGGCATGGAACCGGACGAGGCATGCATGCCCCGTCCAGGTTTCGGACCCGAGGAGCCCGAGAGACAGGAGAAGTCCGAAACACAGGAGAGATCCGAGGGGAATCAAGGACACGCAGCGGGATCAGCCGAGATGCCGATCACGGTGCTGATCGAGCAGATCGTGTCCGCAGCTCAGGCGCTGGCGGCGGCCGAGATCCCCGACGATGCCGACATTTGCGTGGCGCAGGCCAAAGAGTTGCTGGCTGCCCGGGACCGGGTCACGGCGGCGATCGCGGCACGGGTGAGCCAGGTCCACGCGACCGGACGGGTCAAGACCCATGGGCATGCCTCGACGCGGATGTGGCTGCGTTCAGCGGGTGGGATGGCCGCACCTGCCGCCAGCCGGTTGCTCGAGCTGGCCACTCAGTTGGACCGACTGGATGTCGTCCGCGAGCGGTTCACCGTGGGCACTATGACGGAGGGAACGGCGTCCACCATCTGCGCCGCAGTGGCCGACCTGACCGATGAGCAGGCGAGGCTGGCCGAGCCGATCTTGGTGGAGTTGGCCGATCAGGCGACCCCGGCTGAGGTTGCCCGGGCAGGCCGCTATCTGCGGGAAATTCTCAATCCGGGCACCGTGGACAGGGAGACCCGTGAGCTGGACACGGACCGGTTCTTGTTGGTCAGTGAGAGTGCCGGTGGTGGGTTGCAGGGTCGGTTCTTGTTGCCGCGTGAGGCCGGCGCCCGGCTGCGCGCGTGGCTGGACGCCTACGCCCGTCCCCGCGCCGAGGGCGATGACCGTCCGTTGCGGGTGCGCAACGCTGATGCGTTGGATGCGTTGTTGACCTGCAAGGTCACCACTGAGCTGCTGGTGCTGGTCCGGGCCGAATCCCTCCCCGACGACCCACCCGCATCCACGCCCACATCCACCCCCGCTGCCACGCCCAAGAGCGCCCCCTCGCCGAGCAACCGCCCCGATGACCCATCCCCAACATCCAGTACGACCGACACCGAAACGACCGACACAGCCCAAACCGATCCGACTCGCACCGGTACGACCGGGCAGGATCCGCGCGGGCAGGATCCGCGCCGGTCGGACCCGGCTGAGCTGGGTGCGGCCAGGATGCGGGCGGCAGGCCTGGCGGGCGCTGGGCTGGGTGCGCCAGGGCGGATGTTGCCGGGGTTGTTGCTGGCTACCGGGCATCTGTTGCCGGTCGGCGATATTCATCGGTTGGCTCGCACCTCGAAAATGGTGCGGATGGTGTTGAGCGCCGAGGGACAGGTGCTGGACGTGGGGCGGGCGGTCCGGCTGGCCACCCCGGCCCAGCGGCGTGCGCTGTTCAGCACGTACGCGACATGTATCGCGCAGGGCTGCCCGATCCCCGCGCGCCTGTGTCAGATCGACCACATCGATCCGTGGGTCGTCGGCGGTCAGACCAACCTGGATCGGCTGGCGCCTTGTTGCGGCTTTCACAATCGCGACCGGGCCATCCATCCCGAACGCTACGAACTGCGCAAGGTCGGCCCCAACCAGTGGGCCCTGACCTACCTCGGCGTCCAGCCACGCCCCATGCGCCGGTAGCTCGGTCCGACGGGCCGGAATCAGACACCCGCGGGCACACAGATACCCCCGCCGGGTCGACACGCATGCCCGCTGAGGCTACAGATTGTAGTCGCGCAGGACCCGCCCAACACGATGCTGCTGCCGATCGGGACCCTCGATCCGCACCTCTCCGATCGTCATGGTCCGCCCGTGGATCAGGTGGACGGGGAGCGACAACCACCACCAAGCGGCCGGGTACGCAACACGCGCCAGGCGGGCACCGGTGCTGGTAATCGTGGCGGGCGATCTGGACGTGCGTGAGCTTCCCCCATGTTCCGGCAGCCGCCAGTCCTCCGATCGTGGATAGGCGAGGAAGCAAGCCGGGCTGATGAACCGCCGTGATCGTGGCACATGAGGATGTGGTCATGTCAGCTCTGGAGGACCGAACCGTGCGAGGCAGCCGGTCTTGACCAGCCGCTGGTGTCGTCGGCCACGTCGTCGGGGACGGACTGGGAGACGGCGAATCCGAGCGCGGCATAGTCGATGACTCGTTGGGCGTCGCCGACGAGCATATCGATGACCAGACGCTTGTCACCGATCGACGCTCGATGCTCGATGCTCCACCCATTGCCCCGCCTCGCCGGGGCGTCCAACCCGATGCCCCGTCTCAATGCCCCAGATAGGCGAGCACGGCGAGCACCCTGCGGTGATCGTCCGGGGCGGGATCCAGTTCGAGCTTGAGGAAGATGCTGGAGATGTGCTTCTCGACCGCCCCCTCGGAGATGACCAGCCGGGCGGCGATGGCGCTGTTGGAGCGCCCTTCCGCCATCAGTCCCAGCACCTCGTTCTCCCGGCCGCTCAGCCGTTCCCTCGGCAGGCGGCGACGGCTCAGCAGCTGCACGACCACGTCGGGATCGATGACCGTCCCGCCCCCGGCCACCCGCCGTACCGCGTCGAAGAACTCCGCGACGTCGGAGATGCGCTCCTTGAGCAGGTATCCGACGGCGGCGGCGCCGCCACCGATCAGCTCGGTCGCGTACCGCTCCTCGACATACTGCGACAGCACCAGGATCGGGAAGCCCGGCCGCCGCGCCCGCACCTCCAGCGCGGCGCGCAACCCCTCGTCGGTGTGCGAGGGCGGCATGCGCACGTCGACCACCGCCAGGTCGGGCAGGTGCTCCTCAACCGCCGCCACCAGCGCGGGCCCGTCCCCGACGGCCGCCACCGTATCCACCCCGCCATCGGCGAGCAGCCGCGTGAGCCCTTCCCGCAGCAGTACGGAATCCTCCGCGATCACGACCCGCATGCCGTCCAGCCTAGGGCTCACCACGTGCAGGGCAGCTCCGCCCGGACCAGGGTGGGCCCGCCGGGCGGGCTGTCCACCATGACGATCCCGTCGATGGTCGCGGCCCGATCGGCCAGCCCCGCCAGCCCACCCCCCGGTACGGTGACCGCCCCGCCGACCCCGTTGTCGGCCACCTCCACCACCACCCGCAGATCCTGCCTGCTGACGTGCACCCGCGCCTCGGTCGCCGCCGCGTGTTTGGCCATGTTGGTCAGCGACTCGGCCACGATGAAGTAGGCGATGCTCTCCACGGCCGGCGGCGGCCGCTCGGTGATCTCCACCGACACGTCCACCCGGACCGGGGCCCGCCCGGCCAGCGACGACAGCGCCGCGTCGAGCCCCCGATCCGTGAGGATCGCCGGATAGATCCCCCGCGCCAGATCCCGTAGCTCGGCGATCGCCGCCTTGGTGCCCGCGTGCGCGCTGGCCAGCAGCTCCCGGACGGCTTCCGGATCGGCGTCCATCTTGGCCTGCGCGCGACCGAGATCCAGCGCCACCGCCAGCAGCCGCTGCTGGGCGCCGTCGTGCAGGTCCCGCTCGATCCGGCGGCGCTCGGTCTCGGCCGCGTCCACGCCCCTGGCCCTGCTGGCCCGCAACCGGTCGGCCCTGGCCGCGAGCACCTTGGTCTCGTCGGCCCCCAGCAGCAGCCGGGCCAGGGCGCCGTGGAGCCAGGCCAGGCCGCGTATCGCGTACAGACCGGCGAAGACCAGCGCGAATCCGAGGATCGTCACCGGAACGGCCTCGGCGACCGTGTCCACCTCGAACTCGCCGATCGACAGCCATTCGTCGCCGAGCACGATCGGAATCGGACCGACGATCAGCCCGAGCGAGACACTCCAGAACACCATCGAGGCGACGAACTCCACCATCCCCACCGGGAACAGCAGCAGCAGGTATCCCAGGTCCTTCCAGGTGGCCGGATCCCCGAACAGCCACCCGACATGGTTCCAGAACCCACGCTCCGGCCGGGCCCGGTAGGGATCCTCCAGTTTCACCCCGAACGACCACCGCACCAGCCGCCGCTCCAACATGGCCGCCCACCGCCACAGGAACATGGTGAGCACCAGCATCGGCACCCCCACCCAGACCACTATGAACGCCACCGACACCGGAATCGCGAAAACCAGCCCGACAAAGTAGCACCCCCCGAGCACGATGCTCCCCAGCAGGTACGGCACCGCCCGCCAGGTCGCCGGATCGACCGCCACCCCCAGCGGCCCCCACCGCCCGAACGGCACCCGATCCCGGAGCGGCCCCCGCTCCACCACGCCCGTGGCGGCCGAACCTCCGCTCCGATGGTGCCCCGCACCCGAGTCCCCACCAATGGCCCCGAACGCGCCTGCGGAACTCTCCTGATCGGCCGTCCTCATCTCGCCTCCCGCAAACCGGACATATACAGCTTGTGCAGCATGGCAAGCACTCCTGGCGCGGCGGAATGGAGCGAGCGGGCGTCTCCACCCTGGAGCTGTCCCCAGGGTCCACCCATGACAATCACGTCCGAGAGCTCGGACATGGCCGGGCATTGCCAGGCTGGTCGGCACACCAATGACAATCACGCCTGGGACCCCAAGGGCTGGCTCCTAAGTCACATCCGGGCGGATCGGAGGGGTGGACCCGCGAAAGCCCGAATGGTGACACCGGGGGCGTCTTCGGGAGTGAGGCGGACGGAGGGCCGTACCCACGAAAAAAGCCCCGGGTGGCGAGCACCCGGGGCGTCTCTCGGAGTGAAACTAGTCGCGGTCGTTGCTGACGGTGGTCTTCTGGACCTGCATCAGGAACTCGGCGTTGGACTTGGTCTCCTTCATCTTCTCCAGCAGGAGTTCCAGCGCCTGCTGCATGTCGAGCGCGTGCAGCACCCGGCGCAGCTTCCAGACGACCTGGAGCTCCTCCTTGCCGAGCAGGATCTCTTCCTTACGCGTGCTGGAGGAGTCCACGTCCACGGCCGGGAAGATGCGCTTGTCGGCGAGCGAGCGGCTGAGCTTGAGCTCCATGTTGCCGGTGCCCTTGAACTCCTCGAAGATGACCTCGTCCATCTTGGAGCCGGTCTCCACCAGCGCCGTGGCCAGGATCGTCAGCGAGCCGCCGTTCTCGATGTTGCGCGCGGCGCCGAAGAACCGCTTCGGCGGGTAGAGCGCGGTCGAGTCGACACCACCGGACAGGATGCGCCCGGACGCCGGGGCGGCCAGGTTGTAGGCCCGGCCCAGACGGGTGATCGAGTCGAGCAGCACGACCACGTCGTGGCCCAGTTCGACCAGGCGCTTGGCACGCTCGATGGCCAGCTCGGCGACCGTGGTGTGGTCCTCGGCCGGACGGTCGAAGGTGGAGTGGATGACCTCGCCCTTCACCGACCGCTGCATGTCGGTGACCTCTTCAGGACGCTCGTCCACCAGGACGACCATCAGGTGGCACTCGGGGCTGTTGCGGGTGATCGCGTTGGCGATGGCCTGCAGCACCATGGTCTTGCCCGCCTTGGGCGGGGAGACGATCAGACCACGCTGGCCCTTGCCGATCGGCGAGACCATGTCGATGATCCGCGTCGTCATGATGTTGGGCTCGGTCTCCAGGCGGAGCCGCTCCTGCGGATACAGCGGGGTGAGCTTGTTGAAGTCGGGCCGCTGCCTGGCCTGGTCGGGCTCCATGCCGTTGACCGTGTCGAGGCGGACCAGCGCGTTGAACTTCTCCCGGCGCTCGCCCTCGCGGGGCTGGCGGACCGCCCCGGTGATGACGTCGCCCTTGCGCAGGCCGTTGCGGCGGATCTGGGCGAGCGAGACGTAGACGTCGTTGGAGCCGGGCAGGTAGCCGCTGGTCCGGACGAAGGCGTAGTTGTCCAGGATGTCGAGGATGCCGGCGATCGGGATGAGGACGTCGTCCTCGCTCACCACGGGCTCGTTGCTGTCGCCGAAACGGTCCCGGCCACGGCGGTTGCGCTCCCGGAACCTGCCCCGACGGCCGCGCGGGTCGTCGTCCTGCCCAGGCCCGCCCTGGCGGTCCTGGCGGCTGTCCTGCCGGGTGTCCTGACGGTCGCGGCCCCGGTTGTCGCCGCTGTCGGCCGCGCGCGTGTCGATCCGCTCGGTGCGATCGGCCCGGTCGGTGCGGTCGTTACGGTCCGTGCGCTCGGTGCGGTCCGCACGGTCGGTGCGGTCGCCCCGGTCCCCGCGGTCACGGCGGTCGCCGCGCTCCCCGCGGTCGTTGCGTCCCCGGCGCTCGCGGCGGTCGTTCATCCGCTCGCCCCGGCTGTCGCGGGAGTCACCGTGCGTGACCTCGGTCTGCGCGGCCTGAGCCGGAGCGGCCTGAGCGGCCTGCGGCTCGGGCGCGGACTGCACGACGGGCTGGGCCGCAGACTGTACGGCGGACTGGACGGCGGGTTGGGCCGCCGGAGCGCTGTCCACGCGCTCCAGAGCGACGGGTTCCGGCTCCGGGCGGGGCTCGGCGACAGGCAGCGTGGCCTGCTCGGGAGCGGCGGTGGCCCGGGAACGTTCCCGGCGGGCACGGGTGGGGCGCTCAGCCGGCGCCGCTTCCGCAGGCTTCGCCTCCGCGGGTGCCGCGGCCCCCCCCTGCTTCTCCTGGATGGCCGCGATGAGCTGGCTCTTGCGCATCCGTCCGGTGCCGCTGATGCCGAGGCTGGTGGCCATGGCCTGCAGCTCGGGCAGCACCATGGCGGACAGGCCGGTGCCGGAGCGACGACGCGGCGAGCGCGCCGCGGCGGCGGTGGGGGCGTCGCCGGCGGGTGCGTCGGCGAGGAGTTCGGTGGTGTCGCTCAACTAATGGTCCTTCCCAGGGGTCGGGCGCCGGGCTTGTTCGTCCAGGCGTCCCGGTGGTGCGACCCGGCGGGACAGACCGGGTCGGGCTTCGCGAACCTCATGCATGGATCCCTCTGGGTACCGAGATTCACGAGCGGTAGAGGCCCGGGGGAATCCCCCCGGATTGCCACCACCGACCAGATGTCGAGGTGGTTCGAACGCGCATGTCTCCGAATACACCGCCCCTGACCGCGTGAGCGACTGGAGGAGGCAGATTCCGGGAAATCCCCACTGCTTCGGCGAAGCGAAGTGCGGAGATGTGCGAATGACAAGCACGCACCCAACACGGGGGCACCTGGTGCGGCTATCAGCCTAACATCACCAGCGCACACAGCTATTCCCTGAAGGTCGAAGAGGCATCAGCGTGTCTCAGGAAACTGAACGAACGCACCCACCGGGTCGATGTTCAGCGGCTGGATGTGCCAGTCATTACCCACTTCTGGCGCGATCAAATCCTGCGCAGACCCGGTGGAAAACGCAAGAATCGTGGGCCCCGCTCCTGAGACTACCGCGGGGACCCCGGCAGAGCGCAGACGTTCTACCAGGTCAGCGGTGCGCGGCATGGCAGGCGCGCGATATTTCTGATGAAGATGGTCTTGCGTGGCGGTCAGCAGGAGATCCGGCCGCCGGGTCAGCGCGTGCACCAGCAGCGCGGCGCTGGCGGCGTTGGCGGCGGCCTCGGCGTGCGGCACGGTGGCGGGCAGCAGGCCCCGGGCCTCCTCGGTGGACAGCCGAAAATCGGGAATCAGGACCACCGGCCGCACGTCCTCGTGCACGGGCAGGGTGACCGCCTTCGGCGTGCCCTGGGCGGTGTAGGCGATGGTGAAGCCGCCGTACAGGCAGGGTGCGACGTTGTCGGGGTGGCCTTCGATCCGGGCGGCGAGTTCGAGCGCGCACGCGTCGTCGAACCCGGGGGCGTCGGCGAACGCGCGGGCGGCGAGCACGCCCGCCACGATCGCGGCCGAGGACGAGCCGAGGCCGCGGGCGTGCGGGATGCGGTTGCGGCAGCGCAGCCGGATGCCCTTGGGCTGGTCGACGCCGAGCGTGTCGAAGGTCGCCCGCATGGTGGAGATGATCAGGTGGCCTTCGCCGGGGTCCACCTCCCCCGCCCCGTGGCCGTCGATCTCGATCTCGACGTCGTCTCCCGCGAGCTCGACCTCGACCTCGTCGTGCAGATCGAGTGCGAGTCCCAGGCTGTCGAATCCGGGTCCCAGATTGGCGCTGGTCGCGGGCACCCGGACCAGAACGCTCATTGGCATGCGTCTCCCCGTCAGGCAAGTTCCAGTGCGGCCGCCGCCGCGTACACGTCGATCGGGATGGTGACCGGGGTGGGCGCGCCCGAGATGGCCCAGTCCGGGTCCTTGAGTCCGTTGCCGGTGACCGTGCAGACGATCCGCTCGCCGGGGTTGATCAGCCCGCGCTCGTGCGCCTGCAGCAGCCCCGCCACGCTGGCCGCCGAGGCCAGCTCGACGAACACGCCCTCCCCCTGGGCGAGCAGCTTGTAGGCCGCCGCGATCTGCCGGTCGGTGACGGCCTGGATGTCGCCGCCCGACTCGTCCCTAGCCGCTTCGGCGAGCCGCCAGGAGGCGGGGTTGCCGATCCGGATCGCGGTGGCGATCGTGTGCGGGTGGGTCACCGGCGCCCCGTTGACGATCGGCGCCGCCCCGCTCGCCTGGAACCCCAACATTCTGGGCCGCTTGCTGGCGAGGCCGTCCGCCGCGTATTCCCGGTATCCCATCCAATATGCCGAGATATTGCCCGCGTTCCCCACCGGGATGCAGTGCACGTCGGGCGCGTCGCCCAGCGCGTCCACGATCTCGAACGCGGCTGTCTTCTGCCCCTGCAACCGGTACGGATTGACCGAGTTGACCAGCGCGATCGGGTAGTTCTCGGCCAGCTTCTTGGTCATCTCCAGGCAGTCGTCGAAGGACCCCTCGACCTGCAGCAGCTTGGCGCCGTGCACGAGCGCCTGGGCCAGCTTGCCCATCGCGATCTTCCCGCGCGGGACCAGCACGGCACAGGTCAGCCCGGCCCTGGTCGCGTACGCCGCCGCGGACGCGCTGGTGTTGCCGGTGGAGGCGCAGATGACCGCCTGAGCGCCCTCCTCCACGGCCTTGCTGATGGCCATGGTCATGCCCCGGTCCTTGAAGCTCCCGGTCGGGTTGAGGCCCTCGACCTTGAGGTGGACCTCGCAGCCGACCAGCTCGGAGACCCGGCGCGCCGGAACCAGCGGCGTGCCGCCCTCCAGCAGCGTCACCACGGGCGTCGCCGAACTCACCGGAAGCCGGTCACGGTACTCCTCGATGAGGCCACGCCAAGCCCTGGACATGATCGCTCCTCCTGCGCGGCATCGCACGCGCGTGCTACCTGCGGTATTGGGAAAAGAGTCTAGGCCCAACGGGCCGGGCGGCGGAGAGCGTTGTCCACCTGATGGGACGTGCGGACCGCCGGGAAGCGCTCTTAGAGAACTCCAAGGATTCTTGACTAGTCTTGATCGATGACCGCCTGCTGACTGAGGGAGTTTCAATTGTGACGGGCAACGTAGCCCGGCCGAGGATCCGCCACAACGACTACTCCCCGCTAGTCCCTCCCGAGCTCGGCCATTGGACTCCGACGCTGCCGGTCAGCGTTGTCATACCCGCGCATAGCGGGCAGCACCGTCTAGATCTGACACTCGCCGCTTTGTCCTCACAAAGCTATCCGGACTCTTTGCTTGACGTCATCGTCGTGGACGACGCGAGCGACCCGCCCCTCCGCCTGCCCGAGATCCGGCCGGGGAACACCAGGCTGATCCGGTCGGCGCCGGACGGCTGGGGCCCCGCCCACGCGCTGAACACGGGCGTGGCGGTGGCGGAGGGCGCGGTGATCCAGCGCCTGGACTCCGACATGATCATCCACCGCGAGCATCTGGAAGCGCTGCTGCGCTGGCACCATCTCACCGACTACGTGGTGACGATCGGCGCCAAGCAGTTCATCGAGGAGCCCGACGTCTCGCCGGCGGAGGTGCGCGACGCGGTCGCGGCCGATCGGCTGGAAACGCTGCTGGACCTGTCACGAGCGGTGCCGAGCTCGACCGAACGGACCATCGTCCGGTTGGACGGCCTCCGCCGGAGCCGCAATCCCTATCACGTGTGCACCGGGCCCACGCTGTCGCTGCCCCGAACGCTGTTCCAGGACGTGGGCGGGCTCAACGGCGCCGTCCAGCGCGGGGAGGACACCGAGTTCGCCTACCGGCTGGCACAGGCGGGTGCGGTCTTCGTCCCCGACATGGAGGCGCGGGCGGAGCATCTGGGCCTGCCCTCGCAGCGGCGCAACCGGGCCACCTCGGTCCGCGCGGTCGAGCCCTTCCTGGCCAACCTGGTCCCGCTCCGCCGGGACCTGCGCAAGGACCGCGGCCGGATCTGGCGGGTTCCGTACGTGGAGGTGGTGATGGAAGTGGCCGGAGTCGCGGAGCGGGTGGTACGGCAAGCGGTGAGCGCGGCCCTCACCGGCACCGTCCACGACGTCCGGGTCACGCTGGTCGCGCCCTGGTCGGCGGTGGCCCCCGGACGCATGCCCGAGCACGGCGGGTGGGCGCTGGAGTTGCGCCTGCTGCTGGAGAGCCTGAGCGACGACCCGAGGGTCGCGCTGGTGGAGACCCTGGTCCCGAACGCGGCACCGGTGCCCTTCCGCCTTCGCTGTACGGCGGACACGCCACTGGCGCCCACCACGCTCGATCGGATGACCCGAGCGATGATCGACGGGCAGCTGGGCATGCTGCTGGTCAACTTCTCCGATGGGCGGCATGCCGTACTGGAGCGGACCGAAGCGGTGAATCGGGCGCGGCTGCTGATGGAGCGGGGAGAGACGATCGCCGCCGTCGTGCACGAGACCCACGGGGTACGGCAGAGCCCGTCGTCCTCGTTCTGGCCCGCGCCGGAAGCCGAGGCGGAAGAATCCGCTCTTCCGCTTGAGCCGGGAACGCCCCAGCGAAGGCCGATCAGAGAGAGACTGAACCCGTTTCTCCGGCAAGAACCGGACTTCTAGCTGCCTCGTGTGAGTTCCGCTGACCTCGCAAAGAAACGACCCCAGCACCCGATCCGCACATTATTGTTAGGAACCGTCCCATTTACCCCAGCATGAAGGCCCTATCGATGCTTTCCTGGACTCGCCCGGCCCTTCTCGGACTCGGTGTCGTCGTGTTCGCCGGCCTGCTGACGCTGGTCATCGCGGGAAAGATCGATCTGCTGCGCGCGGTGGAGCTCGCGGTGCTGCTGGGAGTGGCCGCGATGGGGCTGCTCGCCCTGTGGATGATCCGCCGGGCCGACGGCAAGGTGCTTCGGCTGGATCGTAAGACGGTCAAGCTCCTCGATCCGCTGGACAAGCGGATCGACGGGCTGCGCGCCGAGCTGAGCCGGGTCACGGCGTCGGTGGAGTCGCTGGAGCGGGCGTTCCGGCTTGCCGAGGAGCGGCGGGCGGCCGAGGCGACCAGCGTGCTTGCGGCGCTGGGCGAGGACCGGGTCGAGGCGATGAGCCGCAGCGAGCTGCATGCGAATCTGCTGATCGAGATCGGCGCCGAGCTGCGCGAGCGCCTCGCGCCCGCCGTGGACGCCATGGCGAGGGCGCCGCGATGACCGATCGGCTGGTGAAGCACCTCGAGCTCACCACAGGGCCGGACACCGTCGTGTGCACGATCGGCGTGGAAGACGCGCTGGCCGTGCAGGCGGTGGATCTGGACGCCATTCCGGTGGACACGGTGATCAGCGAGACCTCGCCGACCTGGTTGGTGATCATTGCACGGACGGTGACCGATCTACGCCGTGCGGTGACCATGCACGCCATGCTGCCCAAGGCGACACGGGTCACGGTGGCCGTCGCGCACCTGCCGCAACTGCGGCACGCGCCGCTCGCCCCGGCCTCCGAACATCCGGACTGGCGCAACCTGCTGGACTGGCGGGTGCATCGCACGCCGGGGCACGCCTGGGTGATCGAGGGGCGGTTCAGCGGGCCGGCCCACTCGGGTGAGGTGCTGTTGAGCGCGGCCCGCGCGTTCGGCGGGCAGCGGTTCGAGACGCTGCCGCAGCCGGTGGTGGCGCTGGCCGGTCCTGCCGCCGCGCACTGGCGGCCGGGCGACCCGAACGCCACCCTGTCGCCCGTGGCCGGCCCGGTGCCCGAGCGGTCCGCCGCCCGGGGCGCCGACCTGGCCCTGCGGACGACCGGCCCGAACGGCGGTGACGAGTGGGCGGATCCCGCCGTCTCCGTCGTGACCAGGCCAGAACCGGCGAGCGTGGAATGGGCCCGGATCGGCGCACCCGGCGGGCACCGGATCGGCGCGGCGGTGGATCTGTCCACGCCGCTGTCGCTACCGCCGGTGGACGAGCGGTCGGTGAACCCGGTCGGGTTCGTCTCACGGGCCGAACTGGGGACGGTACGGCTCGCTCAGGACAACGGCCGCTGGGCCGTGCTGGCCGAGGACGGAGCGCTGGTCAGGTTCGCCGGTTCCGGCTGCGTGACCGACGCGGACCTGGCCCGGTTGCGGCGCGTGCGCGACGTCCGGGTGGACTGGCGGCGGGCGCACACAGGGCCGGTGTCGGCGGCCCGCGTGATCACCGGGCTGGCCGCGGGCGGGGTGCCGATGACCGGGGAGCGCGTGCCCACCTGGGGGCAGGGCCTGCTCGGCCCGGAACTGGTCCGGCTGCTGGAGAGCACGGTCGACTTCGACGACCCGATCGAGCGGGAGGCGCACAGTGTCCGGCTGCGCCGTACCGCCCTGGAGGAGCACGGAACCCGGGCGCGGTGGCGGCAGTTCGCGGCCGGAGCCGGGGTGCCGGTGCCCAAGCCGCCGACGGTGTCGGTCCTGCTGACCACCAACAGGCCGGACATGGTGGAGTTCGGGCTCGCCCAGATCGCCCGGCAGCGTGACGTGGACGTCGAGGTGATCCTCAACCTGCACGGGATTCCCGCCCCCGACGTCGCCGGCTTCCCGTTCCCGCTGACCGTCGTCCAGGCGGATCCGGCCGCGACGCTCGGCACCATTCTGAACGAGGCCGCCGCGCGCGCCTCGGGCAGCTTCCTGGCCAAGATGGACGACGACGACTGGTACGGGCCCCGGCACCTCGCCGACCTGCACCTCACGCACCTGTACACCGGCTGCGATCTGACCGGCAGCCCCGCCGAGTTCATCTACCTCAAGCAGATCGACACCACGGTGCAGCGCTACTGGCACACCGAGACCTGGCAGCCGTTCGTGGCCGGCGGAACGATCTTCCTGCCCAGGAGCGTCCTGCACGAGGTCGGCGGCTTCCGCCCGCTCGGCCTCACCGAGGACGGGCAGCTCCTGGAGGCGGTACGGCGCGCGGGCGGCCGGATCTACCAGGCCCACGGCCTGAACTACCTGCTGCGCCGCGAGCCGTCGGCCCGGCACACCTGGCGGGAGCCGATCAACACCTTCCTCAACGACCGCACCGCCCGGCAGTGGCGGGGCTTCCGGCCCAACCCGCTGATGGAGCTGGACGGGACGCCATGAAGGCCGGCCAGCCGCGGGTGCGGTTCAACGACTACGGGATCATCACGCCGCCGGCGCTGGGGCGGTGGCGGCCGAGCCGTACCGTCAGCGTGGTCATCCCCGCCTGGCGGTGCCAGGAGAAGCTGGACCTGACGCTGGCCGCGCTGGCCGGGCAGAGCTATCCGGCGGAGCTGATGGAGGTCGTCGTCGTGGACGACGGCAACACCCCGCCGCTGCGGCTGCCCGAGATCGTCCCGGCCAGGACCCGGCTGATCCAGAGCCGGCCGGGCGGCTGGGGCCGGGCCTGGGCCTGCCAGAGCGGCGCGGACGCCGCCGACGGCGAGATCGTCCACTGGCTGGACGCCGACATGATCCCGTTCAGGGAGCACGTCGAGGCGCAGCTGCGCTGGCACCACCTGGCCGACTACCTGGTGGTCATGGGCGCGCTCCGGTTCGCGCCCGAGCGGCTGCCGACCGCCCAGGAGGTGCACGCGGCGGTATCGGGCGGGTACGCGGACAAGCTCTTCGAGTGGGACCTGACCCAGCGCAACGACTGGTTCGAAGACTTCATCGAACGCACCGACGGGCTGCGCGACTGCCCGGTCGACGCCTACAACGTGCACGTCGGCGCGACCGCCACGGTCTCCGCCGAGCTGCTGCGGGCGGCGGGCGGGATGGACACGTCGCTGGTGCTGGGCGAGGACACCGACCTCGGCTGGCGGCTCTCCCAGCAGGGCGCCGTGTTCATCCCCGACGCGGCGGCGCGGAGCTGGCACCTCGGGCCCGACACGGTGGCCCGGCGGGAGAAGGAGGTGAAGCGCTACAACTGGCCGCACCTGGCCGAGCGCATCCCCGAACTCCGCTGGCTGCGCACCCATCCCCGGCGGACCCGGCTGGTCCCGTACGTCGACGTCGTGGTGGACGTGGCCGGCCTGCCGTTCGAGGACGTGCGCGCCACGGTCGACGGCGTGCTCGCGGGCGTGCCGCACGACGTGACGGTCACCCTGGTCGGCCCGTGGCGCGAGCTCACACCCGATCGCCGTTCGCCGCTGGACGACCCGCTGCTGGACCTCCGGCTGGCCCGGGCGAGCTACGAGAACGAGAGCCGGGTGCGGTTCACCGAGGTCGCCGCCGAGGTGTCGGCGCCCGCGATGTTCCGCCTCCGCCTGCCGGGCGGCTGGGTCCCCGCGCCCGACACCCTGCAACGGCTCACCGCGCACGCCGACACCGACTTCGCCGGCGTGCTGAACGTGGTGCTCAGCGGCCACGCCGACCTGGTCTTCGCCCGCCTGGAGCGGACCGCGGCGATCAGCCGCGGCCTCCGGCTGGTCGGCCGGGACGAGGACCTCGACGACGTCGTGCACGCCACCTTCGGCGTCCGCTGGACCGACGGCGCGATGTGGGGTTTCGTGCCCGCCGCCGAAGCCGCGCCGCCGCGCGCGAACGCCGACGCCGCCAAGTGGGAGCGGGAGGCCGCCAAGTGGCGCGCCGAGGCGGTCAAGTGGAAGGCGACCGCGGCGGCGCAGAAGCAGGAATCGGCCAAGTGGAAGGCGGAGTCGAACGAGTGGCGGCGCAGCGCCGTGCAGTTCCGCCGCGAGCTGGGCCGCCTTCGGTTGCGAGAACGACGCTGGCGGCGGGCGATGCTGGCGCGGGCGCCGTTCCTCCGGGCGGTCAAGCGGGCCCTGCTGCCATGATCTCCGAGATCCGCGCCACCCTGGACGAGGTGCTGGTCGAGCGCGACCTGGCCGTCGCGGTGGTCGCCTGCGCCGGTTTCGACGAACCCGCCCAGCTGGTCGGCGGGCTCAGGGACAGCACCGTGCTGGTGAACCTGGACGGGCCGGTACCCGAACTCCCCGCGGTGGCCGACGGGGTCGCCGTCGTCGTCCGTACCCCCGCCGACCTGTTCCGGATCGCCGGCGGAACGCTCACGCTGCCTTCGTCGCGGCGGCAGGTCGTGCATCTCGTCGAGGCGCCGGCCTGGTGGCGTCCGCCGCTGCCGTTCGCGGCCGCGGGCTTCGCGACCCGGGCGCTGGCCTCGCTGCGGATCGGCCGGCACGGCGACTCCGGCTGGGTCGTCGAGGCGCACTTCTCCGCCGCCGTCCCCGCCGGGTGGCTGCTGCGCTCGCTCACCGCCTCCCCCTCGGCGTACCGGGAAGAGCCGCTGGTGGACCTGCGGTCGGTCAACCCGATCGGGTTCCTGGCCGAGCCAGAACTGGGCCCGGTACGGCTGACCGTGCGCGACGGCGCGATCCTGGACGGGGCGACGCGGGTGCTGGCCCTCCCCCGGTCCGGCCGTCTCGGCGAGAGCGACATCGAACGGCTCCGCCCGTTCCACTCGGTCACGGTGGACTGGCAGGACGCCGAGCCGCTGGCCGCCGCCCGCCTGGTGGCCGGCCTGGCCGCCGCCGGGGTGCCGCTGCACGCCCCCGACGTGCCCGCCGAGCAGCGCGCCCTGCTGGGCGCGGCGCTCTGCGAGCTGATCGGAACAGTGCCGCGGGACCCGCTCGAGCGGGAGGAGCACAGCATCAGGCTCCGCCGGACCGCGATGCTCGCGCACGCGGGCATCACCCGTCTCCCGAGCGTGTCGGTGCTGCTCGCGACCCGCCGCCCCGACCTGGTCGGCTTCGCGCTGGCCCAGATCGGCGACCAGCGCGGCGTCGACGTGGAGATCGTCGTCGCCGGCCACGGCTTCGACCCCGCCCCGCTGGCCGGCGCTCGGGTCACGACGCTGGAATGCGCCGGGAACGTGCCCCTGGGCGCGATGCTCAACCTGGCCGCCGAGCGAGCCTCCGGCGAGGTGCTGACCAAATGGGACGACGACGACTGGTACAGCCCCGACCACCTGCTCGACCTGAGCCTCGCGGCCCGCTACTCCGGCGCGGAACTCACCGGCGCCCCCGCCGAACTGATCTACCTCGAAGGCCCCGACGTCACCGTCCGGCACCGCTGGCGGACCGAGAGCCGGCAGGACTTCGTGGCCGGCGGCACCTTGTTCCTCCCCCGTACGGTCTTCGACGCCGTCGGCGGCTTCCGCCCGATCCCCAAGACCGTCGACGGCGAACTGCTCCGCGCGGTACGGCAGGCCGGCGGCCAGATCTACCAGGCGCACGGCCTCGGTTACGTCCTCCGCCGGGGGCGGCCCGAGCTCCACACCTGGCAGGAGAACGACGACTACTTCCTGGACCGGGCGGTGTCCCGCTGGGCCGGCCTGCGCTCGGCGTCCCACGCCTCTACCTGGGCCTCGTCCGCGCTGGACATCGCCTCGACCTGATCGGCCAGCCGCGCCCGCACGCCGGCGGCCCAGCGCTCGGGCAGCTCGTCCAGGGCGGGGCGGTAGCAGCGTTCCAGCCAGGCCGTACCGGCCTCGGTCGGGCGCAACCGCTTCGCCACGTTGCCGAAGACGGTGGCGTCGGCGCCGGGCAGCCGGGCGACGCCGTACTCGATGACGGCCTGCGATGGGTACGGCGGCTCGCCCTGGAAGGCCTCGCCCGCCTCGCTCGCCTGGGCGGTGATCCTCGGATCGAGCGGCCGGCGGTCCAGGGCGCTGAGGATGAGCTGCTTGCGCAGGCACTTGTCGCAGCGCCAGCATGGCCCCGCCGGGCCGCCGAGCAGGCACCAGCGGGCCAGATCCCACAGCGGGGAGCGGCGGGCCAGCATCATGGTGGCGATCTCGGAGAGCCCGCCGACCGGCTGCATCATCGGCAGCCCGGCCCCCTCGAACGCCCGCCCCCACGGGCCGGCCGCGCTCCACTGGCGCTCGTCGGGCGTGTACCGGGTGGCGTCGATCCGGTAGCGCCCGCCGAGGGTCGTGCCGAACGCGACCGCGCCGAGATCGTACGCGCCGGCCAGCAGGATGGCGCCGACGGCGACCGCGTGGTGCTCGGGGAACATCGGCCAGGGCCGGGTCAGGAACTCCAGGTCGGAGCGGACCACCAGCACGTCGCGCCCGCGCTCGGCCGCCTGCCGGGAGAGCTGCTCCAGGACGTCGGACTGCACGTGTTTGGCCCGGTTCGGCACCGCGCCGTGCGGAACCCGCCGGAAGTGGATCAACGGGGCGTCGGGCAGGAGGGTGGCGGCGGCGATCGAGTCGGCGCCGCTGCTGTAGATGAGCGCCGCCCTGCTTCCCGCGTACCGGTTGAGGAAGTCGTCGACCGGGCCCGCGTCCACCCCCCAGCCCGCCGCGAGGCTCCGCGCGAAACTGGGCGAGATCGGCCGGTCGAAGGTGATCCGCGACTTCGCCCACGGGGCGACGATGGTCCACGCGGCGAGCGCGCGCAGGTCGGGGTGGACCTCGCCCGGGTCGGCCGGGAGGCTCACCTGGCAGGCGCCGGTGACCAGTTCCATCCGCTGCCCGTCCTGGCCTACGCCGGTCAGCTCGTCCTCGGGGTCCAGCCGGAGCCGGAACGTCCAGTCGCCGCCCGCTTCAGTCCATCCGACGCGCACGGTCGCCCTCCATCGTGTCGATCGCCTGCCACAACCGCAGATCCGCCTGGAGCAGGCGTTCCACCGAGTCGGCCGTGTCCCAGGCGAGCCAGTACGCCTGCTCCGCCCGATGCCGTGCCTCCGCCAGTTCCTCTACCAGTTTCTTCGCCAGTTCCTCCGTCAGTTCCTTCGTCCGTTCCTCCGCCAGTTCCTTCGCCTGAGCGATGAGCTCCTGCAACTGAGCGGCCAGTTCGACCCCCCGTTCGGATAACCGTGCCTGCCGAGCGGACAGTTCCAGGTCGCGGGCCGCCAGCAGCCGCGTCAACTCGGCGCGGGTCAGGTACCGCCGATCGAGCCTGTCCGCGAGCCTGCGGCCGAGTCTGCGAAGGATCACTCGCACGTGCCCTTTCCGGTGAACAGCGCCGTTCCGATCCCCGGGAACCGGGTGGACGGCCAAGCCTGCTGGAGGGTGAAGCCCGCGCGCTCGACCGCCAGGACCCGCTCGGCCGCGGCCGGCGGCGCCACCGCGTCCAATGCGCCACCGCGCCAGAGGACCCACACCCGTTCGCGACCGCAGAGCGCCCGGGCGATGCCGGTACGCTCCGGGTAAATGAGCAGCCCGTCGAGGCGTGCCGTGCCGATCCGGAGCACGTCGTCGGGAAGCGTGCCCTCGCCGTAGTACACGAAGCCCTCCCTGATCGATTTGTGCGCGAATATCAGCGCGTCGCCTGGCCGGGACCGGGCCCGCATGAGGTCGACCGCCGCCGGATAGTCGTCGAGGTGCCCGTCCCTGGCCCGCAGTTCCTGGTGTGCCGGCCAGGCCAGGAACAGGACCAGGACCAGCGCGGCGGCCATCGCCGGGCGGCTGAACCGGTCCAGGGCCAGCCCGGCGAGCAGCGCCAGCGCGGGCGCCGCCACGAACGTGTAGCGATCCACGTACATGGGGGCGACGGCGTAGGAGATGGCGAACAGCCCGAGCGGCGGGACGGCCAGCCACAGCCACAGCGGCCCGTTCCCCCGACCGGCGGCGAGCGCGACCCCCAGGAGCAGGCAACCGGTGGGCCAGGACCCGGCCAGGTCCAGCGGGACCCTGGACAGGGTGCCGCCGTCGGGCAACGTGATCCAGGCGACCGCGCCGCGCTGCCCGAACGCGACGACCGCGAGCGCGACGCCGGGTAGCGCTCCCGCGGCCAGCCAGCCGAGCATCCGGGGCAGCACCTCGCGGCGGGATGGCGCGACCGCGACGGCGGCGAGGTGCGCGGGGATGACGAGCAGCGCCAGCAGGTGGGCGCATCCAAGGACGGCCACGGCCAGCGCGTACGCGGCCCAGCGGGCCCGGCTTTCCGGCTTGTCCATGGCCCGGCGCAGCGCCCACATCGCGGCGACGGCCGCCGCGGCGGCGATCGCGTACGGCCGCGCATTCTGGCCGTGATAGGCGACCGAGGGAAGCAGCGCGAAGACGGCGGCGGCGAGCAGCCCCGCCCGCGGCGTGCCCAGCCGCCGGCCGAGTGCGGCCAGCAGTCCCGCGCCGACGCCGATCGCGATCGCGGACGGCAGCCGCAGCCACCATTCCGCGGCGCCCGCCTTCATCCATACGTGCATGAAGGCGTAATACGGCCCGAGCGCCGCGTCGATGTTGCCGACCAGCAGCCCGAGCCCGCGCCAGGACCGGTCGGCGGCACTGACCGTGGCCAACTCGTCGATCCAGAGCGAAGGCACCCAAGAACCGGCCCACGTCACCGCGAAAGCGACCATCCCGGCGGCCACGACCGGCAAGGACGCGACTCGTCGCCCAGCCACGACCTGGGGTGGGGACACCGCGAGCACGACCACTGGGAACCGTTCCGTCCGCCGAACCTATCGGGTGCCGTCAGCGCCGGCGGCAACCATCAGAGCAGACGATATAGCTAGCTACATCTACGAACACACCTAGACTCTTCCTCCATGTCGGTCACTCTCGCCGAAACCCCCGTTTCCACGGTCACGGACCAGCGCGCCCCCCGATTCTCCGGGGGGACGATCGCCGCCCTGGCCGTGTGGGCGGCCGGCTCGGCGCTCGCCCTGGTGCTCCCGCGCTGGCTCGATCTGAGCCCGCTGAGCATCCAGGGCGCCGCGCTCCCGCTCGCCGTGGGCGGCCTGGTGATCGCCGTCGTCGTCGCGGTCGCCGCCCGGTGGCCCGGCCGAGCCGATCTGGTCGGCGGCGCCGCGGCGGGCCTGCTCGCCGCGTGGGTCCTGCTCACGCTGCGCACCGCCCTGTACGGCACGCCGCACGGCTTCGGCACCCTGGCGGGCGACATGGGCCGGATGTCGGCCATGGCCACCCGCTTCTCGGAGACCCTCGCGAACGGCGACCCGCTCGGCGTCGGCGTGCCCTCGGAATACCCGCCGCTGTTCCCCTGGCTGATCGGCCGCGCGTCGGCCCTGTCCGGCGTGCCCGCCTGGCGGCTCCTCGGATACGCCGAGATGATCTCCATGTCGGTCGCCGTCATCGCGGCCTACCTGCTCTGGCGGCGGCTGGTCAGCGCACCGGTCGCCCTGGCCGTCACGGTCGCTGGCCTGGCGGGCTTCCACGACCCGGCCAAGGCGTTCGTGGTCGTGACTATCGCGGCTTTCGTCCCGTGGACCCTGCAGACGCTCTGGACGCCGCCTGCTGGGCGGCTGAACTGGCTGGTCGCCGGCGTCATCGGCGGGCTCATCGTATGTACCTATCTGGGCCCGTTCATGCTGTGCTCGTTCGGCCTGCTCGCGCTGCTGGCCCTGCTGCTGCGCGGGCCCGACCGGAGCGAGCACCTCCGCCACCTGCTGAAGGTCATCGCGGTGACGGTGGTCGTGTCCGGCTGGTACCTGCTGCCGTACGCGATCACCATCCTGACCAAGGGCGGGCAGACGGTCCAGGACCTTTACCCGACCGATGATCTGCTGGAGCCGCCGCCTCCGTTCGGCTCGCTGTCGCCGCTGTCCGCCCTGCAGATCGTCGGTCTGGCCGGCGTGCTGTGGTACCGGCGGGCGGCGTGGTGGGCCACGCCGATGTTGTGCCTGATCGCGGGCCTCTACGTCTACCGCGCGGTGATGCTGGCCCGGTTCACGGTGGACGGACACACGATGTTCGCCCACTACACGACCCGGATGCTGGGGCCGATCCTGGCCGTCTGCGGGGTGCTCACGATCACCATGCTGGCGGGCGCCCTGGCGCGACGGCTCGCCCGCCCGCTGCCGCGCGGCCTGGGGCTGGCGGGGGTGGCCGTCCTGGTCATCTGGACGATGTTCACCGCGGTCGGGTCCTGGATGCCCAACCGGGACGCGCTCACCGGCGCCGCCCCGAACAGCGCCGCCGTCGCCCACCTGCAGCCCTTCCCGGACGGCAGGCTGCCCCGATTCGCGGTCGCCGAGCACGCCCTGGACGGGTTCCCGGCGGCCCAGGTGGCCAGGGCGGTGGCCCGGACCCTGCCCGCGGACCGGCGGCCGGTGACGCTCGCCGTCGACGAGCGGCTCTTCGCCTCCGTGCCGTGGCCCGGCTACGTGGCGGTGGACCGGACCGCCGCCAACAGCATGGCCCGCTGGGACGACCGGCACGCCGAGGTCGCCCGCCTCGCGGCGACCTTGGACCCGGCGGCGTTCGCCGCGGCGTCGACCGCGTTCGGAACCATCGACGTGTTCGTCCTGTGGAACGAGGGGGACGTCTGGTCCTGGAAGGACGTGAACTTCCGTCCCGCGCAGTTCGACCCCACCATCTTCGCGATCACCAAACTGCCCGGCGGGCTGGTCGTGGCCACCCGGAAGGGCTAGGGCGCCTCGTCGCCTTCCACCCGCATCACGCTCGCCACCGCCCGGACGATGTCCAGGTCGCGGAGCCGCTCCACGGTCAGCGACAGCGCCGCGTCGCTGGCCCGGTGCGTGACGAGCACGAGCTGCGCGTCGTCCCCCCGGCCCTCCTGCCGGACCGTCTGGATCGACACGTCCTGCTGGGCGAACACGTCGGCCACGGTGGCCAGCACGCCCGGCTTGTCGGCCACGTCGAGCGACACGTGATACCGCGTCACCGTCTCCCCGACCGGATGCACGGCGAGGTCCGCGTACACCGACTCGGACGGCCCGCGGGTGCCGGCCAGGCGATTGCGGGCCACCGCGACCAGGTCGCCCAGCACCGCCGACGCGGTGGGCGCCCCGCCGGCGCCGGCGCCGTAGAACATCAGGCGACCGGCCGACTCCGCCTCCACGAACACCGCGTTGTACGCCTCCCGCACCCCGGCCAGCGGATGCGACCTCGGGATCATCGCGGGATGCACCCGGACGCCGACCGAGCGGCCGTCGTCGGAGCGGGCGCAGATCGCCAGCAGTTTGATCACGTAGCCCATCGCCTTGGCCGAGGCGACGTCGGCGGCGGAGATCTCTGTGATGCCCTCCCGGTGCACGTCCGCCGCGGTCACGCGGGTGTGGAAGGCGATGCCGGCCAGGATGGCGGCTTTGGCGGCGGCGTCGAAGCCCTCGATGTCAGCGGTCGGGTCGGCCTCGGCGTAGCCGAGGGACTGCGCCTCCTCCAGGGCGTCGGTGAAGGACGCGCCGGTGGAGTCCATCTTGTCGAGGATGTAGTTGGTGGTGCCGTTGACGATGCCGAGCACCCGGTGCACCCGATCCCCCGCCAGCGACTCGCGCAGCGGCCGGATCAGCGGAATCGCCCCGGCGACCGCGGCCTCGAAGTAGAGGTCGGCCCGGTTGGCGGCGTGCACGGTGGCACCGTCCTCGGCCAGCAGTGCCTTGTTGGCGGTGACCAGCGACTTGCCGCCCGCCATCGCGGCCAGAATGAGCGACCTGGCCGGTTCGATGCCGCCGATCACCTCTACCACGATGTCGATGTCGTCGCGGGTGACCAGGGCGTGCGCGTCGGTGGTGAGCAGCGACGCGGGCACCGCCACGTCACGTTTTCGGCCCAGCTTGCGCACGGCCACCCCGGCCAGCTCCAGCGGCGCGCCCACCCGGGCCGCCAGGTCGTCGGCCTGCTCGGTGAGCAGCCGCACCACCTGGGAGCCGACCACGCCACACCCCAGCAGGGCGACCTTCAGCGGTTCGCTCACAACTGCCCCCTCAGCAGGTCTTCCTCGGTCTCGCGCTGGACGATCACGCGGGCCTGGCCGCCGGACACCGCGACCACCGCGGGCTTGGGCAGATAGTTGTAGTTGTTGGCGAGCGAGCGGCAGTACGCCCCGGTGCCCGCGACGGCGATCAGGTCGCCGGGGGCCAGGTCGGCCGGGAGGTAGAGGTCGCGGATGACCATGTCGCCGCTCTCGCAGTGCTTGCCGACCAGGCGGGACAACATCGGGGCCGCCTCGCTGGACCTGGAGGCCAGGCGGGCGGTGTATTCGGCGCCGTACAGCGCGGTGCGGATGTTGTCGCTCATGCCGCCGTCGACGCTGACGTAGGTGCGCAGGCCCTCGACGTCCTTGACCGTGCCCACCTCGTACAGCGTGATCCCGGCCAGGCCGGTGATCGAACGGCCGGGCTCGACGGTGAGGCGGGGCAGCGGCAGCCCGGCGGAGGCGCAGACGTGCGCCACGATCTCGCGCAGGCTCTCGGCGATCAGCTTGATGTCGGGAGCGTCGTCGCCGTCCACATACGGGATGCCGTAGCCGCCGCCCAAGTCGAGTTCGGGCAGCACGACCCCGTGCTCGTGCTTGATCTGGGCGAGCAGGCCGGCCAGCCGCCGGGCGGCCACCTCGAAACCGGCGGTGTCGCTGATCTGGGAGCCGATGTGCGAGTGCAGGCCGACCAGTTCGAGCGAGGGCAGCGCCAGCACCCGGCGGACCGCCTCGGCCGCCGCGCCGCTGTTCAGCGAGAGGCCGAACTTCTGGTCGTCGTGGGCGGTGGCGATGAACTCATGGGTGTGCGCCTCCACGCCGACCGTGACCCGGATCATCACCTTGGGGCGCACGCCGTGCTTGTCGGCCAGGTAGCCGAGGCGGGCGATCTCCTCGAAGGAGTCGGCCACGATGTGCCCGACCCCGGTGACGACGGCACGTTCCAGCTCGGCCACCGACTTGTTGTTGCCGTGCAGGGTGATGCGCTCGGGCGGGAAGCCGACGCTGAGCGCCACGGCGAGCTCGCCCGCGCTGCACACGTCCAGGCCGAGGCCCTCCTGCATGATCCAGCGGGCCACCTCGCGGCACAGGAACGCCTTGCCCGCGTAGTGCACGTCGCCGTCGTGGAAGGAGGCGCGGTAGTCGCGGCAGCGGGACCGGAAGTCCTCCTCGTCCATCACGAGGAGCGGGCTGCCGTATTCGGCCACCAGGTCGCGGACGTCCACGCCGCCGATCGAGATCGTGCCGTCGATTCGCTCGGACGTTCGCGGCCAGAGCGCCGGATTGAGGGCGTTCAGGTCGGCGGGGGCGTGCGGCGGGCGTTCTTCTGGCAGCACTTCGGCGTGCCGGTCACCGGCCGGATGGGCGAATCGACTCACCTGAACGAGGTTATCGGACTCCCCACCCCGGATGAGACGGTTGCCCAGGTGCCGAGACGCTACATCCGGTCGGGCGGGACCTCCGCCGACAGCGCCCCCAGCACCACCCGCACGGCGCGGGCCAGCCAGAGCCGCGCGGTGTGCACCTCCCCGGCGGGCTCGTCGCCGACCGGAGTCGCCGGGGCCCGCTCATGCGCGTCGTGGTACGCCCCTGCCAGCCGTTCCGCGAACGCCTCCCAGCGCGGATCGCGGCTGCTCCGGCGACTGGGCAACTCGGCCAGCATCCGCAGCACCCCTCGATCCTCCACGCCATCCAGCAACTCCGGCCGGAACCCGCTCATCGGCACCTCGAGCTGCGCCCCCCACCGCGCCACCGCAACCGCCCGTGAATACGCATATTTCACGACAAATCCGGGGTTGTCCCATGTCCGTGGACGGTCGGGCCACGTGCACGAAGCCAGGTGGGGCAGCTCTTCGAGCTCCGCGACGTGCTCACCGGGAAGCGTCACCGTCACCAGCAGCAGCCCGCTCGGCTGGATCTCGACGTCCGCGATCCCGTCCGCCGCGCGCAGGTCCTCGATGGAGACCCCGGCCCGTACCAAGGGGGAGATGTATCTGGCCGCCTCCGCCCAGGTGCCCACCGGGGTGGGAGGGTAGCCAAGGAGCGCGCCAAGCCGGTCAGGGGTCACCGGAGGACTTTAGCCGGGAACACGGCCGACCACGCGGGCGTACATCAGACCTGGGGCCGGGACGGGATCGAGGAAGCCCGGCAGCGCGGGCAGGTCCACGGCGAAGGTCTGGAGCAGCTGGTAGAGGGTGTTGGCGTCGGCAGGGCGGCGTTCGGGTTCCTTCTCCAGCAGGGCTTCGATGAGGGCGGCGAGCGCCGGGGGGACGCCGGGAACGGGCGGCGGGCGCTCTTTGACCTGGCGTTCGAAGACGACGTAGTCGGTCGTGCCCGTGAACAGTTGCCGCCCGGTGAGCATCTCGTGCAGCACGCAGCCCAGGGCGTACAGGTCGCTGCGCGGTCCGGCGACGCCCCGTTTGATCTGCTCGGGAGCCATGTACGCGGGCGTGCCGAGAATCTGCCCGGTCCTGGTGAACTGGGCGCCGTCGGCCTCGCGCAGGATGGCCAGGCCGAAGTCGAGGACCTTGACCGTGCCGTCCGGGCACAACATCAGATTGGTCGGCTTGAGGTCGCGGTGGCAGATGGCGAGCGCGTGGGCGGCCGACAGGACGGCGCACGCCTGCGCGGCGATCGCGGCGGCCCAGGCCACCGGCAGCGGCCCGTGCTCGCTGACCACGTCGGCCACGGTGACGCCGTCGATGAACTGCATCACCTGGAAGAGCCGCTGCTCGTGCGTGCCGAAGTCGTACAGGACGGGCGCGCCCGGATGGTCCAGCCGGGCCAGGATGCGCGCCTCCCGGATGAAACGCCGCTCCAGCTCCTCATCGGGCCCGCCGGGCAGCCGGAGGAACTTGACCGCGACCTTCCGGTCGAGATGCTTGTCGTGGCCGCCGTAGACGGCGCCCATACCACCCTGACCGAGGGGGAGGTCGTCAAGCTCGTATCGGTCAGCGATGACCATGCGGCTACTTTAGAGGAGATGTCCGCTGGCTAGACCGTCCAAGCCCAGCCGGATCAGCCGCTCGCCCCGCCTGGTGGTGGCCCGCAGGGCGTCGTCCAGTTCCGCGAGCCGCCGGAACGCCGCCCCGTACGGCCGCTGTTCCGGCAGCGAAAGCCGGGGCACCCGCGTCCGGCGGGCGTCCAGGCGGCTGGTGCCGCGGCTGTGCCCGCCGCCGGCGCGCAGAAAACCGGCCAGGAAGTCGGAGTCCAGCCGGGCCGGATCCAGCCGGTAGAGGGTGAGCTGGGGCCCGAGCACCGCGCCGCTCTCCGCGATCACCCGGACCGTCCCGGTGGGCGTGGTCACCACGTCCCCGGCCTCGATCACGATCTGCCCGGCGGCCGACCCCGTCCGCCCGGAGGGGACACCGCCGAGCAGCACGTCGTCGCCGGACAACACCGGCACCTCGCCCTGGTCGGCCACCTCGCCTGGCTTCATCGCCGAATGGTGCACGGCCAGCAGCCCGGCCTTGGCCAGCTCCCCCACCGTGGTCATGTTCAGATCCCTGGGCTCGTCGAGCACGGCCAGATCCGGCCCGGTCAGGCTGCTCGCCGCCGCCCGGAAACCCTCCTGCTCGGCGATGAACTCCGCGGGCGTGCCGCGCCGGTCGAAGCGCAGCGGGCTGACGTCCACTTCGTCGTCGAGCAGGTCGATGATGCGCACGCCCTGCGGATCACGCTGGAACTCCAGCCAGGCGGGCCACACGCCGGACAGCTCGCCGTTGAACATGAGCACCTGGGCGGGCGGGCGTTCCCCGCTCTCCGGGCGGCGCAGCACCCACAGGTCGCCGCCGCCGATGGCGATCACCGCCCGCAGGGCTCCGCCTCTGAGCAGGTTGGCTCGGATCCGGCGACCGGGGCGGCGGGAGGCCGCGGCGGGCGGCATCAAGATCACCACGGTCCCGCCGGGCCGGACCCGAGCCAGGCAGTGCTGCACCCAGGCCAGCTCCGGCTCGCCGCGCGGCGGCAGGCCATACTCCCAGCGCGGATCCCCGGCCAGCTCGTCGTGGCCCCAGGCGCGCTCGTTGAACGGCGGATCGCAGACGACCGCGTCGACGCGCTCGCCGGGGAAACCGTCCTGGCGGAGCGAATCCCCCGCCACCACGCGGCCGTCCACGCCGCGCATGCGCAGCCGGATCTGCGCGATCCTGGCCGAGGAGCCGGACAGCTCCTGGCCCCGGGCCGCCTTCGCGCCCAGCAGCAGCGTCCCGATCCCGCACGCGGGGTCGAGCAGCGTGCCGCCGCCGGACAGCCGGGTCATCAGCTCGGCCAGCTCGGCGGGCGTGACCGCCAGCTGCCGGGAGTGCGCCTCGACATACCGCTCGCACAGGAACTCGAAGGCGTCCCGCGTCCCCCGCTCGTCGGCGAGTTCCGCGAGCAACTCGGTGACCCCGGGCCGCAACCCGGACGGGCGTCCTTCCAGGAAGTCTCCCGCCGCGGCGACCAGCTCCCCCAGGCGCAGATCATCCCCGGACGCCCGCAACCGCTGCCAGGCCAGATCCCCCGGTGACAGCTCGTACGGCTTGCCGTTGCGCCGCAGCCACTCCTCGACCTCGGCGAGCGAGAACAGCGGGCTCGCGGTGGTCCCGCCGACAGGCTGCGGGAAGTCCTCATGACGGCGACGCCAGTTGCTCACCGCGGCCCGGCCGACATCGGCCAGCCGGGCGATGTCGCCAGCGTTCACGTAAGTCACGTCATCACTCTACACGACATGCCTACTTGTGAAGTGCTTCAACCAATGTTTTACTGTGCATATGAAACACAGCACGCTGGGACTCCGGTACGCCGCCCGATCCGATGTCGGGCAGCGCCGCCAGAAGAACGAGGACTCGGCCTACGCGAGCGGGCGGCTGCTCGCCCTCGCCGACGGCATGGGCGGCCACCCACACGGCGCCGTCGCCGGGGCCACCGCGATCCGAGTGCTGTCCGGGCTGCCCATGGACGGCGAGCCGATCGCCGCGCTGGAGGCCGCGGTGCACACCGCCGCCCAGACGCTGAAGAGCATGGCGGAGGCCGACCCCGCGATGAACGGCATGGGCACCACGCTGACCGCCATGCTGTGGAACGGCCAGGGCTTCGCGCTGGCCCATGTCGGCGACTCGCGCGGCTACATGCTGCGCGACGGCGTGCTGTACCAGATCACCCACGACCACACGCTGGTGCAGTCCCTGGTGGACGACGGGCGGATGACACCGGAGCAGGCGGCCGAGCATCCGCGGCGGTCGATGCTGATGCGGGCGCTGGAGAGCACCGGCAACGTGAACCCCGACATGTCCTCGCGCGGGGCCTACCCCGGCGACCGCTACCTGCTCTGCTCGGACGGCCTGCCCGCCGTCGTGTCGCCGGACACGATCCACGAGATTCTCACCTCCGTCGCCGACCTCGACACCGTCGCGCGCACGCTCGTCGACCTCGCCAACCGGGGCGGCGGCCCCGACAACATCACCTGCGTCGTCGCCGACGTGGTCGACATGGCCCAAACAACCGTCGGAGACGGGCAACCCATCATGGTCGGCGCCGCGGCCATCGAGCAAGGGCCTACGGCTGACCCGGCCGACCACATGGCATGACACGAAGGGCGGCCCTTCGGAAAGGGCCGCCCTTGGCGCGGGTGTTCTAGTCGTGATCGTGGTCGTGGGGGTCGTCGTCGTCCTCGTCTTCGAGCGTGCCGTCGGAGGGTTCGACGCCGAGCATCGCCTCCCTGGGCTCCACCTCGTCGATGTGGTCGACAAGGCTGAGCACGTGATCCGGCTCGATCAGCCACTGCAGGGCCGCCGCTCCGGTCTCGTCACCGTTGACGAGCTCTATCTGTTCCTGGCGCTCAGCGGCGTCCAGATCTGCTTCGGGGTGACGGATCTCCTTCAGCGCGGCGGCCTGGAGGGCGGCCACGTCGGTGACCTCTACGACAAGATCGACCGTCAACCGCAAATAGCGTCCGGTGTCCGTTGCATCGCTCATGGTGGTGATCCTAGGGGAGCTTCCACTCGACCGGGGATCCGCCCTGCTCGGCCAGCAAGGTGTTGGCGCGGCTGAACGGGCGCGACCCGAAGAAGCCGCTGCGCGCCGACAGCGGGCTCGGGTGCGCGGACTCGATGCACGGCACCTGGCCCAGCATCGGGCGCAGGTTGCGGGCGTCCCGGCCCCACAGGATGGCCACCAGCGGGCCGCCGCGCTCGACCAGCGCGTGGATGGCCTGCTCGGTGACCTCCTCCCAGCCTTTGCCCCGGTGCGAGGCGGGCTTGCCGGGCATCACGGTGAGCACCCGGTTGAGGAGCAGCACGCCCTGCTCGGTCCACGGGGTGAGGTCGCCGTTGGACGGCGCGGGCAGGCCGAGGTCGGCCGTGTACTCGGTGAAGATGTTGCGCAGGCTGCCCGGCAGTGGCCGGACGTCGGCCGCGACCGAGAAGCTGAGGCCGATCGGGTGGCCGGGCGTCGGGTACGGATCCTGTCCGACGATCAGCACCCGCACGTCGGCCAGCGGCTGCTGGAACGCGCGGAGCACGTTCGGCCCGGCCGGAAGGTACTGCCGGCCTTCGCTGATCTCCTGCCGCAGGAAGTCTCCCATCGCGGCTATCCGCCCGGCGACGGGCTCAAGGGCCTTGGCCCAACCGGCTTCCATGATCTCGGGTAAGGGACGTGCTGTCATGGTCGCGGAGCCTACCGACCGGGTACGACATCGCGCGGACGAATCCGCCGCGCGATGCCGTACATTTCCGGCTGAGAGGACTATTCAAGAGATCGCCCCTTGATGACGGCCCAGCAGGCAGGCGCGACTCATCGAACTGCGCCGGGCTCCTCTTGAATAACCCTCTTACTTCACCGATCCCGCCAGCAGACCCTGGACGAAGTACCGCTGGAAGGCGAAGAACAGCACCAATGGGATGATCAGCGAGAGGAACGCGCCCGGCGCGAGGATGTCGACGTTCGTCCCGAACTGCCGCATCTGCGATTGCAGGGCCTTGGTCATCGGCTGGTTTTCCGTGTCGGCGTACACCAGCGCCACCAGCAGGTCGTTCCAGACCCACAGGAACTGGAAGATGCCGAGCGACGCGATCGCGGGCTTGGCCAGCGGGAAGACCACGGTCGCGAAGATCCGCCATTCCGGCGCCCCGTCCATCCGGGAGGCCTCCAGCAGCTCCCGCGGGATGCCCGCGAAGAAGTTGCGCAGCAGGAAGATGGCGAACGGCAGCCCGAACGCCACGTGGAACAGCACCACGCCGGCGATCGAGCCGAAGATCCCCAGCGCGCCGTACAGCTTCGCGATCGGGATGAGCGCGATCTGCACCGGCACCACCAGCAGCGCGATGACCACCAGGAACAGCGCGTCCCTGCCGGGGAACTCGATCCAGGCGAACGCGTACGCCGCCGTCGCCGCGATCCCGATGACCAGCAGCGTGGCCGGCACCGTGATCAGCACGGTGTTCCAGAACGACGAGCTGAACCCGGAGGCCAGCAGGTTGCCGTAGTTCTCCAGGGTCAGCTGCGCCGGTTTGGTGAACAGCGTCCACCAGCCGGAGGAGTTGTTGTCCGTCTCGGCCCGCAGCGAGACCACCAGCAGGCCGAGGGTGGGCACCAGCCAGAAGATGGCCACCAGGATCAGGACCACCTGGAGCACGCCGCCGCCGAGCCGGTCGATCAGCCGGGCCGGTCCACGCTGGAAGGTCGCGTCGTTCATCGTTCGTCCCTCCGGAACCGGCGGATGTTGAAGGCCATGAACGGCAGCACCAGCAGCAGCAGGAAGATCGCCAGCGCGCTGCCCAGGCCCTGGTTGCCGCCGCCGCCGAAGGAGACCCGCCACATTTCCAGCGCGACCACGTTGGCCTGGGGTTGCACCGAGCCGGGCGCGATGATGAACACCAGGTCGAAGACCTTCAGCACGTTGATGATCATCGTGACGAAGACCACCAGCAGGACCGGTGAGAGCAGCGGCACGGTGATCTTGCGGAACACCTGCCACTCGGTGGCGCCGTCGATCCTGGCCGCCTCCAGCGCGTCCCTGGGGATGGCCGAGAGCCCGGCGGCGATCAGCACCATCGCGAATCCGGCCCAGACCCAGATGTACGCGCCGATGATCGCCGGAGTGATCAGCGTCGGGCCGAGCCAGGTCAGCCCGCCGAAGGCGGCGGTGAAATTGGACTCGGGCAGGCGCAGCCCGTACGAGCCGGAGGTCAGCTCGTCGAAGCGGAAGCTGCCGTCGGCCTCGGTCTGGGTGGTGGCCCGGACCGTGTCGCCTTCGACCGCCTCGACGGTCACCCCCGCCAGGCCCCGCTCCTGAGCGTCGATCTGGTTGACCGTGCCGCCGCCCCCGCGGACGGTATCGATCCAGATCGTCCCGCTCAGGCCGGGGCCTGCGGCGGGGGCTTGCGCGGCGGCGAAACCGGCGACCGCGTCGGGGCTCAGCCCGACCAGCGGGATCAGCACCGGGGTTCCGGGCTGGGCCTGCTGCTTGGTCACCACCGCGCCGCCCTGCAGCACCGCGGGAGCCGCGTCGTTCTCCCGGGGGCGCGCCCCGGGATAACCCTGGTCGCCGGAGAAGACGCCCTGCACGGTCGTGATGATCGCGTTGGCGACGCCCTTGTCCGGGTCCTGCTCGTACACCAGGCGGAAGATGACGCCGGCGGCCAGCAGCGAGACGGCCATCGGCATGAACAGCACGAGCTTGAAGGCGGTCGCCCAGCGGATGCGCTCGGTCAGCACCGCGAAGATCAGCCCGAGCACGGTCACCATCAGCGGCGCGACCACCACCCAGATGATGTTGTTGCGGATCGTGGTGAGCGTGGCCGGGTCGCTGAAGATCGCGCCGTAGTTCTCCAGGCCGACGAAGGTGTTGCCGCTCGCGTCGTGGAAGCTCCGGAAGACGGAGTACAGGATCGGGTAGACCATCCACGCGGCCAGCAGGAGCAACGCCGGGGCCAGGAAGACCCACGCCATCGCCGGAGACGGCCCCAGGCGCCGGAGTTGGGGGGTGGCCATGGCCTACTCCTTGTAGGACTTGGCTGCGTCGGCTTCGAGCTTCTCCTGGGTGCCCTTGATGTCGGCCGGGTCGCGGAGGAAGTCCTGCAGGTGCTTCCACTCGCCCTTGCCGTCGGTGCCGCCGAAGGCGCTGGGGGCCAGGTCGGACATGTCATACCGGACCGATTCACCGGCCGAGATGATCGTCTGGGCCAGCTGCTTGGTCAGCTCGCTGGGGTAGTTGTCCGGGGAGACGTTCCGGTTCGGCGACAGGTAGCCGGGCGTCTTCGCCCAGATCTCGCCGCCCTCCTTGGAGGCCATGAACTCCAGCAGCGCCATCGCGCCCGGGGTGTCCTTCAGCGCCACCGCGACGTCGCCGCCGAGCACCACCGGTGCGGTGTCGCCCACCGTCGGGAACGGCATGATCTTGGCGTCCTCGCCGATCACGGCGCCGGACTGGGTGGCCGAGGAGGCGACGAAGTCGGCCTCGATCACCATGGCCGCCTTCTTCTCGCCGTACACCTGGGTCACGCAGGTCGGGAAGTCGGTCTGCAGCGCGCCGGACGCGCCGCCGAGCACGAAGTCGGGCTTGCCGAAGATCTGCGCCATCTTGGTCAGCGCGGTGGTGACCGAAGGGTCGGTCCACGGGATCTCGTGCTTGGCCAGCTTGTCGTAGTTCTCCGGGCCCGCGCTGGACAGGTAGACGTTCTCGAACAGGTCGGTGAGCGTCCAGCCGGACGCGCCGCAGAGCGAGAACGGCGGGGTGCCCGCGTCGGCCAGCGTCTGCGCGGTCTTGCCGATCAGGTCGTCCCAGGTGGTGGCCTCGGCCGCGCCCGCGTCCTCGAACGCGGCGGTGCGATACCAGATCATCGACTTGTGCGCGGCCTTCACCAGCACGCCGTAGACCTGGCCGTTGGCCGAGCCCAGTTCCTTCCAGTACGGCGTGTAGTTGTCGTCGATCTGCTTCTGCACGCCCGCGCCCAGCGGCTTGAGCGCGTTCTGGTCGGCGTACTGCTGGACCAGTCCCGGCTGCGGCAGGACCGCCACGTCCGGCGGGGTGCCGCCCTCGATGCGCGGGCCAAGGTAGGCGCCGGTGTCCTCACCGGTGGAGGCGTAGATGACGTCGGCGCCGGTCTTGGCCTCGAAGGCGGTCAGCACCTTCTCGAAGTTGGCCTGCTCGTCGCCGGTCCACTTGGCGGCGATCTCGATCTTGACGCCGGCCAGGGGCTTGGCCGCCGGAGCGGACCCGGCCGGGGCGGACGGGGACGTGGCTTCGCCCCCACCTCCACATGCGGTGACGGCCAGCGCGGCGATCAGCAGTATGGCGGGTTTGCGCATGGTTATCCTCCTGAGCGGATGACCTCGCCGAGTTGTCGCTTCAGATTGGCGACGGTCTCCCCGACGGGGGTGGTGCGGGAAAGTGCGCCCGATACGGCGCTGGAGACAGCCAGGCTGACCTGGTTGTAGTTGGCCGTGACCGGCCGTGGCCTGGCGGTGAGGATGGCTTCCTTGAGCACCGGTAGGTAGGGGAACCGTTCGATCAGCGCCGGGTCGTCGTAGAGCTGGGTCCACACCGGCGGGAAGGAGCCCTCGGTGAGCACGAGGCGCTGGTTCTCCAGGCCGGTGAAGTAGCGGATGAAGTCGAGCGCCGACTGCTGCCGGCGGGAGAACGCGCTGACGGCCAGGTTGGTGCCGCCGAGCGAGCTGGAGCCTGGCCCGTCCCGGCCGGGCAGCCGGGTGACCGCGAACTTGCCCGCCACCGCGGAATGCGTGGCCGGGCCGTACGCGTGCGGCCAGTTGCGGGCGAACAGCAGCCGGCCCTCCTGGAAGGCGAGCCGGGATTCCTCTTCCTTGAAGGAGAGGGCCTCCTGCGGGATCCAACCGTCCCGGAGCCCGGTGACCAGGAAGTCGAGCGCGGTCGTGGCGACCGCCGGATCCATGGTGACGCGCCGTGCGTCCGGGCTGAGGATCTCCCCGCCCGCGGACTGCACGGCCTCCGCGAAGTTCACCGTCAATCCCTCGTAGGGGAGGAACTGCCCGGCGTATCCGCCCAATCCCTTGTCCCGGCCCAGGCGCGTGGCCTGGTCGCGCAGCTCGGCCCAGGTCCGCGGCGGCTTCTCCGTACCGAGCAGATCGGTGCGGTAGTAGAGCAGCCCCGCGTTGCTGGTGTACGGCACCGCCCACAGCTTGTCCTGGTACACGGCGGTGTCCACCACCGGCGGCAGGAACTTGGCCAGCGGGAACGCGCCACGATCCAGCGGCACGATCCAGCCGGCGTCGGCGAACTCGGCGGTCCAGACGACGTCGAGGCCGAGCACGTCGTACCGGTCGGAGTGCGCCTGCAGGTTGGCCACCATCTGGGCGCGCTGCTCGTCGGCCGCTTCGGGCAGTTCGAGCAGCGTCACCGGCTCGGCCGGGTGGGCCGAGTTCCAGCGGTCGAGCAGGGGGCGGAGGTAGGCGGTGGTGTCCCGGCCGATGGCGAGCGTGATGGGCCCCGCCGCCGGAGGTTCGCCGTCGGGCGCGCCGAGCGCCGAGCACCCGGTCGCCAGCGCGACCAGGAACATCAGCGTGCGACGCGTCACTTGTTTTCCTCCGTGTGAACTTTGCTTTACATACGTGTTAGGTAGGTGCATGCATGTTATGCATAGCGCTAATGTGGGCGTCAACCGGCAATTCGGTAACGTTCGGAGGTGGGCGGGTGCGGCTGCCGCTGCTGGCACTCCTGGCTAAGGAACCTGCCCACGGATACGAGCTGAAACAGGCGCTGGAGCAGACGTTCGGCAGCGCGTACCCGTCGCCGAACATCGGGCAGATCTACGTCACGCTCGGGCGCCTGGAGAAGGACGGTCTGGTCCGGTCGGTCGACGTGGAGCAGTCCAACCGGCCGAACAAGAAGGTCTACTTCCTGACCGCCGACGGGCGGGAAAAACTGGAGAACTGGGTCGACGAGCCGACCGAGGGCCCGCGGGTGCGCGATGAGTTCTTCATGAAGCTGGTCCTCGCGCCGCTCACCGGGATCGCCGACCGGATGGCGCTGATCAACCGGCAGCGCCGGCACTATCTCTCGCTCATGCGGGATCTCACCGAACTCGCCGAGCGCACCGACCCGGGGGATCGGGTCGCTCTCCTGCTGATCGAAGGGGCGACCCTGCACCTGCAGGCCGACCTCGACTGGCTGGAACGCTGCCAGGAGGACCTTGTGACATGACTGTTCTGCGCACACTCAACCTGGTGCGGATCTACCAGAACGGGGGTGTGCCGGTGCCTGCCGTGCGCGGGGTGGACTTCACCGTGGAGGCGGGCGAGTTCGTCGCGATCATGGGGCCGTCCGGGTCCGGGAAGTCGACGCTCGTGCACATGCTGGGCGGGCTTGACGTGCGGACGAGCGGGGAGATCTGGCTCGACGGCAAGCGGGTGGACACGCTCTCGGAGAGCGCGTGGGCCGTGCTGCGGCGGCGCAAGATCGGGTTCGTGTTCCAGTTCTACAACCTCGTCACCAACATGACCGTGGCCGACAACGTGGAGTTGCCCGCGTTGCTGGCCGGGATGTCGCCTCGGGAGGCGCGGGAGCGGCGCGAGTACCTGCTCGGGGAGCTGGGGCTCACCGAGCGCGCGTACGCCGCGCCGGCGGAGCTGTCGGGCGGCGAGCAGCAGCGGGTCGCGCTGGCCCGCGCGCTCGCCAACGGCCCCCAGCTGCTGCTGGCGGACGAGCCTACCGGGAACCTGGACAGTCGCAATACCCGTGACGTGCTGAAACTCCTGGGGGAGGTGCATGGGCAGGGGCAGACCATCGTGGTGGTGACGCACGATGCGAAGGTCGCGAGCAAGGCGGATCGGGTGGTGACGCTGGCCGACGGCATGATCGTGGACGACGCGTCGATGCGCCGCCGCCGGTTCACGCCCGGGACCGCGGGCGATGTGGTGGAGCTGCGCGGATGATCCTCCTAGGGCATCGTGGGTGGCGGGGGGTGTCCCGCGGATGATCTTCCCTGGGGAATCGTCGGTGCCGTGGAGGTGGAGTTCCGCGGATGATCTCCCATGCGGAATTGTCGGTGCCGGGAGATACGGTGCGCGACATGGTGTTCACCGTGGGTGGAAGATGGCCGATGATCGCTGAGTGGCGGTGGATTCGGTCGGATCTTCGGGCCAGGCGTATGCAGGCCACGCTGACCGTGCTGGCCGTGGCGGGGATCGTGGCGGCGCTGGTGACGGCCGCGACTCTGCTGGAGGAGGGCACCAACCCGTGGCGTGGGTTGTTCACGCGGGGGCATGGGGCGCATGTCTGGATCCACACCAAGGACGCGCCGGATATTTCGGCATTGGGGAGCTTGAACGGGGTTACCGAGATCGCCGGGCCCTACCTCAGCGCGCCCGCGACGCTGGCGGGGAGCGGCCGGAAGGTGCCGGTCGCGTTGCAGGAGGCTCCCACCGCGCTGCCGAAGGTCGCCACGCCGCTGCTCACCGAGGGGCGCTGGCTGGATCCCGCCGACCCCGACGGGGTGGTCGTGGAACGTTCGTTCGCGGCGGCCACCGGGCTGCGCCCCGGCAGCGCCTTCACCGTGACCGGGCTCAACGGCGCCACCCACGCGCTGTTCGTGAAGGGCGTCGCCGAGAGTGGTGACCAGGGGTTCTATCCCGACTGGGCGCCCGGCCTGGCCTGGACGCTGCGGCAGACGCTCACCCTGGTGGAACCCGCGTCCGGGCGCAGCGAGAACGTCACCGGGCTCCGGCTGGCCGATCCCGAGGACACCAACCTGGTGGTGCAGCAGGCGGTGACCGCCCTCGCCGGGCAGGTGCAGCGGATCTCGACCTGGCGCGAGGTGCGGGCCTCCATGGAGCTGGACAACCGGCTGCTCGGGCTGCTGCTCGCGCTGTTCGGGGCGGCGGGCCTGGTGGGGGCGGCGCTGGCGCTGGCCAACGCGACCGGCGGGCGGGTGCTCGGCCAGCTGCGCGACCTGGCCACGCTCAAGTCGCTCGGGTTCACGCCCCGGCAGGTCTCCACCATGCTGCTGGCCGAACACGGGCTGCTGGGGCTGCTCGGCATCCTGATCGGCCTGGCGGCCGGGCATGTGATCACGGCCGCCACGCTGCGGGTGCCGCCCTCCCCCGGCCAGCTGGCCGCCATCGGCCTGGGCACCATCCTGATCGTGCTGATCGCGGTCTGGCTGCCCGCCTGGCGCGGCGGCCGCACCGCCCCCATCCCGGCCGCTCCCGCCATCCCGCCGCACGGCCGCCTCTCCCGGCTGGCCCGGCTGGCCCTGCTGGTACGGCTCCCGCCCGCGCTGGTCCTCGGCACCCGGGACGCGTTCACCCGCCGGGTCCCCGCCGTGCTGACCAGCGCCGGTCTCGCCCTCCCGATGATGATGATCACGATCGGCCTGGGCTGCTGGGCCACCCTCGACGATTTCGCGAAAAATCCCGCGAAAGTCGGTCAGGCGGCCGCGCTGTCCGTGCGCCCAGGGGACCTCACCGCCGACGAGGCGCGCGTTCGGGCGATGGCTGACCCCGCCGTGGCGGCCGTCTACCCCGGCGTCGAGCTGGACGCGCTCGCCCCCGGGCAGACCAGAACGGTGCGAACCCGGGCGTTAGGCTCGTCCACCGCCCCCTACCCGTTCCACGTCGCCGAGGGCCGCATGTTCCGCGAGCGCGGCGAAGCCGTCGCCGGACAGGGATTGCTCGACTTGCTCAGCGTCCGCGTCGGCGACCGCGTCCGCCTCACCATCGGCGGCACCCCGCTGATCGTCCACATCGTCGGCCGCGTCGTCGAACCAGAACAGGACGGCGAGGTCCTCTCCTTCGGCATCGACACCCTGGCCGCCAAGGACGCCGTGCCACCACACTTCTTCGCCCTCGTCCTGAAAGACCGCGCCGACGCTCAGGAGGTCAGAGTCCGTCTCCAGGGCCTGGAGGTCACCCAGGCCGTCAACCCCGCCGACCGCCTGGCCGTGATCCGCGTGATCATTATCGCCCTGATCGTCGTCCTGGCCCTGATCGGCCTCGCCAACCTCCTCACCGCCAGCGCCCTCGGCCTCCGCGACCACGTCCGCGACCTCGCCGTCCTCCAGGCCATGGGCCTGACCCCCCGCCAGGTCATGGCCACCCTCGTCACCGGCACCGGAATCCTCGCCGTCCTAGGCGTCCTCTCCGGCGCGACAGCCGGCGCCTTACTCTCCCGCTCATTGATCGACTGGGAAGGCCACGGCAGCGGCGTAGGCGCCGGAATCGGCCGCGCCCCAACCCCCACCACCCTCACCGCCGCCATCCTGATCGCAGTAAGCGCAGCCCTCCTAGTCGCCCTAATCCCAGCCCGCCGAGCCGCCCGCGCCCGCGTCCCAGTAACAGCGGGCTAACCCTTCACGACAACCAGCAGAGCCAGTCCCCACCACCCTCACCACCATGCGGATCGCGGTGCGCGCGGCCCGCTTAGCCGCCTTAATCCCGACCCGCCGAGCCACCCGCGCCTGAGTGACAGCGGGCCAACCCTCCACGACGAACCAGCACAACCCAGTCCCGAGGTGAGCCTGGATGCTCGCGACGACGGCCGCAGCTTCGACCCGACGTCCCTGCCCGCGCTCGGCGGATTCGGGCTCGGCGGCATGCGCGCCAGAGCCGCGGCTCGACAAGTTGGCAGAAACCGGCCCGCTACTGAGCGCCGCGGGAGCTAACACAATTCCCCGTCCTGATTGCCCAGGGACCTATTGCTCCGGGCGGACTGCCGCCAGCCCCTCTTGGCGCCGGTGCGGCGAGAAGCATCGCGAACGTGAACGGCGCCGGATTGCGGTGAGCAACCCGGCGCTTCGCTTTTAGCCCTTCAGGGCGAACCAGTAGAAACCGTGGCCTGGCAGGGTTAGTAGGTAGGGGAGTTCGCCGACCGTTGGGAAGGGGACGCCGCCGCGGCATTCGACTGGGGTGTAGCCCTGGAAGCGGCGGAGGTCTAGTTCGACTGGCTGGGGGTGTTTGGAGAGGTTGTTGACGCAGAGGACGCGGTCGTCGCCGTCCTCGCGGAGGAAGGCTAGGACGGCGGGGTTGGGGGACCAGAGTTCGATGAAGTCGCCGGTGCCGAAGATGGGGTGCTGGCGGCGGATTTCCAGCATCTGGCGGGTGAACTGGAGCAGTGACGACGGGTTCTGTTGCTGCGCCTCGACGTTGACCGACGGGAAGCCGTAGATCGGGTCCATTACGGCGGGCAGGTAGAGCCGGCCGGGGTCGGCTTGGGAGAAGCCGGCGTTGCGGTCGGGGCTCCACTGCATGGGGGTGCGGACCGCGTCCCGGTCCTCCAGCCAGATGTTGTCGCCCATCCCGATCTCGTCGCCGTAGTACATGACCGGCGAACCGGGCATCGACAGCAGCAACGCGGTGAACAGTTCGATCTGGTCGCGGTTGTTCTCCAAAAGCGGGGCCAGCCGTCGCCGGATGCCCAGGTAAGCCCGCATCCGGGGGTCTTTGGCGTATTCGGCGTGCATGTAGTCGCGCTCTTCCTCGGTGACCTGCTCAAGGGTGAGCTCGTCATGGTTGCGAAGGAAGATGCCCCACTGCGCGGTCTCCGGGAGCTTCGGGGTCCGCGACATGATCTCGGAGATGGGTTCCCGGTTCTCTCGCCGTACGGCCATGAAGATGCGCGGCATGAGCGGGAAATGGAAGGCCATGTGGCATTCGTCGCCGCCGGTGAGGGGGTCGCCGAAGTATTCGACCACGTCCTCGGGCCAGCCGTTGGCCTCGGCCAGCAGGACCCGGTCGGGGTAGTTGGCGTCCACCTCGGCGCGGACGCGCTTGAGGTAGGCGTGCGTCTCCGGGAGGCCGGAGCAGTCGGTGCCCTCCCGCTCGAACAGGTACGGCACCGCGTCGAGCCGGAACCCGTCCACGCCCAGGTCCAGCCAGAACCGGAGCACGTCCAGCATGGTCTCCTGAACGACCGGATTGTCGTAGTTGAGGTCAGGCTGGTGGTGGAAGAACCGGTGCCAGTAGTACTGCTTGCGCACCGGATCGTAGGTCCAGTTGGACTCTTCCGCCCCGACGAAGACGATCGGCACACCCTCGTAGGTGGTCGGGTCGTCGGTCCACACGTAGAAGTCGCCATAAGGACCGTCGGGGTCCTCGCGGGACGCCTGGAACCACGGGTGCTTGTCGCTGGTGTGGTTCATCACCAGGTCGGTGATGACGCGCAGGCCGCGCTGGTGGGCGGCCTCGATCATGGCCGTGAAGTCACTCAGATCCCCGAACTCCGGAAGGATCTTCATATAGTCGGAGATGTCGTAGCCGCCGTCACGCAGCGGCGACTGGTACAACGGCAGCAGCCAGAGGCAGTCCACCCCCAGCCACTTCACGTAGTCCATCTTCTCGATCAGCCCGCGCAGATCGCCGGTGCCGTCGCCGTTGGAGTCCTTGAAGCCGCGGACGAGAACCTCATAGAAAACGGCCCTTTTGTACCAGCCGGGATCAAGTGACATCTGGGTGTCAGGAGCCGGCTCTGGGCATGGCGAAGCAACTGTCATCGAACATCGCTTTACGGGGAGGAGTGTTGTTCAAGTCCGCAGCTCAGAGCGGCGCTCCGCAGAAGATAGCATCTGACCTGTCTTGACATATAACGGTTACGTAGCCCTTACAGCGGCTTTTCCGGCGTTTCCGTGCGGTTACTGGGGGTTATCTCACCAGCGCTCCAGGGAGGCGTGAGATCTCCGAGAACGTCCTCATAGTCCGCCAGCCAGGAACCGAAAAGCACTAAACCGCGCAACCAAAAACGCGAATTCCATGATCCGAACGCCGCCAGCGCGTCCGGGCCCGCCGCGACCACGTCCAGCATCTGCGGAGACATCAGCCCGGGAATCCTGGCCGCCTTGACCAGCATCGTGTGATTCCACTCACGGGCTGCCGGACCTCCCGACCGCAGCGGCACCCGCCGGTGCGGCAGCGCGCCGTTCGTCGACGGCAGCGACGCCACCCTCGGGTTGGCGGCCCGCAGGATCTCCCGGTAGAAGCGCCCGCCCTCCTTCCGGGCCACCGGCACCGACAGCGCCGCGTCGAAGAACTCCGGATACAGGAACGGGAAGACCGGAGTCGCCTCTGGGCCGACCAGATTGACCGGGGAACGGGCGATCCCACGCGCCGTCCTGGTGTGCAGCACGCTCAGCGGCAGCTCGCTGCGATGCCCGCGCACCATCGAGGTCGCCTGGTCGAAGGCCACGCTCACCGTGTCGTCCATCCAGGCGCTGGCGCGCTCGCCCAGCACCGGCAGATGCGGGTCGCCGGTGGCCAGCGCGGCCAGCAGCGCCTTCCGGCGATTCTGCCCGGTCCCCGCCTCCACCGCGTCCGCGGTGATCAGGAAGTTCTTCATCAGCGGCCCGCCCGCGAGCCCGTCCACGACCGCTCGCCCCGCCTTGTGGACTTCCCGGGCGAACGGCGAATACCAAGCGTGATGGCTGGTCAGATACTCCAGCCGCCGCGCCGCCCAGCGCGCCTCGTCCGGGTAGTCCTCGGCCCGCTGCGGCACGATCCGATGCTCGATGCCCAATTCGCGGGTGATGTACCTGGCGAAGTCGATGTCGTTGTCCAGCCCGTCGTCCGGGCTGGTCGTCCACGACACGATGTCCTTGCGCTGCGCCACCGCCACGCTGGCCAGCAGCCGCGAGTCGTACCCGCCGCTCACCGGCACCAGCACCTGCTCGTACGGCTTGAGCGCCTCGTGCAGCAGCGCCACGATGTCCCCACCGGTCACGCCACGGTCGAACAGCTCCTCGCGCACCCAGCGCGGCGCCCGCCGATCCACACCCAGCCGCCCCCTGGCCCGCGACCAGCTCAGCGCCGTCGCCCCCGGCAGCCGCTTGATCTGCGCGTACGGCGTGTCCTCCAGCAACGGGTAGGTGAGCTTGAGAATGGCCGCCCACGCGTCCCAGTTCACCTCGTACGGCCGGCGGGCCAGCGCCAGCAGCGGCTCGATCAGGCCGGAGAAGTAGACGGCGTCGCCATCGGTCAGGTAGTAGACGTCGATCAGCCCGAACGCGCCCGTGTGCAGCGTCACCGCGTCCGGCGCGTCGATCAGGCCGGGCGTCTCGTAGGTCTCGGCGACCCGCAGCCAGTCGCCGCCGCCGATCGGCTGCCGGTCGCCCCACGAGAAGGCGGCCATCGTCGGCCCGCTGTCGTACGGCGTGAGCGGGCCCGAACTCAGCACGGCGGCGTCACGGGTGACGTACGCGGCCTCGACCGCGGGCCCCGAGCGGGCCAGCAGATCCAGCCGGGACTGGTCGAAGGGCCCGAAAGCACCGCACACATACGGCCTGGCCAGGAATGCCGGCCACTCACCTCTGCGCACGTCTGATCCCTCCTGATCGGTGTTCCGAAGAGTTTAAGGAGGTGAGGGGTGCCCTTGGTGTCGTATTGACGTCTTCCGGTGCCCGGTATGCGGATATTGTGACCGCTATGAGTGAGCTGGAGAGCGTCCGGCAGGCGCTGGCGCAGGCCGTCGAGCAGGCTGCGGGGGCCGCCGAACTGGCCCGGCTGCTCGTGGATTATCAGGCGCGGCTGGACGAAGCCGCCAGGACCGAAGCCGACGCCCTGACCCGGGCGAAAGCGGCGGAAGCCCGGCTGAAAGCGGTCGAACGGCAGGCCGCCCAGCTGGCCAAGAACCTGGCCGAGCAGCGTTACCAGACCGAGGTGGCGCAGTGGAAGCTGGAGTCGGTGCAGAGCAGCCGGTGGTCCCAGCTGGGCGACGCGATCCAGACCAAGAACCCGGGCACGGTCGCCAGGACGCTGAAGGCGCCGGTCAAGAAGCGGCCCGCGCCCAAACGCTCCGATTTCACGCCGGATCCGGTCGTGCCGGAGGTCACCGTGCCGGCGGTCGCCCCGGATCCCCGCGGGCCGGGGATGTCCTCGCCGCTGGCCGAGGCGTTCGTGGTGCCGAAGGGGCCGCTGGTCCGGCCGTACCTGACGGTCGCGGCGATCGTGGACCGGCAGACCGAAGCCCTCATGCGGTACGAGTGGCGGCAGGTCACCAACTTCGGCCCCGAGAACTGGCAGGCCATGCTGGAGGAGCACCAGCCGCACGTGCTCTTCGTCGAGTCGGTGCGGCCCGGGCCGCGGCAGGGCAACGGCGGGCGCTGGCTGGAAGCCTTGGAGGGGCAGTCGCGCGCGCTGCGCGACCTGGTGGAGGCGTGCAAGAAGCGCGGCGTGAAGACCGTGTTCTGGCATTCCTCCGGTTCTGTCGGCAAGGCGTTCCCGGCCGCGGAGTTGTTTGAGTATGTCCTGGCGACCACCGAGGCCCGCGCCAGGGAGTGGCGGTCCGCCCTGCGCCACGACCGGGTCGGCGTGCTCCCGCACACCGTCCAGCCCCGCGTGCACAACCAGATCCCCGCCCTGGACGGCCGGAGCCCCACCGAAATCCGCACGCTCGGCCTGGTCGACGGCGAATGGCAGCCACTGATCGGGCAGTCATCCACCGATAAATCCACTTATGACGATGTGCTGACGGCCTACCGGCAGCCCGCCCTCGTGATCGCCGGCGTCGACGCCGATCCCCGCGTGATCGCCGAAATCGAGGCCTGCGGCACGCCCCTACTCCGCCTGACCGGCGCCAAGCCCCCCGAAACGCTCGACGGCGCCGCCCCCCACCCCCACCTGGCCTGGCGCGCGACCACCGCCGTCACCCCGTTCCTGGACCCGATCATGGACACGATCGGCGTCCCCAGCGTGCGCAACGACGCCGTCGTCTCCGCCATCGCCACCGTCGCGAGCGCGCGCGAACTCGACCACCTGGTCACCCAGCTGGCCCGGCAGCACCGCCGCCCCGAACAGCTGGTGATCGTCGCCGACGGCCTGGACGCCGGGCTCGTCGAGAAATCCCTCCAGCCCCTCGGTGTCGACACGGTCGTCCACTCCACCGGCCCGCTCACCCGCGGCGCCGCCCTCGATCGCGCCCTCCGCCTCGCCGACGGTGACTACATCGCCGTCTTCGACTCCCGCGACCTGTACGGCGAGCACTACCTCGCCGACGCCCTCCGCCACTTCGCGTCCACCGACGCCGACATCGTCGGCAAGGCCTCCTGCTACATCAAGGTCGCCGGCGCCACCCTGCTCCGCCAGCCCGGCACCGAACACCGCTTCCTCGCCGAAGTCGCAGGCGGCACCCTGCTCGCCCGCCGCCAGCCCCTCCAGGACCTGGGCTTCGCCGACATCACCGACGACTGGGACGAAGTCCTCATGCGCCAGGCCCGCGCCGACTCCATCCGCGTCTACTCCGCCGACCGCTACTCCTACGTCTGCGTCCGCGCCATCGCCGAAGGCAGACTGTTCGGCTCAGCCACCCTGGAGGGGTACGTCCCGGCCGAATCCCTGGCACTCCTGTAAAGCACCCAACAGAACGTGCTGCCGTTCTTGGCGCCGGTGCGGTGAGAACCACCGCCCGCATGAACGGCGCCCGATAACGGCGAGTGACTGCTTCTTAGACCGGAGCCAGGCGGATGTGGGGCTCTGGTGGATATTCCAGGGCGATCGGGTCGCCTGGGCGGACATCGCCGCCCTTGATCACCACGGCCATCACACCTGCCTTCCGGATCAGCTCGCCGTCCTCGGTGCGGCCGAGGACCGCTTTCATGAGGCCGTGCTGGAAGTTGTCGAGCTGAACGCACGGATTGCGCAGGCCGGTCACCTCGACGACGGCCTCGGAGCCCAGGCGGAGCCGGGTCCCGGTGGGCAGGGCGAGCAGGTCCAGGCCTCGGGTGGTGACGTTCTCCCCCATCTCCCCCGCCCGTACCGCGAAACCGGCCTCGGCCAGTTCTTCGTGGAGTTCGGCGTGGATGAGGTGGACCTGGCGGAGATTGGGCTGGGACGGGTCGCGGGCCACCCGGCCGCGATGCTTGACGGTGACACCCAGATGCACGTCGCCCTCCACGCCGAGACCGGCGAGCAGGCGGATCGTTTCCTGGCTGGGCTTGCTGAACGTGTACGTCCCGCTCCGGCTGACCGCCTCGACGTGTCCCATCGCCTCAGAATAAATCAGGAAATTTCAGGGCTTGCGGGCTAGACCGCCCCAGCCGAGCGCCGCGAATCTCCGCAACACCGCGTCGTCGATGAAGTCGACGGTGTCCAGCTGCTCGAAGTCCCCGAAGAACCGGTTGATCTCTTCCACCGTCCGCGGAAACAGCCCGCTGCCCCGCGCCGTGGAGTAGGTGTCGTTCACCTGATCGGTGTCACCGCGCCGCGATTCCGCCACGGACATGTGGCTGACCACCAGGTAACTCCCCGGCGCCATCGCCTCCCGGATCTTGGCCACCTGGTCGTACGGATCGGCGACGTGATGCAGCACCGCGACCATCAGCACCCCCACCGGCTCAGACCAGTCGATCAAGCCTGTCCGCGCGGCCTCCATCGTGATCTTCTCGCCGTCGGCGATATCCGCCTCGATCATGGCAACCCCGGCCACGTTTGCCAGAATCGCGCGCCCATGCACAGACACCACCGGGTCGTTGTCCACATAGACCACACGCGCATCCGGCGCCACCGCCTGGGCCACCTGATGAACGTTGTCCTGGGTCGGCAGCCCCGCCCCCACATCCACGAACTGCCGAATCCCCTGGTCCCGCGCCATGAACCTGACAACATCCCCGAGGAACTTCCTGTTGATCCTGGCCCCCTCCCTGGACTCAGGAAACACCTTGAGGATCTCCTCCACAGCGGCGCGATCCGCGGCGAAGTTGTCCTTGCCCCCAAGCATGAAGTCATAGATCCGCGCAGAGTTGGGCGTCGTAACGTCCACACCACCGGGAGGTTTGCGGTCGGCCATGCGCGCATCGTATCGCGCCCAATGCCCGAATCAGCGGCAATGCCCGCGCAGCCGCCCGCATGCGCTGCCCGAGGAAATATTGACTGTCCATTTGACTTTGTGTTAATTTGATGCCCAGTGGTCTGGAATGCCCACCTCAAGGGTGGTTGCGTTGACCCGATTCTCCTCGCAAACCCTTCAGTGGGTAGAGGCAAGTTCTCTAGAGAACTTTGCGCAAGGACTTGAAAGTTTGCAGAAACTCCCGATGTCGGCGCTTCCCTAACCCGATACAGCCGCGCCCGCCGTCCCGCGGATCAGTGCCAGCGATATCTTGGTCCTCGTTCCAGTCATGCCCCCAGCGCGGCGGGTCGATCGGATGCGTACATGGATGAATCGCAGGGTGGTCTGAGCTACGGGATCGGCGCAGTGGCGCGGCGACTCGGTGTGCCCGCGCCCACCCTGCGCACCTGGAATCTCCGCTATGGAATCGGTCCGAGTTCGCGAAGTCCGGGGGGGCATCGGCGTTATGGGGCGCTTGATCTGACCCGGCTGGAGGAGATGAACCGGCTGATCAAGGCGGGGGCGCCGCCGGCGGAGGCCGCGCAGGCGGCGCTTCGGATCCGCTCGGTTCCAGACAAGGCCCAGGAGGACCGGGGCGCGCCGGTGGATCGGCGGGACGTCGGTAGGCCGGTCAGTGAGGGCGCGCGGCCGGCGGTCGATCGCCGGGAGCGCTCGGTTGAGCAGGAGGCTGGGCGGCTTGCGCGGGCCGCGATGGCGTTGGACAGCTGGTCGGTGGCGGACGCGCTGGAGTCCGGGCTGGGGAGGTTTGGGGTCACCGAGACGTGGGATCGGCTGGTTCTGCCCGCGTTCGCGGTGATCAGCAGGCGGCAGGCGGCCACGGGGGTGGGGGTCGATGTCGAGCATGTGTTCTCCGAGCGGCTCATGGCCGCGTTCACCGCGTTGATCGGGCGGCCGGCGCGGCCGATCAATCCCCGGCCGGTCATGCTGGCCTGTGCCGAGGATGAGCAGCACAGTCTGCCGGTGTTCGCGCTGGCCGCCGCCCTAGCGTCGGAGCATTCGGTGGAGGTGCGGGTACTGGGGGCGCGTACGCCGTTCTCGGCGCTGGGGGACGCGATGCGGCGGCTGAATCCTGCAGTGGTCTTTGTCTGGTCGCAGCTGGCCGAGACGGGGAATCCGGGGCCGCTGACCCGGCTGCCGGTGCTCCGGCCACCCAGCCCGATCATGACGGGTGGGCCGGGCTGGCGGGAGTTGCCGCCTGAAATAAGGCATCTGACCTCGATGAACGAGGCGATCATTCGGATTGTGGGCCTGCTGCGCTGAGCTGTCTCGCGCGGTTGCATGGTTCGTCGCGAGCAGGCATGAATAGGTTTTGAGTAAATTCTCAGCTAGGGGGTCACCATGTCGTTCATTGAGCAGGACGCGGTGACGAAGCGTTACCGGGCTCACATTTCGGCCGCCATGGATCGGGCGTCGGCGTCCGGCCGCGGGTCGCCGTGTCGAGTTTGCCTGCTCGGGGAGCCCGTCCGGTACGACGGCGGGCACAGTCAGAGTCGATTCCTCGCCAATGAACTGGATCCGTTCGTCGAGTGGGTGCATGTCTGTCCGGAGATGGAGGCCGGACTGGGCACACCTCGGGAGACGCTGCGGCTGGAGCGGGGGCGCGGAGACCCCCGGATGGCCTACGCCGAAGTGTTCCAGCGGACGTTCAGCCGGCGGGCGAGCATCCGGCGAAACGTCAACGTGCTGCAGCAATGCCTGGGCATGATTGGCAACGCGCTGGACGCCGTTCGCCGGGCCGACCTGGCGGAGGCGATCGCGGCCTATGCGCGCAGGCAGGTGCCGCTCTGCGTGCCTACGGCGATGCTGCTGCATCAGGCCTGTGGCGAAGAAGCCCAGTATGTGCGCGGCCAGACCTACTTCGCGCCGTACCCGTCAGAGCTTCGGCTGCGCGACCACGTGCACGATGGCCAGTGACAAGGGCGGCAGGTACAGGTCGGAGCCGGTCAGCGTGGTGCCCTCGTCCGAGGCGAGCAGGACGTGGCCGGGGGCTACGCGGATCGGGACCGGGAAGTGGCCGAGGTTGGCGGCGATTCGCATGGAGCCGCGTTCGATGACCAGCCAGTGGCGGTCGTCGTCGTAGCGGACGTGGACGCGTTCGAGGCGGGGGTCGGCCAGGTCGGGGTGGGATTTGCGGAGGGCGATGAGGTCGCGATACCAGCCGAGCAGGGAGGCCGCGCCGTCCTCGGCAGGCTCTGACCAGTCGAGTTTTGAGCGGAGGAAGGTAGTTTCGTCCTGCGGGTCGGGGGCTTTCCAGTCGTAGCCGAAGCTTTCGAACTCGCGGCGGCGGCGTTCGCCTTCCCCGGCGGCCAGTACGGGGTCGTAGTGGTCGGTGAAGAAGTAGAACGGCGTTTGGGCGCCCCACTCCTCGCCCATGAACAACATCGGCGTGAACGGCGAGGTCAGCAGCAGCCCGGCGGCCAGCCAGAGCTGTTCTGGGCTCATCCGGTCACCGAGCGGGCGGTTGCCGATCTGATCATGATTCTGGACGCAGCAGACGAAACGGTGCCCGGAGACGCCGGTGGCGGGGCGGCCGTGGGAGCGGCCGCGGAACGTGGAGTAGCCGCCGTCGTGGAAGTACGCCGAGGTCATCACCTTGGCGACGGCCGCCAGCGAGCCGAAGTCGCCGTAGTACGCGTGGGTTTCGCCGGTGACGGCCGAGTGCAGGGCGTGGTGCACATCGTCGTTCCAGGTCGCGTCCAGGCCGTACCGGGTGATCAGGCCGGGGTCGTTGAGGTCGGATTCGGCGATGAGGGTGAGCGGGCGGCCGAGCACGGTGGACAGGGCTTCGACCTCGTCGGCGAGTTCTTCGAGGAAGTGCACGGCGCGCTTGTCGTGCAGGGCGTGCACGGCGTCCAGGCGCAGGCCGTCGACGTGATAGTCGCGCAGCCACTGGAGCGCGTTCTCGATGAAGTAGCGGCGCACCTCGTCGGAGTGCGGCCCGTCCAGATTGACGGCGTCGCCCCAGTACGAGCCCTTGTAGCCGTGCAGGTAAGGCCCGAATTTGGAGAGGTAGTTCCCGCAAGGCCCGAGATGGTTGTAGACGACGTCGAGGATCACGCCAAGGCCCGCCTGATGGCAGGCGTCGACGAGGATCTTGAGGCCGTCGGGGCCGCCGTAGTCCTCGCGTACGGCGTAGAGGTCCACGCCGTCGTAGCCCCAGTTCCGGCGGCCGGGCACGGGCGCGACCGGCATCAACTCCACGAAGTCGACACCCAGATCGACCAGGTGCCCCAGCTTGTCGATGACCGCCTCGAAGGTTCCCTCCGGCGTGTACGCCCCGACGTGCATTTCGTAAATAACCGAACCGCGTAGATGACGGCCCCGCCAGTCCTGGTCGCCCCAGGTGAATCTGGCGTGCTCGTAGACCCGGCTCGGACCCTCCAGCCCGTACGGCTGCCGCCGGGTCCGCGGATCGGGAAACGGCCCGGAACCATCCACGTAGAAGGCGTAATCGACGCCGTGCTCATCCCCCGGTGCCCGCCACCAGCCGTTTTCCAGAGACATGTCCCGTCTGTTGCGCCCGGATTCCACTTCGACGCGTGTCGCCAGGGGCGCCCAGACTTCGTACATATCTCACCTATTTCCCATAGGACTCATCGGGTATTCCGCTCCAGGATTGCAACGGGGTAACGGGACAGCAGGTGAGCCATCGGGATCAAGCCGGTGTGCTCGACACCGGTCAGCAGGTCCAGCCAGTTGCCGGGCGGCAGGCGCAGGGTCTCGTGCGTCCAGCCGCCGCCGCGCTCCAGCCGGTACGGGAGCCTGGTCGCCACCGCCACCGCCTGATCCCCGCGCGCGAACGCGACCGCGTGCTCCCCGGTGTCGATCGGCACGTACGGCAGATCCGGCGCCAGCCTCTTCCGCAGCTTCAACGCGGTCGTGGTGACGAGGAGCTTCTGCCCGTCCCAGCTGTCCTCGCCGGTTTTCAGCAGCTCCCGCCGCCGCGCGAAGTCGACCGGACGGCGGTTGTCGGGGTCGACCAGCGAGAAGTCGGTGATCTCGTTGCCCTGGTAGACGTCGGGCACGCCGGGCATCATCAGCTGGATCACCTTCTGGCCGAGCGAGTTGACGCGCGCGTAGCGGTCCACGACGGCGGTGAAGGACGCGACCGAGTAGCCGCACAGCTCGATGGCCTGGGCCGCGAACTCCCGGACACCGGTCTCGTACCCTTGCTCCCGGTTCTGCCAAGAAATCGAGGTTTTAGCCTCACGCGCCGCTTTAAGGAGATATTTCGTGAAACGTGCGGGGCTGATGGGCCAGGCCGCCATCAGCGTCTGCCAGCCCAGATAATCAAGCGTCGGGTCGAATCGTACGGCTCCCGCCCACGACTCCACCGCCTCCGCCCACACATCCGGAATTTCCGACAAAACCGCGAGCCGGGCCCGGACATCCTCGGAGCGTTTCGTGTCATGCGTCGACAATGTCGTCATCGTCGTCGCCCGCATTTCCGTACAAAACGCATGAAACTCGGCTGCCGAAACCCCGAATCGATCAGGCTCCCCGCCCACCTCGTTGAGGCACGCCAGCGGGAACCACCGATACAGCGCGGTGTCCTCCACGCCCTTCGCCATCACCGGCCCGCACGTCTGCTGGAACCGCGTCACCGCCTCAGCGGGCCCCCGCAACACCAGCTGCGCGACCCTGGCCACCGCCGCGGGATCCGCGTGCCCCGCGGCCTCCCAGGCGGCCGACTGGATCACTCGCTTGGCCTCCTCATCCGGTTCCTCCCCCGGATTCACGTACGCCCGATAGACCGGCATCGCCGCCAGCAACTCCACCAGCGCGTCCCGCAGCCCCGGCTCCCCCAGGCACGCGGTCAGCCGATCCACCTCGCCCCGGTAGAACAGGTCCAGCACCTGCTTCTTGCCGTCGTATTTGACCCGCTCGTAGTCATCCGGCAGCCCCGTATGCCGAGTGAACGTCCGCACCAGTTTGTCCCGCGACGCGGGATCCACGAACAGCCGCGTCACCATGTTGAGCGCGTCGTACCCCGTGGTCCCGTCGCAGTCCCAGTCCGTCGGCAGCCGCTCCCCGTCCATCAGGATCTTCTCCACCCACAACGGCCCGGGCGCCCGCTCCCGCAACCGCCGCAGATAACCGCGCGGATCCGCGAGCCCGTCCGGGTGATCCACCCGCAGCCCGTCGATGACCCCGTCCGCCACCAGCGACAACACGACCTCGTGCGTCGCGTCGAAGACCGCCGGATCCTCCGCCCGCAGCCCGATCAGCGAGGACACGTCGAAGAACCGCCGATACCCCGGCGAATCCCGCCACGACACCAGCCGGTAGTGCTGTTCCACCAGCAGCTCGTGCAGCGGCAGCCCTTCGGTCCCGGCCCGGACCGGGAACTCGTGGTCGTGGTAACGCAGCACGCTCCCATCCACGACCAGTTCCGGATCGTCCCCCAGCACCGGCAGATCCACCGGCCAGGTCAGATCGAACCAGTTCGCGTACGGCGAGTCCGGCCCTTCCCGCAGCACCGACCAGAGCGGCGCGTTCTCCGACTCCGGCGTCGGCACGGTCATGTGGTTGGGCACGATGTCGACGATGATCCCCATCCCCTGCCCGGCCAGCGCGAGCAGCCCCTTCTGGCCGCCGAACTCGTCGCGGACCCGCGAGTGGTCGATCACGTCGTAGCCGTGCTGGGAATCGCGCACCGACTGCAGGATGGGCGACAGGTAAAGGTGCCCGACGCCCAGGTCGCGAAGGTAGCCCACCAGGTCGGCGAGCTCGCGGAACCCGAACTCGGGCGTCAGCTGGACCCGGTATGTGGACGTCATGGCGGCCTCTCTCACAGCACCCATACTGACCTTTCCGGACCGGCGAAAGCCAGGATCACCCCGGTTCGCGGCGCAACACCCGTACCGACCGCCCGGCCACCGGAACCCCCTCGCCCGCCCGGCACATCCGGGAATCGGTGCTGATGGGCATGGCGGTGTCCAGCTCGGTCGTCCACATCTCGCCGTAATCCTTGGGAATGGTGAACGTGATCACATCGAAGTGCGCGTTGAACAGCAGCAGGAACGAGTCATCGGTGATCCGCCGCCCCCGGCGGTCGGGCTCGGTGATCGCGTCCCCGTTGAGGAAGACGGCCAGCGCCCGGGCGTACCCGTTACTCCAGTCGCCGTCGGTCATCACCGTCCCTGACGGGGTGAACCATACGATATCGCTGAGCTGATCGTCCGACCCGCGGACCGGCCGCCCGTAGAAGAACCGCCGCCGCCGGAACACCGGGTGTTCCCGCCGCAGCTTCGCCACCCGCCGGGTGAAGTCCAGCAGTAACCAGTTCTCCTCCCAGTCCACCCAGCTGATCTCATTGTCCTGGCAGTAGGCGTTGTTGTTCCCTTGTTGCGTACGCCCGAGTTCGTCCCCATGCGACAACATCGGCACGCCCTGCGAGAGGAACAGCGTCGCCAGGAAGTTCCGCTTCTGCTGCTCCCGCAGCTGCGCCACCGGCCCGGTCGCCGGCCCTTCCACCCCACAATTCCAGGACCGGTTGTCGTTGGCGCCGTCCCGATTGTCCTCACCGTTGGCCGCGTTGTGTTTCTCGTTGTACGAAACGAGATCCTCAAGCGTGAACCCGTCATGACATGTCACAAAATTGATGGAAGCGGCTGGTCTGCGACTGTCGTCCTGATAGAGGTCGCTCGATCCGGTCAGTCGGGACGCGAATTCCGGCAGCCGTGCGGGCTCGCCCCGCCACAGATCCCGGATCGTGTCCCGGTACTGCCCGTTCCATTCCGTCCACCGTGCCGGGAAATTCCCGACTTGATATCCCCCTGGCCCCACATCCCACGGCTCCGCGATCAGTTTCACCTGCGACAGCACCGGATCCTGCTGGACCAGGTCGAAGAACGCGCTCAGCCGGTCCACCTCGTGCAGTTCCCGGGCCAGCGACGACGCCAGGTCGAAGCGGAACCCGTCCACGTGCATCTCCATGACCCAGTACCGCAACGAGTCCATAATCAACTGCAGCGCGTGCGGCGAGCGCATCAGCAGGCTGTTGCCGGTCCCCGTGGTGTCCATGTAGTGCCGCCGGTCGTCCTCGACCAGCCGGTAGTAGTTGCCGTTGTCGATCCCCCGCATGCTCAGCGTCGGCCCCAGATGGTTGCCCTCCGCCGTGTGGTTGTAGACCACGTCGAGGATGACCTCGATGTTCGCCTCGTGCAGGGCCTTGACCATGGCCTTGAACTCCAGCACCTGCCCGCCCCGCTCCCCCGAACTGGAGTAGGCGTGATGCGGCGCGAAGAACCCGATGGTGTTGTATCCCCAGTAGTTCGTCAGCCCGCGCTTCTCCAGCACGTCGTCGCTGACGAACTGGTGGATCGGCATCAGCTCGATCGCCGTCACTCCCAGGCTGGTCAGGTGATCGATGATCTCCGGATGCCCGAGCGCCGCGTAAGTCCCCCGAATCCGCTCCGGAATCCGCGGATGATTGATCGTCAGCCCCTTCACATGGGCTTCGTAGATCACCGTGTCGTGATACGGCGTGGCCGGAGGCCGATCATGCCCCCACCCGAAGAACGGATTGATCACCACCGACCGCGGCATGTACGGCGCGGAGTCCTCATCGTTCCGGCTGTCCGGTTGCCCGAAGTTGTACCCATAGACAGCCTGATCCCACTTGATCGCCCCCTCGATCGCCTTCGCGTACGGATCGAGCAGCAACTTGTGCGGATTACACCGCAACCCCTCCTCCGGCGCGTACGGCCCGTGCACCCGATACCCATACCGCTGCCCCGGCTGCACCCCCGGCAGGTAGCAGTGCCACACAAACGCCTCAACCTCGGTCAGCGGGACCCGTTCCTCCCACCCCTCCTCATCGAACAGACAGAGCTCAACCCCATCCGCAACCTCACTGAACAGCGCAAAATTCGTCCCCGCCCCGTCATACGTAGCCCCCAACGGATAGGGATCCCCCGGCCATATCTCTCGCATGCCACCCATCGTCCACGCCACCTCCAGTCCCTGCCCAGACTTCCCGTGTTAAGCCCAGATGTCCAAAAGATCATCCAGCTCCGCGCACCCTGGATGCGCAGTCAGTGACCGAGAGCGAGTCATCGGGGACGCTTCGAAGTCACAGCTTGCTATCTGTGCGAGCGGACTAGGGCACCCGAATACCTGCCCTGCCTATGCTGCACCGGGCAGGCTGCGAGCAGATCGGAGGATAATCTTTGGTTGAGCTGACTGCCTCGTCGACAGACGCACCGACGACTTCGACGCTCTCCAGGTCGCCATCCCCGCTCCTGTGGTCTCGGCATCTTTTGCCAGCCCGTTCCGGGCGCTCGGAAACGATGGCGCCTCGTACTTCGTCAAGTGTCTCGCCGGTTGCCCGCCACGAGACGCGCTCGTCAAGGTCCTTCGTGGTGTGCCGGCATCGTGGCCGGTAACGGATGAAGATCTGGAAGCGCTTGGCTGGTTCCTTGAGCATCGGGCCCCGGCCGTGGCCAAGCGTATCCGTGCTTTGATCTGAAGGGAGGGTGGAATGGGCCGTTACGTCTACTCGACCGTCTGCTGTCTCCCTGATCCGCGGACAAGCGAGTTCATGAATGTCGGTGCTGTTGTCGGCGACCCTGTCACCGGTGACTGGGCGATACGGCAGCTGAGCAATACCGACCGAGTCCGGAGGTTCGCAGGGGCGTCTGCCTTCGGGGTCGGTCACCACATCACCTTGAACGACGTAGGTGCCGCGATCGGTCTCGTACAAGGTGGGGCATTGGCCGTCGCCGGAGGTGCTACCGAGGAACCGTAGCTTCATGCTCGAACCTACCTGTATTCGAGAATGGGATGTTCTCCCGAACGTGTACGGCGAATAGCGGCAGGTCAAATGGCTACTTGCATGTATCCAAGCTCAGCGAACGGTAGGCGGACGCCAGCCGGTCCAGCGCGTACCCGCCCGGCCTGCTCGCCAGGATCGACGCCGCGCCTCCGCAAGCGCGGCCGGGTTCCAGCACCTGCCGCAGTTTCGAGATGTACGCCTGGACGGTGTTGAGCGCACCGGCGGAGGCGCCGTCCTCCCAGAGGGCGTCGATGAGGCGGGACGCGCTCACCGGGCGAGGTGCGGCCAGCAGGCAGAGCGCCAGCACCGCCCGCTGCTGGGCGGGCCCGATGTCCAGGGCGACACCGTCCGCGCCGATCACCGAGATCGGCCCAGCACCCGGAATTCCACGCCGCCGACTCTATCGGCATCAATTCAGGGCGCGTCCGAGCAGGCGGCGGGTGCGGGGCTTCGGGGTTTGGGGTGCGGTGCGAAGCCACAGTTGTACGGCCGCGCCGCCGAGAACGGAACGTTCGACCCGGACCGAACCGCCGGTGGATTCGGCCAGGCGGCGGGCGATGTCGAGGCCGAGGCCGGTGGAGCCCGCGCCGCTGTGGCCGCGTTTCAGCGCACCCTTCGGGTCGGCGATGCCGGGGCCCGCGTCGGCGACCAGGATGCCGACGATGCCGCTGCCCTGGTGCAGGGTGACCGTGAACGGGGTGCGCTGGGGGGTGTGCCGGAACACGTTGCCGAGGGTGGCGTCGATGACCGCGCTCAGTTCGGTCGCGGCCACCGGCACCAGGGCGGGGACGTCCGCCCCGACCAGCTCCCACGGGCGGCCCTGGTCCTCGGCCAGCGCCGACCAGAAGACCAGCCGCTCGCGCAGCACCTCGGCGGCGTCGCAGCGCCCGGCGACCGGGCGGGCGGGACGGCGCGCGGTCTCGATGATGGCGTCCACCTCGCGTTCGAGCCGGTCCACCTGCTCCACCGCCGGGCCGTGGTCGCCGAGTTGCAGGCGAAGGGCGGTCAGGGGCGTACGGAGGCGGTGGGACAGGTCGGCGGCCATCTCGCGCTCGGCCGCGAGCAGACCGGCCACCTGGTCGGCCATGGTGTTGAACGCCTGCCCGGCGGCGACCAGTTCGGGCGGGCCGTCGGGCTGGATCCGTACCGACAGGTCCCCGGAGCCGAGCGAGACCGCCGCGGCGCCGAGCCGCCGGGTCGCCCGCACCACGCGCGCGCCGAGCCGGTCGGCCACCACCACGGATCCGGCCACCAGGGTGATCGCGACCCCGGTCAGCACCGCCCATGACGTGGCGACGCCCCTGGTCAGATCCGACTCAGGGGCGTACACCTCGATCACCACGATCCGGCCGCGGTCCAGGGCGACCGGGCGGAGCAGGACGTAACCGCCGGTCACCCGGATCGTCCGGGAACGGGCCGAGGCGACCGCGTCGGCGGGGGCGCGGGTGCGTCCCACCGTGCCGGTCGGCAGGTGCACGGCCAGCCGACCGGCGGCCCCGGCCGGCGTGCTGGCCAAGGCCCGTTCGAGCCGTTTCGCGTCCACCGTTACCACCAGGGCGGGGACGATCGCGGTGGCCTGCCGCTCCGCCTCGGCCAGGGCCTTGGTCTCGGCGACCTCCTTGACCACGGCGGCCAGCGGGATCAGGAACGCCAGCGCCACCATCGCGGTGACGGCCACCGCGACCAGCGCCAGGCCCCGCCTCACGGGGCGCTGATGCGCACGCCGACTCCCCGAACGGTGTGCAGGTAACGCGGCTGGGAGGCACTCTCCCCGAGCTTGCGCCGCAGCCAGGACAGGTGCACGTCGATGGTCTGGTCGTCGCCGTAGGACTGCCGCCACACCTCGGCCAGCAGTTCCTTGCGCGAGACCACCGTGCCGGGCCTCGCGCACAGGTAGGCGAGCAGGTCGAACTCGCGCCGGGTCAGCTCCAGCTGGGTGCCGTCCAGGAACGCCTCCCGCCGGTCCGGATCCACGCTCAGCCCGCCCACGCGGATCGTCCTGGTGGCGGGCACCGCTCTGGCCCGGCGCAGCAGCGCCTCAAGCCGGGCGTTCAGGTGGTCGCCGGAGAACGGTTTGACCAGGTAGTCGTCGGCGCCCGCCCGGAGCAGGCGGATGATCTCGCGCTCGTCGTCGCGGGCGGTGGCCACGATGACCGGCACGTCGGAGATCGCGCGGAGCATCTTGAGCGCTTCCGCGCCGTCCAGGTCGGGCAGGCCGAGGTCGAGGATGACCACGTCGGGCGGGTAGTGGGCGATGTCGCGGAGCGCGTCGAGAGCCCTTCCCGCGCTGCGTACCGCGTGGCTGCGCCCGACCAGATCCCGGATGATCGCTGAACGGACGAACTCGTCGTCCTCCACCACCAGAACGGTCGCCATGGCCCGATACGCTACGGCACATCTAGGTCATAATTCGTACTTATGCACCTGCCAAGGGCAATCGGGTACACCCTCGCCTGGTCCGGCGCGACCGCCCTCGCGGTCACTGTGGCCTGGCTGGGCGTCGGCCAGGTGCTCCACACCACCGTCCTCGGCGAGGAACCCCTGGCACCGCTCCTGGTGGCCGCCCCGCCGACCGGCGTCTCCGGCGTGTCCCGGCCGCTCTCACCGCCGCCCTCCATCCCGGTTTCGGACAAATCCACACCACGGCCGTCGAAGTCCCCGACGCGCCGTCCGACCGCCACTCCCCAGCCGGTACGGCCCACCAAAGCGGCCCCCGAAACGACCCAGCCCCGCCCGAGGACCACGCAAACCACCCCCACCCCCACCGCCCCGGGGGAGGTGCTGCACACGTTCACCCTGAAGGGCGGGCGGGCGACGATCGCCGTGCGGGAACAGGACTGCCGGATGGTATCGGCCACGCCCGCCGACGGCTACGAGCTGAAGGTGTGGGAGGAATCCCACTGGCTGCGGATCACGTTCCTGCAGGGCACCAAGGAATCCTCGGCTTTCTGCACGTGGAACGCCCTGCCCCCACGCCTGGACACCTACGAAAACTGACCGGTCACTTCTTCAGCCGGGACAGGTACTTCTTCATTTCCTTGAGTTCGGCCTCCTGGGTGACCAGGATTCCCCCGGCCAGGGCCTTGGCGTCGCCGTGTGCGCCCTGCTCCTGCTCGCTCGTGGCCAGAGCCAGCGCGCCCTCGTGGTGGTCGATCATCAGCGTGATGAACATCCGGTCGAAAGCGGTGCCCGAGGCGGCGGCGAGCTCGGTCATCTTGGCCTGGGTGACGCCGCCGGGGAGCTTCTGGTCGCGCGGCAGCGGCTGCTCCCCCCAGTTGTCCAGCAAACCCTTGAGCACACGGATCTCGGGCTCCCGCTGGCTCCGGACTCGCCCGGCCAGATCCCTGACCCACAGGTCGTGCGCCCGCGTGCCCGCCAGCTGGGTCAGGTCGAGAGTCTGCAGGTGGTGCGGGATCATCGAGGCCGCGAACGTGACGTCGGCGTCGTTGTAGCCCTTCTCCGGGGTCGGCACCGCCGACGGTTCAGAGCTGGAGCCGGCCTCCGGTGACGTGTTCGGCACGAGGGAGGGCGACGGCGACGGAGACGCCACGGCCGAGGACGTCTCGGCGCTGGCCGAAGGGCTGGCGGGCGCCGCCTCGGGGGTCTCCTGACTGCACGCGGTGAGCACGGCCATCGTCGCCAGAAGGGGTACGGCGATCCGCCTGAAGGTCGTCATGACGCTGGACCTTACCGAAACCTGGATAAGTCCGAGCTCAGACGGATTAGCTGGGCGATATGTCCCTACGCCCTCCGGGAGCTCCCACGAGAACGAGGTTTCGTCATCGTGGGAGCCCGAGAACCACTCGCTAAGAACTTCCCGTTCGGCCGATTACCACGACGGGGCCGTTGCCTTTGGGGTCGAAGATGACGCCGAGGAAGGTGCCGTCTTGGGTGGTGAAGTCGACGGCGAAGGTTTCGCCTACGGGGCGTTCGGTGACGCGCCAGTCGGGGCCCATGCGTTCGCGTACCGCGCCGAAGACGATGTCGGAAATGTCGGGTAGGGCGCTGTGGACGTGGACGACGTAGCTGTGCCGGACCGAGGTCGGTGCGGTGCTGTCGTCCCCGGGTTCCCAGTAAGGGTCACACTCCTCGACCTCGTCCAGTTGCACCTCGGCTTGGCCGCCGAGTTGCTTGACCACCTCGTCCACCAGTCGGCGAAGCAGGTCACCGTCCACGGGCTACCTCCATCCTCAGGTTCGGCAGGTTCGGGTTGAGCCGCTTCGCCCGGGCCAGGCTACGGGCCGCGTCCGCGTTCCGGCCCAGCGCGCGCTCGATCTTGGACCGGTGGAAGGCGGCCAGCGCGGTGTCGTCGCGGGCGTGGGCCATGGCCTCCCGGCTCCGCCCGGCCCGGTGCAGCGCCCAAGCGTAGGCGTCGGCCACCTCGCCGGTCGGCCGCCGGGCGAACTCCCTGGCCAGGTGGGTCACGGCCGCCGCCGGGTCACCGTGGTCGGCCTCGAACCGCCCGGCGGTCAGATCGCCGGCCACCCCGCCGGCGGCGGACAGCTTGAGCGCGCCCCGCAGGACCCGGAACTGCGTCTCGGCCTCGGTTTTCCGGCCGAGGGACTGGAGCAGCTCGCCGTACTCGATGAGGGTCTGCGGCTCGGGGTTGCGGGCGACCGCGGTGGCGTACGCGCGTACGGCCTCCTGGTTGCGGCCGATCGAGGCCAGCGCGCGGGCGCGCCCGGCGAGCGCGGCCGGGTAGCCGGGCCAGGCGGCCAGCGCCTGCTCGTAGGCGCGCAGCGAGGGCCGGCCGGTCTGCCAGGCCAGCTCGCCCCGGCGGCAGTGAATGTCGGCGATGTCGGCGGACCCGGCCGCGGCGTCCAGGGCCAGCTTGAGCGCGTGCGCGGCGCGCGGAAACTCTTTCTTGATCCGGAAGAGGTGCGCGGCCCGGGTGTAGGAGGCCATGCCCGGCTTGGCGTCCAGCATAGTCTGCAGCGAGGTCTGGGCCTTGGCCAGGTCGCCGAGCTGGACGTAGGCGTCGGAGAGCAGGCCGTGGGCGAGCGGGTTGGCCGGGTTGGCGGCGGCGGCCTTGATCGCCCAGTCCCGGGACCCGGCGAACTCGTGCCTGGCCCCGGTCAGCGCGGCCATCCCGACCAGGGCGGTGTCGTTGCCGCCCGGCCGCAGGCGGAGCGACTCGCGCAGCGCGCCCTCCGCTTTCGGGTAGTAGGCCGGATTCGCGGTGAGCCGGGCCTGCTCGACGTAGCCGAGGCCGAGTTCGGCCCAGACCGTGGCGTCCTGCGGCGCCTGCTTGAGATAGCGCTGGTCGGCCGCGATCCGCCCGGCCAGATCGAAGGCGAACGCGCGGACGGGGGGCGGGCCCGGTTCCCGGTCGGCTCCGGAGAACAGGACCAGGGCGACGGCCACGAGCGAGGCCGCCGCCAGCAACGGAAGCGCGGCGCATTTCATCGCCGCGTCCGGTTGACCGCGCGGCGGACGTCGGGCGTCGCCTCGTACGGGAAGCTGTCGGTGATCCGCTTGGCGGGACCGGTCATCGGGCTCAGCCAGGTCGGCAGCAGCGTGCCCCGGCCCGCGGGTTCGCCCATCGCCATCCGGATGAACGCCACCGTCACGTTGTCGGTGAGCCGCCGCCCGTTCGGCCAGCCCTGCGGGTCACCGCCGATCAGCCCGTACTGGTTGGGTTTCGGGGTGACCGGGGTCATCATGTTCAGCCGGGTCATCTCAGCGGGGACGATCTTGGTCCGGTCGGCGTCCCGGTTCAGCACATGCGAGGTCAGATCCATCTTGATCGGCCCGGTGGACTTGGCGATGCCGGTGAGGAACACCTGCTCCAGATCGATCCGCGGCTCCTTCGGCGGCAGCGCGAGCAACCCGGGCGCGAGCAGCTTGGACGCATACGGATGATGCACCGCCTTGATCATCGCCGGCCACTTGTGATCGGTCTGCGGCGACGAGGCGTTGTGATAGGCGTCCCGCAACAGATGCGGCATCAGGCTGTCCCCGAACATGGAAAGCCCCTGCCGGGACACCTGCCGATAGGGCTTCGCCGCCTTGTCCAGCAGGTTGAGCGAGCGCCGCGACGAGGTCGCCCAGATCCCCACCACCGGATTGCGCTGCACGTCCCCGCCCAGCGCCAGCTCCGCCTTCGGCACCTGGATCGCGATCGAGTGCACGTTGAACGGCGTGAAGAAGTCGAACGGCGGCGCGACCGGCATCCCCACCCTGATCAGCGCGATGGCCCGGAAGTCGAAGGAAAAGGGGTCCTTGACCTGCCCCGAGAAGGTCTGCCCGCCACCGGGCAGCGGCACGATCGCCCGCTTCCACTTCTCCGCGAACTTCGGCTCGATGCCGTACGGCCCGACGGGCGCGTTCTCCAGCAGCACCTTCGGCCGCTGCCCGGGACGAATGACTTCCAACCGGTAGGTCTGGGGAAACAACGTCTTGCACCGCACGTTCCCCGCGCACGGCTTCGCCGCCCGCCCGGCATACGGATCAGTGGCCTCCGGCGTGTACGGATACACCCCCGGCGGCTGCTCCCAACTCCCGGCACCCCCGGTATACGCGCTCAAATTGTCCCCACCCTGCGGCAGCGGCTTCCCGAAGTCCGGATAGACACTGCTCGGCTTGGCCTTCGGATCGCCCGACCCGTCGCCGTTGCGATACCACCGGTAGGTCAGCTCCGGCTTGCCGTCCCCAGTGCTGTCGAAGTGCAGGTCATAGAAGCCCTGGGTGGCGAAGCGATACCAGGGCAGCGGCGCGATCGGCAGTTCGAAGGGCACGTAGTTCCAGATCACCGTGACCGTGTCGGGGCGGTCGGGGCTGGTGAACGCGTACAGGTCGGTCACGTCCATCTGCGGGTCGAGAATCTGGGTCGGGGCGTCGACATGGTTGGACGCCAGACCGGGGGCCGTGCCGGGACCCGCCAGGAAGCCCGCGGCGAGCATCGAGCCCCCGACTCCCACGACCGCTATCCGCTTCGAGGCCTGAATCATGATTTTCCTCATCGAGATATGCCAGGTTTCCAGTATCACGATGTGTAATGATTTCGATTACACAGAGCGATCAGTGGTGATCGTCCCCCCTTCCGCTGGCGGCAATCGGGGACGGATATGAAAGATCAGGTACATACGCTCCACCGGCGGGACGCGCTCCGGCTGGGCGCGGCCGCGGCTCTGCTGGCCAGTACCGGCACCGCGCACGCGCGGGACGTCGGGACTCATGACCATCGCCTTCGGCGCGCCCGTCGACTTCCACGGCTACAAGCCCGGCTTCGGCCCGCCCGGCTACGCCAAGGACCGCTTCACCTGGCTGGTCTTGAAGGGCTACGCCGACTCCCGCACCGGCACGGTACGGCTCCGCTCCGCCGACCCCGCCCACCCGCCGGTGATCAACTTCCGCAAGTTCGACGACGGCAGGGGCGGCGACCGGGACGTGGCCGCCATCGTGGACGCGGTCGAGATGATCAGAAGGATCAACGGGAAGGTAGGCACCGAGGTCTGGCCGTGCCCTCAGGTCAGGTCCCCGGAGCAGATCGCCGCCTGGGTACGGCAGGAGGCCTGGGGTCACCACGCCTCCTGCACCAACCCGATCGGCCCCGACTCGGACCCGACGGCCGTGCTGGACGCCAGGTTCCGGGTGCGCGGGACGAGCAACCTGAGGGTGGTGGATGCCTCGGCCTTCCCCCGCATCCCCGGACTCTTCATCTGGGCCCCGGTGGCCACCCTCTCCGAGAACTCCAGCGCCGACATCATCGCCGAGGCCCGGTATCCAGTGTCACGCTGACGGTGGTAACGAGCGGCTCAGTAAATCTGGACCGGCCGCACGCCTTGGGCGGCGGGCGCCGGTGGGTAGCCGGTGGTCTCGTTGCCCTGGCCTCCGGCGACCACCACCGCCGTGCCAAGCCCTCCGGCGCCCAGACCCCCGCCACTCCCCCCGAGCGGGCCACCGCGCCCGCCGAGAAGGCCACCCCCACCCCCGCCGAGCCCGAGCCCGGCGCGCAGGCTATCGATGATCGGCAGCGGAATCCGGTAGCGTGCCTGGTCCTGCGCTGTGTAGGAGGTCGGCGCGGACGCGGCCTGAGCGACCGGGGCGGCGAAAAGGGCCGCACCCGCCAGGACAACAATCGGACGAATCATGTGAATTCTCCATGTCGCGAGATCTGACTACTTTGTGCATATTTCTGACTGCACACCGTCATATTCCCGGACATAGGAGCCCCGATTGCCCCGATATCCCCACAGATTGGCAAGCGTTCATCTACCCTGCACGCATGTGCAAGGCCGGTGAAAAACGATGAAAGGTTTCATCGCTACGAAACCTCTGTTGACACGCCCGAAACAGTGATACGTTCTTGGGAGCGCTCCCAAGCCGCCGCGTGACACACTTCGGGCCTGAGGAGACCGGATGGCCGATCTTCCCACCCTCGCAGAGGTAGCCGCCGCTGCTGGCGTCTCCCCGGCAACCGCTTCCCGAGTCCTGACGGGCTCGGTACGCGTCACTACATCGACCAGGCGACAGGTGCACGACGCCATGTCCCGCCTTGGTTATGTAAGGCGCCGCGCCCCTCGGGGCTCGACCGCCAGACGCACCGACCAGATCGTGGCCGCCGTGATCTGCGAGCAGACTCCACGGCTGTTCAGCGAACCCTTCTACGCCCGACTGCTGTCGGCGGCCGAGGAGGTGTTCGCCTCCCACGGGGTCCCCCTCGTGGTGATGACGGCCACCCCCGCCACCGCGGCGATCGCGGCCCCACCGCTGGTCGCGGGGGCCGTGGACGGGGTGCTCCTGGTGGGCGCCCGGGCCAGGCACCCACTGGCCGTCACCCTCGCCGCCTCCGGGATCCCGGTGCGCAGCGCGGGCCGGCCGCCGGACGGCGTGGACCTCCCGTTCGTCGACATGGACAACCGGGACGGCGGACGCCAGGCGGCGGAACACCTGCTGCTGGGCAACCGCCGGGTGATCGCCACGATCGCCGGGCCGCCGACCCTGCCCGCCGCCCGGGACCGTCTCGACGGTTTCCGGGAGACGCTCAGGGACGCGGGCATCACCGACATGCCCGTGGCCTACGGCGACTTCACCCACGCCTCGGGCGCGCACGCGATGCAGTGGTTACTGCAGCGCGCGCCACGCCTGGACGCCGTGTTCGCGGCGTCCGATGTGATGGCCGCGGGCGCGATGCAGGCGCTGCGACGGGCCGGGCGCAAGGTGCCCGACGACGTCGCGGTGATCGGCTTCGACGACGCGCCCATCGCCCGGCACACCACCCCCGCCCTCACCACCGTCCGCCAACCGGTAGAGGAGCTCGCCGCCCTGGCGGCGCGCATGCTGCTCATGGCCCTCGCCGAGGACGAGATACCCAAGGGAAACCCTGTGTTGCCCACGGAACTGATCGTCCGTGAATCAACCTGAGCTGGCCGAAGGCGACGTCCTGACCCGTCGCTATCTGCTTCAGGAGCGGATCGCCACAGGAGGCATGTCAGTGATCTGGCGTGCCTTCGACCAGTCCTTACAACGGGCTGTGGCGATCAAGGTGCTGGACGGGGCACTGGACGGTGACAACCCGGGCCGCGAGCTGATCAGGCGCGAGGCCCGGGCCACCGCCCGGCTGATCCACCCGGACGCCATCGAGGTGTACGACTACGGCGAGACGGTCACCCCGCGTGGCCGGCTCGCCGCGTACGTCGTGATGCGGCTCCTGGAAGGCAGATCACTGGCGGATCGGCTCAGCGAGGGCCCGCTGCCCTGGCTGGAGGCCACCGCCATCGCCGCCCGGCTGGCCCTGGTGCTGGCCGCGGCCCACGAGCGGGGCATCGTGCACCGCGACGTCACGCCGGAGAACGTGCTGCTCGCCTCGGACGGGGCAAAGCTGCTCGATTTCGGCATCGCCGTGTTCGCGGGCGAGGCCGACGACGAGCTGGTGGCCGACTTCGGCACCCCGCCCTACGTGGCGCCGGAGCGGCTCAAGGAGCTGCCCGCCGCCCCGGCCGTGGACGTCTACTCCCTCGGCGTCCTGCTGTACGAGATGCTCACCGGCGTTCCGCCGTACCCGGAGACGACCTGGGAGGGGATCGAGGCGGCCCGCAGGGACGGCCCGCCGCCCAGCCCGGACAGCGTGCCGGGGCTGCCGCCGGAGATCGCGGCGCTGTGCCGGCAGTGCCTGTCCCCCGATCCGACCATGCGGCCGAGCGCGCGTGAGGTGGCCGAGGCCCTGATGCCCGGCGAGACCGGGCGCGAGCCCGGCTGGCTGAAGTGGGCGGCGGGGGTCGCGGGCGTGCTGGCGCTGGGCGTGCTGCTCTGGCAGCAGCCGACTCTGGCCCCGGCGGGGGTGGCGGCGGAGACGCTGCCGACCCCGGCGGCGCACGCCACCCAGCCCACCGGGGAGGCCGCTGAGTCCACCGAGCGGGCCGAACCGATCCTCAACCCCGAGCGCACCACGGAACCGAAGCCGGACCCCGACCCCGACCCGGTCGCGCGGCCCTCCCCCACGACCAAGCCGGTCGGCACCCGGACGCTCGCGCCGCTGCCGCTGGCGAGCCCGGCCGGTTCCGCTTCGGTCGAGGAGGCCTCGGCCGCGTTCGTGGGGCTGCTCGAAGCCGGGGCCGGGCGCGGGGAGATCACCCCGGAAGCCGTCCAGGATCTGAAGAATCTGGTCGGGAACATGATCGCGAACAATGATCCGAACGCGGTGGGCAACATCCGGATCAAGCTGGCCGACCGGCTTCGCGAGGGCGTGCTCACGCCCGCGCTGAAGTCGAAGCTCGACGCGGCGCTGGACCAGATCAAGGCGGCGTTCGAGGCGCGGGGAACCTGACGGCCGGTGCGGCTCGCGGACCGCGAGCCGCACCGGAACGGGGGTTGACAAACCCGTCTAAATAGGCTCGCGTATGGGAGCGCTCCCAGTGATCATGGTTTGCTACCCTTGAAAAGCATGGCAGACCCGGGGGAAATACCTGAATCTTTCAGAACTCGCCCTGCCAGATAAGGTCTGTGTAAAGAGCTGTAAGCCATGTGAAAGCGCTCCGCAAGGATGCCTCCCTAGGGTTACTGACGTCCCGAGATCACTAGGAAGGCTTCCGCTCCGATGAGAATCGTTCGCCTCGCTATTGTCGCCGTCGCCGCGACCACGTTCCTGACCGCCTGCGGGCTGGGAGCCAACACCGCGCTGTGCGCCGAGGCCACCAAGGCGCTGCTCGACTACACCTCCCAGGTGACCACTGCCGGCACCGACATCGCGGCCATCAACAAGGCCAACACCGACCTGTCCGGCAAGCTCACCGACATCTCCGCCAAGGCCGACGGGGACCTCAAGAAGACCCTCGACAGCATGGCGAGCACCTGGGCCGACCTCAAGATCGACGCCTCCGACCCGAACTCGATCACCGAATTCACCAGCAAGAGCGCGAACTTCGACTCCGAGCTCCGCGCGGCCTGCAGCTGATCTCTCTTGCCTGAACGTTCGCCGGCCCGACCGTGACGTACGGCCCGCGCTCCGGGAGGTGGAGCACGGGCCGTACGGGTTTATTCGAGATCAGGACAGGTCGAATTCGCCGCCCTTAACCCCGTGCACGAAGGCGTCCCACTCGCCCGGGGTGAACATCAGCTTGGGTCCTTCGGGGTCCTTGGAATCGCGCACGGCTATTCCGTGCTTGAGCTGGGCGACCTCGACACACTGGTTGCCCTGGGTGTTCGAACGGGTGGCCTTACGCCACGTAGCGCCGGCCAGATCCGCAGGCTGAACGCCCTTCATGCCATCTCCTTCTCGACCGATTCGATTTTCTCTCTGGATTTCTCCGGGCTGAGCGCGGCGGCGCGGAGATGGTCAAAGACCTGGGCATAGCGGTGAACGTCGTCGGAGGTCTCCAGATAGAGCTCTCCGCCCGCGCTCTCCAGGAAGACGATGTCGGAATCCTCGGGATGCGCGAAGGTGAGGATCGCCAGCGGGTTGCCCATCCCCAGGTAGGCCCCCGCCTCGAACGGCAACACCTGAATGGTGACGTTCGGCTGGACGGCGATCTCCTGGAGCCTGCGCAACTGCTCGGCCATGACATACGGTCCGCCTACTGGACGCCGCAGGGCCGCCTCGTCGAGCACCACCCAGAGTTCGAAGGCCGGGTCGGTCAGGCGCCGTTGCCGCTCCAGCCGCACGGTGATCCGCCGCTCGATCTCCTCGGGGTCCTCCACGAGAGCCGCACTGATCACCGCACGGGCGTACGCCTCGGTCTCCAGCAGTCCTGGGAGCATCACCGGCTCGTAGTTCCGGACGCTGGCGGCTTCCGCTTCCAGTCCGACGTACGGCCCGGGGAGCACGTCCCCGAAATGGTGCCACCACCCGCGACGCCCGGCGTCCCGGATCAGCTCGAGCAGGGCGTCCCGCTCGTGTCCGTTGGCGCCGTAGAGATCCAGGAGATCCCGCATGGTCCGGCCCTGGGGCCGGGTGTGCCCGGTCTCGATCCGATACACCGTGGAGCTGGCCAGCCCAAGGCGCTGGGCCACTTCCTCGCGCGAGTAGCCCGCCTCGCAGCGCAACCGGATGAGCTCGCCGGCCAGGCGTCTCAGCCGGACCGACGGGCTTCGCCCTACGCTCATAAGCGAACAACTCCCCACAAACGGCACTTTGCAATATTGCATTCGCAGGATTGCAAAGATGCATTCCACGGTGCAGGATTAACTGAAGTTTGCCACGGCTTTGAGTGAGCCCTGCCTGTACAGGTGCACAGGGAGTTATCAGAGGATGACAATTCTCAACCGCGCGGAGAGAACCGTGATCTCGCGGCCCTACTTCGGCGCCGTGGCGGAGGCGGGCGCGGCCCGCCGGTTCATCTCCCGCTGCCTCGGCGCGGGTCATCCGTGCCGGGACGATGCCGTCCAACTGGCCGGCGAGCTGATCTCCGAGTCGCTCCGGCACACGATCGCCTGCGGTGATCGCGCCGGTTACACGATCGCGGTCAGCACCACCCCCGCGGCCGCCCGCGTGGTGCTCTCCGCGCAGTCGCGCTGCCCCTGCTGGACGCGTCCCGCACTCGGCCGCGGCGTGCACCTGGTCTCCCAGTTCACCCCGCTCTGGGGCGCGCTGACCACCGACCACGGAACCACGGTGTGGTTCGAGGTCACCCGATCGCCCCGGGAGCCCAAGCGTGGCAGGCATTCCCGCTCGGACGGCGGCGCGCACACGGCCCCCTGAGGCAGATGACTCCAAGTCACGGGTGTTAACCGGCTGAAATGGGTATCAACCGCATCAGATGCATCCATAAGCCGCAAAACACAACAACCGGGGGAAAAATGCCTGACAGCCCGAACAAGAAATCGTCCAAGGCGACGGGCAAGGCGAAGAAGGCCGCCATCAAGGAGGCCCGAATCGCCCGCCGCGAGTCCACCCAGGACTCACCGTCCGCCCGCTCGTCGTCCACGTCCTCACGGTCGTCGTCCGCATCGGCCTCGCGGTCCTCGTCCGCGCGCTCGACATCCGCGCAGTCGCCCGCACAATCGCCGTCGCGCTCCGCCCACACGTCACCGTTCCGGGAGCCCCAGCAGCGCCCCGAACACAACTGACACTCCCGACGTAACAGCCCGGGGCGGTCCAACCGTCCCCGGGCTGATCCTCTTCCGGACAGGCCTGGTAGGCGATCATGCTGTCGGTGATGGGGTGCTTCCGGTGGGGGCGGTGGTGACCGTCAGGTCGGGGCCGGAGGTGGCGCCTGAGTCGTTTCGGGCGACGACGGTGAAGGTGTAGGAGGTGGCGGGGGTGAGGGCGCCGATGGCGAGAGTCGTGGCGGGGGTGGAGGAGATCAGGAGGCCGTCTCGGTAGATGTCGTAGGTGAGGGCGCCGGGGGATGGTTGCCAGGTTAGGCGGAAGCCTGAGGGGCTGATTTGGCTGGTTTTGAGGGGGTTGGCCGGTGTGGGGCGTACGCCGGGGCAGGGGGTGGTGTACAGGCGGGTGGGGAGGCTGAAGGGGGAGAGGTTTCCGGCATGGTCTCGGGCTTGGGTACGGATTTCGTAGAAGTGGCCGGGTTCGAGGGAGGTCAGGTTGATGGTGGGGGCGGTGCCGAGGGTTGTGGTGGTGTGCTGGCCGTTGAGGTAGATGTCGTAGGCGGCGGCGTCTGGGGAGGGTGGCCAGCGTAGGGACAGGGTGGTTGGCTCGCGGCGGGTGGCTTCTGGGGGGCCGGGGCGGGATGGGGGGATGGTGTCGGGGGCGGTGGCCGCTGATTTCTCGGTGGTGAGGTACGGGTCGTCGGGGAGGGTGTCCCAGGGGTTGGGGAGGACGTCGGGGGTGACGTACATGTAGCCGGCGTTGCGTTGTTTGCCTAGGTTGATGGCCTCGGTGGGAGTGGGGGCGTCGTGGACGAGGTGCCAGAAGCGGCGGGGGTCCTGGGTGAGTTGCCAGGGTGGGGGCTGCCAGCCGCGGTAGGTGGCCAGGTCGCCTTCGAAGGAGAGGAGGATGTCGGCGACGTCGGAGAAACATTCGGGCACGCCGGTGCCGGGGTTGGCGGCCGTGCGGGCGGCGGGGTCGTAGCGGCGGGTGAAGGTGCGCAGGTCGCGGTAGCCGGGGGCGGAGGGGCAGTCGTCGGCGACCTCGTCCAGGAAGATTCCGGCCAGGCCGTGGGCGCCGTACAGGCGATACCAGGCGGCGATCTCCTGCTGGGTCTGGGCCAGCCAGGAGGCGGAATCGGTCTCGCCGAATCGGGTTGCCCGGCCGGTTCTGCCTAGGTATGCGGTTGTCACGTAGCCGAGCACGGTGACGCCGCGCTCATGCGCCGCGCGCATGGCGTTCGCGAGTTCCAGATCGACGGTACGCCCCGGTCCGGATACCGGATTGGCCACCGCGATTCCTGGGCCGCTCAGGCGATTCCACATCTCGGGCGCGAAATACGCGGGAATTCCCAGCAACTGACCGATTTCCGCGCTAGGAATCGGCGGCAATAACAGGACGAAGGATGCGATGACCCGCAGTAGCACCATGAGCACAGAAGGTTAGTGGCATGAGTCGCCGGGCGGCCACAAATCACCGATCCATCCACCGCTGGACAACCCGAAAATGGTTCATATCGGCGCGACGAATTCCGATCGTCGGCTAACTTTGGCGCGTGCGCCCGACCATGGTGGCCTCCGTTGCCCTACTTCTTGCCGCTCCCGCTGTCGCCGGCTGCGCGCCGGAGGCGGAAGTCCCGGTCGCGAAGGCGGCCTCGTTCGTCTCCGCGGCCACGCCTTCGCCCTCCCCGACCGCGCGCAAGCCCGTGCTCGTCCCCAAGGGGGTGACCGCCGGATACGTGGTGTTCGACCGCGAACTTCGCAAGGTGACCGTCTACCGGAACGTACACAAACGGTTCCGCTCCGCCTCGGTGGTCAAGCTTCTCATCGCCATCGACCACCTGGAAGACGTCGCCAAGCCCGACCTCGCCCTGCTCCAGCCGATGCTCCGGGTCAGCGACGACAACGCGGCCACCGCCCTCTGGCGCCGCGGCGGCCAAGGCAAGATCATCCTCCGGATGACCAAGCGCATCGGCCTGACCGACACCAGCCCCCCGCCCGCCGACAAACCCGGCTTCTGGGGCTACACCGCCATCAGCGCCCTCGACATCGCCAAGGTCTACCGCTACATCCTCGAAAAAGCCGACCCCAAGGTCCGCACCACCATCCTCACCCAGCTCCGCAAAGCCGACCAATGCGGCAGCGACGGCTTCGACCAATATTTCGGCATCCCCCGAGCCGTCCCCAAACCCTGGGCCATCAAGCAAGGCTGGTCCGGCTACGGCTCCATCCCCCCCTCCAAATGCGTCCGCGCCAGAACATCCTTCGCCGACGTCGACTTCACCCACCCGGTCCTCCACACCACCGGCCTCCTAGGCAACCGCTACATCCTGGTCCTCCTCACCACCCAAACCACCCCCTGGCACGACGCAACCAAAAAGATCACCAAACTCACCAAGGACATCTACCGCGCAGCCCTCTAGACCCCACCTGATCGCGAACTCTCCGACCTGATTCCGGCCGCAGAAGATGCGAGGGGCCTTTTGCGCCAGCGCGGCACAGGTCTCCCCTGGATCGCAAGATCGCGAACTCTCCGGCCTGAAAGCAGCCGCAGGAGATACAGGACTTCCTGGCGCCGGTGCGGCCACGAACAGTCAGGACACACCGATCGCGAGATCGCGGTCCCTCCCAACCTGATTCCGGTCGCAGGAGAGACGAGCCCTTCTCGCGCCGGTGCGGCAAGGAGATGTGCGGAGAGGAACGGCGCCGGATAACGGCGAGCAGCCAGTCGGGTTTCTATGGGTCGTTTCTGGTCAGGGCCTTTTCGATGCCGGAGACGTGGTCGGCGAGGAGGCCGATGGCGCCGACCGCGCGGGTCATCGGGTCGTCGGTGGTGCCGCCGAGGGCGCGTTCGCGGAGGTAGCCCGCCTTGACTTCGGCCCAGCGGGCGGCCTGGGCGGGGGTGAGGGTGCCGCGTAGTTCGGCGAGTTTCAGGAGGTTTGATTCGGCGCCGGAGGTGAGGGTCTGGGCCTCGCCCAGGTAATGGTCGTCGATCATGGCGTTGAGTTCGGTCTCGTTCATGACGGGGACGACGCGTTGGGCGAGTTTGTTCATGTTCCGGTAGGAGCCCTGGAGCAGGAACGGCGGTTCGGTACGGCTCGCGTCGGATTGGGCCGCGGAGGCGATATAAGCGCGGTTGACCGCCAGGACGATCTCCTGGACGCGCAGGAGGTTGCGCAGGACGCCGAGGATCTGTTCCAGTTCGGTGGCGCCGTACGGGTGGTCGAGCTGGTCGGCGTTGCCTTCGCCGCGCGCGAGCCGTACCAGCTGGGAGATGTCGCCGCGGTCGGCGCCGGGGGCGAGGATGTCGTTGGAGGTCAGGGCGTTCTCGATGTAGCTGAGAGCGAAGAGGTCCGCCTTGCCGGACAGGACCTCGCCAAGGTTCCAGACGTCGGCGCGGTTGGCCAGCATGTCGGGAATGCGGAACCGCTGCCCCGACTCGGTGTACGGGTTGCCCGCCATGCACACCGCGAAACGTTTGCCCCGCAGGTCATAGGTCCGGGTGCGCCCGTTCCAGACGCCCTCCATGCGGCGCTGGGCGTCGCACAGCGAGATGAACTTCTGCAGCAGCTCAGGCGAGGTGTGCTGGATGTCGTCGAGGTAGAGCAGCACGTTGTTCCCGCATTCCAGCGCGAACGAGATCTTCTCGATCTCCTGCCGGGCGGTCGCGCCGGGCGCTTCGCCGGGATCCACCGAGGTCACGGCGTGCCCCAGCGCGGGCCCGTTGACCTTCACGAACACCAGGCCGAGACGGCTGGCGACATACTCCATCAGGGTCGTCTTGCCGTATCCGGGCGGCGAGATGAGCAACAACATGCCCATCTGGTCGGTACGGTTCCCATCCCCCAGTTGCTTCGCCAGGTTGTCCCCGATCAACGGCAGGTACACCTCGTCGAGCAGCCGGTTGCGTACGAAGGCGTTCATGACGTTTGGCCGGAACTCCTCCAGCCGCAACCGCCGCCGCTCGGCCGCGACAAGCTCACCACGCTGCCGCTGATACGCCCGGTACGCGGGCATACGCTCATCCCGGAACCGCCGGGTCCGCGCGAGAATCTCGTCCAGCCGGATCTCCAGCCGCCGCCCCTCGATCCGGGGATGCGACCCCAGCAGCCCTTCGGCCGTCCCGCTCAACACCGCCGAGGACTCCTGCCGCGGCAGGTCGCACAGCAGCACCGCCACGGCCTCCCGCAGCACGTCCCCCGATTCGATCGTCGCGGCGAACGACGTCAGCCAGGCCAGCGCGAGCTGATACCGAGCCCGCAGGTCAAGCCCCGCCAGCTCGTCGGTGAGCGCCTCGACCCGCTCCGGCCCGAGCGAATTATGAAACTTGTCCAGGAATGAGCGGACTCCTGCGCTGGTAACAAACCCTTCCGCGGTATCGGCCAGCTCCTCGAAGAGGTAATCGGCGGCGTCGATCCCCACAGCCGACGCTGCTGGAGGGCCGGAGCGCGCGGCCGCACCCGGTGTCCCTGGTGCCGACGGGCCGGCCTGGTGGCCGGGAAGCCCAACAGAACCCGCGAGCCCGGCAGAACCCGCCAGCCCGGAATCAACATGTGTTTCGGTGAATGTGGTGATGGCCTCGGCGAGTTCCTTCTGGAGTTCCGCGATGGCCGAAGGCTTCCCGCCGAACATGTCGCGTGCCCGTGCGAGCGACCGCGCCCGCGTCGTCCACCGCCCGCGCGCCGCGTCATCCGTACCGAACGCCCAGAAGAACTGAGCGGCGGCGCGCGCCTCCGCCGGATACCGGAGCAGCCCGGCTCCGGCGTGCAGGCGCAGCACCACCTCCAGGATCGCGGCGGCGTCGTGGTCGTGCACCCCCCGCTCGTACCCTTCGTCGAAACGCTCTTCCGCGGCTCGCCGGACGGCAGCGAGCAGGTCGCCCTCATGCAGGCCGGCGGCCAAGACCGAAGTGGCCAGGTGTTCCGCGCGGTAGACCTCGGCGGTCTCGGATACCAGCAGCTGGTTCCAGAACGGCCGGGTCGCCTCGAACGCCGAGTCGGCGACCGGCGATCGATAGTCAGTGCCGGTGATCGTGAACGACATGCCGCCTTCGTGCGGCACCAGGGTCAGATCGGCGGGCTGGGTGTTGACGGCGAAACGGTGCCGCCCGAGCTTCACCGCATCGCCGTCGAACAGGTCAAGACGGTCACGCAGGGACCGCCCGGCCTCCTGGCGGGCGGCGCGGACGCGACCGTCGAGCTCCTCGGCCCGCACCTGGTCGCCGAGCTCGCGCAACTCGTCGGCGACGGCGCGCAGTTTGGCCACCATCGGATCGGCGGCGAAGTAGGTGTTGACCTCGTCGAGCGTCCCCAGCCCGGCCGAGCGACGCCGTACGCTCCCGAGCACGCGGTCCGCGGACTCGACGAGACGATCAGCCCGCCGCGCCCGCTCGTCCAGCAGGGTCTGCTTGCGCGCCGAGAACGCCTCGTAGACGTCCTCCCGCTTCTGCTCCAGCTGGGCCAGAAAGTCATCGAAATCCGTGAACCGTGACTCCAGCCCTTCCAGCTGGAGCAGCAGCCGCCCGAGCTGCTCGTCGCAGCGTTCCGGCGTGTTCGCCCCGGCGAGTGCGGCGGCGACAGCCTGCCCGAGCAGCGCGAACTCAGCCGCGAAGGCCGCCCGCCCCTCGCTGCCCAGCAGTTCGCGCCGACGCGCCTCCAGCGTGGCCCGAGCCCGGTTGACCCCGGCCAGCACGGCCCCGATCTGCTCCAGGATCGCGGTCCGCACGGTGGCTTCGACCGTGAGCGTGCCGACCACTTCGACCAGCGTCTCCAGCCCGGTGGCCTGCCGGTCGAGCCGCTCGGTCACCGGCCCGGCCCCGGCCACAGTGGTGATCGCCTCCGCGTCGCCGGCCAGCCGGTTCACCTCGTCGTGATAGCCGGTGAACGCGTCGGCGCCCTTCAGCTGGTCGACAACCACCCCGGCGGTCCTGGCCAGCTCATCCGCGAGCCCCGCGGCCATGCCGTCCAGCCGGGCCAGATCGATGTGCCGCCGCTCCCGCAACGTCACCAGATGCCCCTGCGCCCGCCGCAACTCGGCCAGCCGGGTCACCCCGTCCCCTTCGATGCCCTTGATCCGCGCGGCGGCCTCGTCCAGCGCGAGCACGGCCTGCGCGGTCAGCTCCTGCACGTTCTCGAACTCGTCGAGCACCTGCTCCGCGGTGGCCCGCAACGCCGTCAGCGGCTCCCGCAGATCATGCTCACCCAGCCAGTGATAGGCGTCGAACGCCCGCTCGCACGCCGCGATCAACGCCTCGAACACCGGCGCGGCGGGCGACATCTCCCGCACCATCCGCGTAATCGACAAACAATCGGAGATGCCCCGGACCAGCTCCCCGTTCCCGATCCGCTCCAACTGCCCGGTCCCGGTCGGCGCGGCCGTCTCCGTCGTGTACGGCGTCTGCCACACCTGCATCGGATGAACCCGAGTCGGCTCATCCGACACCGCCTTGAACACCACCAGCGTGCCATCGTCGAACAACGAGTACCCATGACAGGAGATCGGCGTCGCCACCTCCTTACGGATCACGTTGTACGGCAGCAGCAGCGACCGCCCCTCCTCCCGGGCATGAAAGACGTAAAGCACATCTTCCTCAGCCCGGATAACCCGCTCATACTCGAGACTCGCCACATCGGTCTCAAAGGTCTTCACAACCCCGGTGGTCAGGTAATAACCCCCCGGAAAGATGATCCCCTGATCCTCCGGCAGCCGCCGGCACGCCTGCCCGATCCCGTCCAGCCGCACGACCTCCCTGGTCCTGGTGTTGAACACCAGATACCGCCAGTCGCTCTCCTTGTACGGCCTGATCTTCAGCAACACCAGCGGCCCCACCCGCGCATGCCACACATCCGCGTCGGCCAGACTCTGCAACGGCTCCGCGACCGGCTCGGTGTAGATGCCCTCCCCGGTCTCCGTATTGTTCTCGATCTTGATGGTGAGATCCCCGCCGACGGTCTCGACGAACAGCTCACCCCCGATCGAAATGTGCGGATGCCGCCCCAGCACATGATCGTCCCGCGTGGTCTCGACCCACTCGAAGTCATGCGCGGGCGGAAACACGTGATCGCGTTCCCCCCGGTTGTCCAGGTAGGTGAGCGTCCCGTCGTTGCCCACCGCCCACCGCAGCACCCGGATGTCCTGCGGCCCGGTCTGGAAGACCGCCAGCAGCCGCCCCTCGATCCGCCGCAGCTGCAGCAGCCGCGTCCCCTTGTAATACCGGTACAGCTCGCTGAAGTCCCGCTCGAACTGCGGGTCGGTGAACAGCCCAGGCGCGTCGTCGAACCGGTACGCGTCCCCGTCCCGCGAGAACCGGTGGAACGCGAACACGTCCGCCACGGCCGTCTGCGGCTTGAGCCCGATGAACACGTTGTAGCCGAACACCATGGTGTCCCCGGCGGACACGATGTCCCTGGGCACGCAGTTGTTCTCGGTCCTGATCCGCTCGGTCCCGATCAGCCGCAACTCGGAGCTGCCGAACACGCCCAGCCGCCGCTCGTTGAGCGCCTCCGCGGCCGTGGCCAGCGCGCCGGCCTGCTCGGCCAGCCGGGCACGCAGGATCTCGTACGTGCCCGCGTCCAGATTGACGGTCACGACTTCGACGGAACGGGGCCGAGCGCCGCCACCGGGGCCTCGGCCACGCCGAGGCGCTGCGCGGTGCTGAGCAGTTCACGCAGCTTCTCGGTGTCCTCCCCGCCCGACTGGATCAGCTTGACCAGGAACGCCGACAAGGTCATGTTCCGCACGTCCGCGGTGTCCAACCCGCCGATGATCTTCGCCAGGTCGTCGGCGATGCTCCCGGACCCGTTCAGGTACGGCGCCGCGATCGCCCGCACCGCCTCCGAGCCGTCCAGGAACCCGTCCACGCTCTTGCCCAGCGCCACCGACCCGACCAGCTTGTCCAGGAACATGGAGTCCCCGCCGACGATGTCGATGTTGGCCTTCTGCAGCCCGGCGGAGAGCACGGCCGCCTGCGCCTCGGCCACCTCGCGGTGCGCCTTGACCCCGGCCAGCCGGATCTCCTTCTCGGCCTCCAGCCGCAGCCGGTATTCCTCGTGCCCCCGGCTGGCGTCGGTCATGGCGGCCATCGCGGCGGCCTTCTCGGTCAGACCCTCGGCCTCGGCCTTCAGCTTCTCGCCCACCATCATGGCGGCTGACAGCGCCTTGGCCTGCTCGCCGTCCGCCTCCGCCTTCAGCCGCTCCCGGGTGCCTTCGGCGCTGGCCAGCGCCTTCTCCCGGTCCACCGCGGCCTGCGCCCGGCCCACCTTCTCGATGGCGACCGCGTCCCGCTCCTTGACCTGCACCTCGGCCAGCCCGGTGGCGGCCGCCTCGGCCTGCACACCCTCGGCCAGCCGGATCTTCGCGCGGGCGTCCAGCTCGGCGGCCTGCTGCCGGGCCTCGGCCAGCACCAGCTCCTCGCGGGCCCGGAACTTGGCGGCCTGCTCGGCGGCCTCGGCCGCCTTGATGTCCTTGACCAGGTTCTCCTGGGCTTCGGCCTCGGCGCCGATGATGACGGCCTGGCGGGTACGCTCGGCCTCCTCCACCACGCGCAGCCGCTTGATGTTCTCCTCCTGCTCGGCCACCGTCTTGTCGACGGCGATGCGCTCCCGCATCACCTCGGCGATCGCCCGCTTCTCGACCTCCAGCTCCTTGTCCTTGGCGATCGTGGACAGCTCGGTCTCCCGGTCCCTGGCGATCACTTCCAGCAGGCGGTCCTTCTCGATCCGCTCGGTCTCGATGGCGATGACCCGCTCGCGGTTCTTCTGCGCGACCGCGATCTCCCGATCCCGGTTCTCCCGCTGGATGCCCAGCTGCTCGTCGGTCTTCACGGCCGCGGCCTCGGCCTTGAGGCGCTCCTCGGCGCGGACCTTGGCGGTCTCCGCCTCCTCCCGCGCCTGCATGGTCTCGACCTCGCGCTTCTGCTTGGTCTCCGCGTCGGCCTGGCGGCGTTCCAGCTCCAGGATGGCCTCCCGGGCGTCCACGTTCTGCCGGGTGATCTCCTTCTCCTCGTTGCGCTGGAACTCGTTGGTGCGCACGTGCTCGATCGCGGTCAGCTCGGTGATCTTGCGGATGCCCTGGGCGTCCAGGATGTTGGCCGGGTCCAGCTTGGCCAGCGGGGTCTGCTCCAGGTAGTCGATGGCCGCGTCCTCCAGGCTGTAGCCGTTGAGGTCGGTGCCGATGACGCGCAGGATCTGGTCGCGGAACTCGTCCCGCTTGGTGTAGAGGTCCACGAAGTCCAGGTGCTTGCCGACGGTCTTGAGCGCCTCGGAGAACTTGGCGTTGAACAGCGTCTGCAGGGTGCCCTCGTCGCTGGCCCGGGCGGTGCCGATGGCCTGGGCGACCTTCACCACGTCCTCGGCGGTCTTGTTGACCCGCACGAAGAAGGTGATCCGGATGTCGGCCCGGATGTTGTCCCGGCAGATCAGCCCCTCGTTGCCGGACCGCTCGATCTCGATGGTCTTCACCGAGATGTCCATCACCTCGGCCTTGTGCACCACCGGTAACACCACCGCGCCGGTGAACGTCACGTCCACCCGGCGCACCTTGGAGACGATCAGCGCCTTGCCCTGCTCGACCTTGTGAAACAGGCGGCTGATGACGAACACCAGGCCGATGACGATCAGCAGGACGACGGCGACTAAGATCCCGGCGCCGGCGGAGATGACATCCATCTACAGTTCCCCCTCATAGGGCATGACCCAGAAGAACTCGCCTTCCGCGTCATAGTCGAAGATCAGTGCGGTTCCGCCCGCGCGGAAGGTGTCGGTGCCGGTCTGGCGGACCTGGATCACCGCGGACGAGCCGTCCTCGGCGTGGACTTCGGCTTGGCCGAAATCCCGGGTCACCGTGCTGGTCCGCAGGACGCAGGTGCGGCCGACGAAGTCCGTACGGGAAGGTGCTTTGGCCGCGGGCAGCGCTCTGCGCACGGCGGCCAGCAGCAGGCGCGCGCTCAGCCAGCCCCCGGCCAGCGCGACGGCGAGTGCGGCGGTCCGGGCCAGGCCGCCGGTGAACAGGGCTGTTCCGGCCAGGGTGATGAACCAGGCGACGGCGACAAAGAGCGAAACCGCGGCGGCCACCGGCACGCTCAGAAGCTCACCGTCGTCCAGCCCGACCAGGCCGGTCACCACCAGCACCCAGAACACCAACACGACCAGCAGCGCGAACGTGAAAAGGACGGCCGGAAACTCCAGCGCGGTCTGTACTAGTTCGCCCATCAAGCCTCCAGCCGCCACCGAGCCCCCTGGGCAGCTGAACGTGCAATCTAGCCATAGAGGTTCCGGAGATCAATATTTCCGCTCATATCCGTCCGAAAGCGGGCCGCGCCAGACGACCACCCGCGAGCACACCCCACCTACAGTTACGACATGGGCATGGTGAGCACGGTCGGCATGGTCCTGCACCCGCGGCGGGACTCCAAGGAAGCCATCGAGACGATCATCGAATGGGCCCGCGCCCGCCAGGTGACCGTGCTCGGCCTGCGGGAGGAGGTCGACCGCATCGACTGCAGCGCGGTCGCCGTGGACGCGGCCTCGCTGGCGGGCCGGTCCAACCTCCTGGTCAGCCTGGGCGGCGACGGGACGATGCTGCGCGCGATGCGCCTCAACGCCGGCCGCAGCACCCCCGTCCTCGGCGTCAACCTCGGCAAGCTCGGCTTCCTCGCCGAGATCGACGTGCAGGAACTGCCACCCGCCCTCTCCGCCATCGACAACCGGCAGTACACGATCGAGCCGAGAATGGCCGTGCAGGCCATGCTGCCCGGCATCGGCGCGGTGCGCGCGTTCAACGACATCGCCCTGGTCCGCACCCCCGGCGACGGCCTGGCGGCCGTGTCGGTCTCGGTGGAGGGCAACCCGTTCGTCCGGCTCGCCGCCGACGCGGTGATCGTGGCCACCTCGACGGGCTCCACCGCGTACAGCTTCTCGGCAGGCGGCCCGATCGTCTCGCCAACGGTGGAGGGCTTTTTGGTGGTGCCCGCCGCCGCCCACTCCACCTTCAACCGGGCCCTGGTGCTGTCCATCGACGAGGAGGTCACCCTGGACGTGCTGCCCTCCAGCGGACGCCTCGCCGTCGAGGTGGACGGCCAGATCGCGGGCTACCTGAACCCCGGCCAGTCGGTCACCGTCTCCGCCCAGCGTTCGGCCGCCCATGTCGTACGGCTCGGCACCACCACCTTCTACGAGCGCGCCCGCCGCAAGCTCCGGGTGAGCGGCAGCGCCGAAGCCGACTAGATTTTTCCGGAAAACACCAGCACCCGCCCCAATCGTTTGGTTTCGTTATGGAGTGACATAGGCACACAGGGTGACAACGGAGGGCCGGATGGTCGAAGACCCGCGCACGCCGGCCGTCCCCGGCGAGTTCACCGCCCTCGCCCACGACCACCGGTTCCACCTGCTCAAGGCCCGATTCCGGCGCCTGGCCACCACCCTCGTCGCCGCCTTCCTGGGCTGGTACTTCCTCTACATCGCGCTGTCGGCGTTCGCCCGCGACTTCATGGCCCGCCCCGCCTTCGGCCACATCAACATGGCGCTTCTGCTCGGCGTCCTGCAGTTCGTCTCCACCTTCGTGCTGGCCTGGCGCTACACCCGCTACGCCCGCCGCATGCTCGACCCTCTCTCCGCGCAACTCCGCGACGAGGCGCAACGCCGCCAAGCCGAACGCGAGCACATCGAGCAGATCATGGCCGAGCGCCGGCGCATCGAGAACTGGACAAGGGACTGATATGCCGGGCGACGGGCGTTTCCTGACCTTCGGCCTGTTCCTGGTGTTCATCCTGATCACCCTCGGCATCACCGTCTGGGCCCGGGCCAACACCCGCAACGCCGACGACTTCTACGCCGGCGGCCGCGCCTTCTCGGGACCGCAGAACGGCCTGGCCCTGGCCGGGGACTACATGTCCGCCGCGTCCTTCCTCGGCATCGCCGGCATCATCGCCCTGTCCGGCTACGACGGCTTCCTCTACTCCATCGGCTTCCTGGTCGCCTGGCTGCTCACCCTGCTGCTGGTCGAGCTGATGCGCAACGCGGGCCGCTTCACCATGGCCGACGTGCTCTCCTACCGGGCCAGGCGGCAGCCCCGCGTACGCACCGCCGCCGCCGTCTCCACGGTCACCGTCTCGGTCTTCTACCTGCTGGCCCAGATGGTCGGCGCGGGCGCGCTGGTCTCGCTGCTGCTCGGCATCCACCCCGGCCAGAGCTTCCTCGGCCTGTCCGCCGGGGCCGCCAAGGTGCTCACCATCATCGTCGTCGGCCTGATGATGGTCTTCTACGTCACCTACGGCGGGATGAAGGGCACCACCTGGGTGCAGATCATCAAAGCCGTCCTGCTGATGGCCGGCACGCTCGTGCTCACCGTGCTCGTGCTCGCCCGGTTCGGCTTCAACCTGAGCGACATGCTCGGCGCCGCCGCCAAGGCCAGCGGCCAATCCGCCGACTTCCTCCAGCCCGGCCTCAAGTACGGCAAGGAGATCGAGGGCGACCCGCTGCGCACGCTGATCAACAAGCTGGACTTCATCAGCCTGGCCGTCGCCCTCGTGCTCGGCACCGCCGGGCTCCCCCACATCGTCAGCCGGTTCTTCACCGTCCCCGACGCCCGCGCCGCCCGCACCTCCGTCAACTGGGCGATCGGCCTGGTCGGCGTCTTCTACCTGATGACGCTGGCGCTCGGCTTCGGCGCCACCGCCGTGGTCGGCCAGGCCGCCATCGCCGCCCAGGACCCGGCGGGCAACACCGCCGCCCTCCAGCTGGCGTACACCCTCGGCGAGTTCGCCGGCGGCCCGATCGGCGGCGACATCCTGCTCGCCTTCGTCGGCGCCGTCGCCTTCGCCACCATCCTGGCCGTGGTCTCCGGCCTCGTCCTGGCCTCCTCCACCTCGCTGGCGCACGACTACTTCGGGCACGTGCTGATGTTCGGCCGGCCGCGCGAGTCGCAGGAGGTCGCGGTGGCCCGGTTCTCCGCCTTCCTGGTCGGCGCCCTCGCCGTGGTGCTCGCGGTGGTGGCCCGCAACCTGAACGTGGCCTTCCTGGTGGCGCTCGCGTTCGCGATGGCCGCCTCCGCCAACCTGCCCGCCATCGTGCTGTCGCTGTTCTGGAAGCGGTTCAACTCCACCGGGGTGGTGGCCGGCATCTACGGCGGCCTGTCCGGCTCGCTGCTGCTGATGGCGCTGTCCCCGGTGGTCTCCGGCAAGGTCGACCCGGACACCGGGGCCAGCCTGTCGCTGCTCCCCGCCGGGGTGGACTTCCATGTGTTCCCGCTGGAGAATCCCGGCCTGGTGTCGATCCCGTTCGGGTTCCTCTGCGCGGTGGCCGGCACCCTGCTCAGCCGGGAACAGGCCGACCAGGAGCGCTACGACGAGCTCTCGGTCCGCGCGCTGACCGGGACCGGCTCGCATCGCGCCGCCCGCCGGGCGGGGAAACGCCCGTCAGGGAGATAACCCCGCAAGCTGAACCAGCCGCGCTTGCGGACCGTTGTGACCAACGAGAGTTCTGTTGCGCCGAGCCGGCCCGGCAACAACCTGGCAACTACAGAACCTCACCCTGGTAGGGCGTTCCATTCCGTTCCATCACGTGTCACGAAGCTTGGTGTGAGCAAGCGGCCGTCAAGGAACGTGCAAGCGGTTCCCGTATCACTTGTCTCATACGGGAGGACCGACATCGAGCTGCAGGATGAGAGGAAGCCGTGAGCTTGGTACAGGGGCTGGAGATCTACTCAGCCGACTTCGGCGACGGCATCGAATTCACACTCGTCGCCGGGGAACGAGCGCTGTATGTGGACGGCGACCTGCAGGCGGCACGGCGGTGGTTCGACGACGCCTACCGGATGGCCCAGGGCGAGAACAACGCCCCCGCGATGGCCCGCGCCGCCCTCGGACTCGGCGGGGTCTGGGTGCACGAGCACCGCACCACCGTGGAAGCCGGCCTGATCCGGATGCGCCAGCGGCACGCCCTGTCCGCCATCGACCCGCGCTCGACGCTGGCGCTGCGGCTGCGCGCCCGGCTCGCCGGCGAGGAGGACTACCGCACCGCGGAGCACGCCGCCATCATCAAGATCGTCGCAGAGGCCCGCCGCGCCGGGGACGCGCAGGCCCTCGCCGAGGCGCTCAGCCTCGCCCACCACTGCCTGCTCGCGCCCGAGCACGGCATGCTCCGCGCCGACCTGGCCGAGGAGCTCGTCTCGACCGCCGGGAGCACCGGCCGCCGCGGCGACCTGCTGATGGGCCTGCTCTGGCAGACCGTGGACCGCTTCCTGGCCGCCGACCCGCACGCCGAGCGCGCCCTGGAGGAGCTGCGCTCCCGCCTCGACCTGCACGACAACCGTGCCGTCGGCTTCGTGGTGAGCGCCATCGACGTCATGCTCGCCGTCCGCACCGGCCGCTTCGGCCACGCCGAGAACCTCGCCAACGTGGCCGCCGAGCGCGGCGCCGTGGCCGGCGACGTCGACACCACCGGCTGGTACGGCGGCCAACTCGGCACCATCCGCTGGTACCAGGGCCGGATCGCCGAACTCGTCCCGGTGCTGCTGGAGATGGTCAACTCGCCGATGCTGAGCGCCGTCGACAACTCCTACTTCGCGGCCCTCGCGGTCGCCTCCGCCGCCAAGGGCGACAAGCGCCTCGCCGCCGGCATGCTGGCCCGGCTGCGCGGCCGCGACCTGGCCGACCTGCCCCGCTCCAGCAGCTGGCTGTCCACCATGTACGGCATCGTGGAAGCCGCTCACCTGCTCGACGACGCCGAGACCTCGGCCGAGGCCTACCAGCTGCTGGCCCCGTTCGCCCGGCTGCCCGTGATCGTCAGCCTGGGCGTCTCCTGCTTCGGCTCGACCCGGCACGCGCTCGGCGTGGCCAGCCTCACCACCGGCGACCTGGACCGGGCGGTGGATCATCTGCGCGGTGCCGTACAGGACAATCTGGCGCTCGGGCACTGGCCGGCGACGGTCCTGTCGCGGTGGCGCCTCGGGCAGGCGCTGGCGCGCCGGAACGGCCCGAACGACGACGCCGCCCAGGAGATGGCGCAGGCGACCGAGGAGGCAGCCGAGCTCGGCATGGTCCTGCCGTCCGTGCCCGAGTCGCGCGCCCCGATCAAGTCCAAGGACGTCGGCAAATGCCGCCGGCACGGACGGCACTGGCAGATCGACCTGAACGGGCGGACCGTGCTGGTCGACCACAGCGTCGGCATGCGCCACCTGGCCACCCTGATCGCCAACCCCGGCTGCGAGATCCGGGCCACCGACCTGGCCGCCGGGCCCGGCATGATCGACGGCGAGACCGAGACCGGGCAGCCCGTCCTGGACGAGCAGGCCAAGCGCACCTACAAGCAGCGGCTCGCCCAGCTGCAGGCCGAGATCGACGAGCTGGAGTCGCAGCACGACCTCGGCCGGACCGAGGCCCTGCGCGCCGAGCGGGACTGGCTGGTGGACGAGCTGGCCGCGGCCACCGGCATGAGCGGGCGGGTACGCCGGTTCACCGGCAGCGAGGAGCGGGCCAGGATCGCGGTGGGCAAGGCCATCCGGCGCGCCCTGGCCCGGATCGCCGAAGCCGACCCGGTCATCGGCGACGAACTACGCACCACCGTGCAAACCGGCCTGCGCTGCTGCTACCGCCCCGCAGACCGATGAGGTTCCACCGGATGGAACGGGATGTCACGCCTTCCTCATGAGGGGGCAGCCGATGAGGGCGGCCCACCGCCGTCATCGGCGCCACTTCGCGGACTGGGGGACAGGATGCGCAACCCGCAAGGACTACGCGTACCCATCCGAGTAGACCGAAGCCTGCCCACACCGCTCCACGACCAGCTGGCTCACCAGCTACGGCAGGCCATCGACTCCGGCCAGCTGGCCACGGGCACCCGGATGCCGTCCACCCGGACCATGGCGGACGTGCTCCAGGTCTCCCGGGGAGTCGCGCTCGCCGCCTACGAGCTCCTGTTCGCCGACGGTTACGTCACCGGCAAGCACGGCTCCGGCACCTACGTCGCGATACACACCCGCGCCGACGACCGCGGCACGCCCCGAGCCACCACCCCGGCCCGCGCGCAGGGCCCGGTCGACCTGACCCCCGGCCAGCCCACCTCCGAGGCGTTCCCGATCGCTGCCTGGCGCGCCGCCTGGCGCCGCGCCAGCCACCACGCCCCACCCATCGACGAGCCACCCGCCGCCGGCCTGCCCGAACTGCGCTCCGCCATCACCGCACTGCTCCGCGACACCCGCGGCCTCGTCCTCGACCATCACGAGGTCATCGTCGTCTCCGGGTACGGCGAAGCGCTCCGCCTGGCCCTCCCCGGCGCCGGTGACCGGCCCGTGACCGTCGGCCTCGAAAACCCCGCACCCCCCGAGCTCCGCAACGCGATCGCCCGGCACGCCACCGTGCTCCCCATCCCCGTCGACGGCGCCGGCGCTCGCGCCGACCTGATCCCACCCGGCTGCGACGCCGTGATCGTCACCCCCGAACGCAACGACCCGCTCGGCGCCCGCATGTCCATCGACCGCCGCCACGCCCTCTCCACCTGGGCCACCGACCACAACGCCCTGATCATCGAACCCGCCTTCGACGGCGTCTTCAACCCCACCGTCAACCCACGCCCCAGCGTGCTGGCCGTCGCCCCCTCCCGCACCATGATGTACGGCTCGGTCCGCGACCTGCTCACGCCCTCGCTGCGGCTCGCCTTCCTGGTTGTCCCCCGGCAACTCGCGGCGGACATCGAGGCACGGCTTCAGTACGGCCCCGAGCCGCCATCCCACATGTGCCAGCAGGTGGCCGCCGACCTGCTCAGAGCCGGCTGCCCCACCCGCCGCGTGGACCGCCTCTCCAGCCTGTACGCCCAGCGCCGCACCTTGCTCCACCAGTCCCTCGGCGCCTACCCCGACGCCAGCCTCCTCGGCTCCAACTCTGGCTCCGCCGCCACCCTCCTCCTACCTCCCGCGCTCCCCGCCACCCGCCTAACCCACACCCTCCGCGACCGCGGCGTAATCGTCACCACCCTCGCCGACTACTACCACCCCCACAGCCACCCCAAGAACGGCATCGTCCTCGGCTACGGCCACCTCGACGAGATGACCCTCCGCCGCGCCCTCCGCACCCTCACCACCACCCTCGACGACCAAGGCCTCGCCCGCCGCACGGCAAATCGCGCCAGAACAGTGGCTTGAGCCACTCTTGCCTAGCGCGACCCTCACTCACACGCTCTGGCACCCCCATACTCCCCGGCTCCCCGCCCCACCCGACCGAGCACAGCGCCAACTCCGCAGCAGGATTGCCCTGTACGTTGATCTCCCTGACCTTCGACGCCACATCCGCCTGCCCTCTCTGGTGCCATAGCCGCGATATCGCCCGCCACGCCAAGGCATTCGATAAGGTCCGATCTGTGAAGCTGACTTCCCGGGTCACGGTGATTGGCGTTTGTTTCGCCTTACTGGCCGGGTGCTCGGGACCGGAACCGCAGACACTCGAATCCGCTACACAGAATCTGATCAACGATGGTAACGAGTTACTCTCATCGCCCCTGGTCCAGCGAGCGGGAGCACTGCACGTAACGGAGAAGGCCGAGAAGGCCAAGGACACCGCCTGCGTGCCCGGCACGACGCAACGTTTCTTCCGCGCGCAAGGAAACTTTACCCCCTCCGGCTCGCGGTCCCCGATCACCGCAGCCGGTCTCGTTCACGCCAAACTACTCGGGATGGACTACGACCGGCTCATAGACGAACTCGACTTCTTCGACGACGATTTGGCGGTCACGGTGCTGCACCGGCCGGAATCAGGCGTCACATTCCTGGTCGCCACGCGGATCACAGAACCCAACATCCTCATTGTCGGCAAGACGGATTGTCTGAAGCCGTGAGCGCAGTTGAACGTCAGCCTCCGCGCTCGTCCAGGGCCTTCACCAGGGCCGGGTAGAGCCGCCCGCGAAACGCCTGCCGCAACTGCTCTGTGTCCTCGACGGTCAGTGAGGGCTGTCCGTGCGCATCAAGCGAGTCGGTCAGTATCCGCATCTGAGCGTCAACAATCCTCGCACCGACGACGTCGGCCGTTTCGCCGGTCAGTTCGTCAAGGTGATCTTTGAGCATATCGGACAGCACGTCCTTCCCCCCACTGGTGTAGTAATCGACCCCGGTACTGCCCAGCGGAGTGGCGTCCTTGAATATTCGGGCGATGGTGAAGTTCACCGGCAGCAAAGCGGCGTCGGCGACGACATCAATGAATGCGTCGTCGTTGAATTCCGCGTAGGCCGAGCCGCCCAGTAGCAGATTCGACAACCCGCCCGCCTCCGCGCTCAGCCGCGTGTACTGGGCCCGCTCCGCCGGGTCGGAGCTGAACGGATGTGCCTGGCCGATGTCCAGACCTTTGACATACGCCTGGAAGTCGGCATGCAACATCGTGGCTGTGGCTGGGTCTTGCATGAGCGCGCCGATGAAACGGGCGGCTACATCCTCGTGCAGGCCCGTCCACGGGCCGGACGGCGCCAACCCCAGCCCTGGCGAATCGGCATGGACCTGGCCGCGCGCCAGCTCGCCCAAATACGGGGTCAAGTTCTTGGCGAGGACCTGGTTGAGCGGCGAATTCTCAAAGGTGGCGTAATGACCGGCCACCTTCTCCGTACCGTCATAACCGACCCCGTCGATCAAGTTGATCCAAGCCCGCTCCCGCGTCGCGGCTGCACCCGTCCCCGGGTCCAGCGCGCGGTCCAGGACCATGGCGAGCAGGCCGTCGAATCCGGGTGTGCCAGTCCCCTTGACCAAATCAGGGTCAAGCAACTGCCTGGCCACCTCCCTATGGTCGGCCAGCAGTCTTTGCAGTGCCTCCGGGTTACCGGTGTAGGCGCCGACCACCCAGACGGTGTTCCAGTCCGGATCCGGAAAAGCGCGCGAACCCGGCGGTGGGTGAACTCAACTGGCTGGCCGCGACCTCGTTGAGGAAGCCGCTGGACGGGCGGGCCAGCGCCACCATCGTCGACAAGGTGGCCGGATTGGCGCGGGTCAGCACATCCTCTCGCCACCCCGCAGGCAGGCGTGCGGAGCTCTCGGCGGCGGCGAAGGCCACCGCCAACGCTCCCAGCGACGACTGCGCCTTGCCCAGTTCCTCCGGGGTCAGGCCCCGGCTCCGTCCCGCGGCGTGAGCCTCCATCCATTGCCCGAAGATGGTCCGCAACTTGCCGGGGGTTCCCAGCGCGGCCAGAAACGCCGACGCATAAGCCGGGTCGCGCGTGTCGGCGGTTCCGGCGGAGGTCAGCGCCGCTTCCACCCCCGCCCACGCCCCCGGCGTTCCCTCCGCCAGGTGGGCGGTCAGCGCATCAGCCAGCGCCTTCCCCGCCTGGGCTCCTGCCGCGGCCGCCTGCTCCTGGCTGGTGAACGGCACCCGTACCGTCGTCAACGCGGGCGAACCCTCCGGCAGCACCTGGGTCAGCACCTGCAGTCGCCACCGCAGATCCGCCTGCGAGTCATGAAAGAACGCCCACGCCCGGTGCATCGCCGCCACCCCGCCCGCGCCGGCCCAATCCGCGCCCGCCTCGGCGATCGCGGCCTCCAATCCCGGCCGCACCCCCGCCAGCACGCTCTTCCCCGCCTCCAGCCGCCGGATCAACGCCTGCACCCCGGCCGGATCCATCCCCATGAACTCGGCCACAGCGCCTCCCGACCCAAAGCGTAGTCAGTCAGCATCTAGTGGTCCGCCAGACCACCAACACGGAACCCCGGGTACCGTAAGCCTTCCCTGGGGTTAGCCGCCGAGCGGATGTTCCCTACCCGGCCAAGCTGTCGGCCCCACACGTGCGGGGATGTTCCGTACCGGCGGATCCGCTTGGGCGTGGACCTCCTGTCGGCCCCCGAGTCTGCGGGGATGTTCCCAGGCCTGCCCGAAACCGCTGTCTAGGAGGCGGTCGGCCCCGCGCCTTTCCGTTTTGTGGGTCAGAGATCGAGAAACGCCATGATGCCGCTACCGATCGCCGCCAGGGTCTTGTGATCGACTTCGCCGACATGGTCGAGCAGCCGGGTTCGGCTTAGACCAGTCATGGAGGCGACATCGGCGATGAGTCCGGTGCCGGGATCGCGCACGGCCAGCAAGGTCGGTGTGACCGCCAGGTCGTCGCGTAGGGGCACGACGACCACGTTGGGGTGGTTGGGGACGACACCAATGACGACGACCTTACTCACGGTGCGGAGGTTGGTCTGCCAGATTTCTCCGCGATTCATGCGACGTCCAGGTCTTCGGCCACCTCGTCGGCGAGTCCGACGAGCGGTGTGTAGCCCTCGCTGACCATCTGCTCGATGGCATCGCGGACAAGCGCCGCGCGTAGAGCGCTCGCGGTGTAGGCGGACACGTTGGTGTTGCGGCGGGCGGCTACCTGCTTGGCCAGTTCAACCATGTCCTCAGGGATTGTGACAGTGACTTGTTTGGTCGCCATGCCGACGACCATATCACTCTATGGTCATCGCGAAGAACGAGCCACCGCAATGAAAGTGAGCTCGCCCAAGACGAATCAAGGGTTGAGGAGGGGCAGCAACGTGGCGAGGGCGCGCTTGTCGGGCTTGCCGGCGGGGGTGGTGGGGACGGATGTGAGGACGGTGATCGTCTTGGGGGTGTGTGCTTTGCTCAGGGATGACTGGATGAGGGACTGAAGGGCTTCGTTGTCTATTTGGTGGTCGGGGGTGGGGACGACGAAGGCGTGGATGGCTTCGCCGGTGGTGGGGTCGGGGGTGCTGGTGACGTAGGCGGCGGAGACGGAGGGGTGGGCGGTGAGGACGCGTTCGATGGCGGTGGGATAGCAGACTTCGGCGTTGACGAGGATGACGTCGCGGCTGCGGCCGGTCAGGCGGAGGAGGCCGTCTGGGCCGACGTAGCCGATGTCGCGGGTGTGGAGCCAGCCGTCTTGCAGGACCTCGGCGGTCTGGTCGGGGTCGTTCCAGTAGCGGGTCATCATGTGGGGGCTCCGGACCCAGATCTCGCCGGGGGTGGCGGGGCGGTCGCTGCGGATGTTGAGTTCGACGGTGGGGAGGGGGCGGCCAACTGTGGTGAGGGCGTCGGGGCAGGCGGCGATGTCGGTGGGGGTGAGCATGGAAATGACGCCAGCTTCCGCCTGGCCGTACCCCTGCCAGATGATCGGGCCGAGGCGGTCGATGGCGGCGGTGAGGAGGCCGGGGTCCGCCGGGGAGCCGCCCAGGACGACGGCGCGCAGGGTGGAGAGGTCGGCGGGGCGCTGGTGGAGGGTGGCGAGCAGGACGTGGAGGCGGGGTGGGGGCATCATGGTGGCGGTGACGCGGTGGCGTTCGATGAGGTCGGGGGTGAGGTCTCCGCTGGTCATGATGGCGGTGCCGCCGGTGACGAGGCAGCGGCCGAGGTAGGTCATCATGACGGGGCTGGCCAGGCTCTCGTGGACGAGGCAGCGCTGGAAGTGGGTCATCAATGACGTCAGCTGCGGGGGCCAGTCGTCGCGTTGGTAGGCGAGGCTGAAGGCGCGGTAGGTCTGGGCGCAGCCTTTGGGCTGGCCGGTGCTGCCGCTGGTGAAGGTGAGCCGGGCGATATCGCCGGGGCGGGCGTCGAGGGCGAGCGGGTCGGCCGGGTGGTCAAGCAATGTGGCGGTGTCTAAGACCTGGACGCGGTGGCCAACGCGGGCGTCGAGGTCCGGGACCTTCAGATCAGTGGAGCGGGCGCCGGGGTCGGGGCTCGGGACCTTCAGGTACGTGGGATGGGTTCCGGGATCGACGATGAGGGCGTCGACATGGTAGGCGAGGGCGTGGGCGATTTGGTCGCCGCTCCAGCGGGGGCGGAAGGCGGCGACGCGGCAGCCGAGGGCGTGGGCGGCCAGGTGGGCGGCGTAGGCGTCGGGAGAGGTGCCGGTCATCATGGCGACGCCCTTGCCGGGGCCGAGGCCGGCGGCGCGTAGGCCGGTGGCGATGCGGGCGACGGCGGTGAGGAGGTCACCGCGGGTGATCTCGCGCCCTCCGTGCTCGATGGCGGTACGGCTCGGCGATATCCGCAGCGCGTCAAGTACGGGGGCCGGGAACATCGATCTCCTCCTGAGGGGTCATCGGTAATACGGCAGGGGAAAGTCACGGGATTCAGGCCACGCCGAGGAATCTCCAGGCCACCCATTTCCCGTACAACAGAGTGCCAAGGTAGACAATTACCAAGGAGACGCCGATGACGGCTATTCCGATCCGTGGGGGTAGGTGGCAGTCCCTCAACGCGGGGGGTCACCGCACAGCGCTCAATGTCTTCCTGTTCATCGTCATCGCCCACTGGGCCGAGCACATCGTCCAGGCCATCCAGATCTGGGGTCTGGGCTGGCCGGTTCCCGAATCGCGCGGCGTTTTGGGCCAGGTTTTCCCGTGGGTGATCAAGTCCGAGGCGCTGCACTACGGGTACGCGTTGATCATGCTCGTCGGTCTGATCGTGCTTCGCAAGGGGTTCACGGGAACGGCTCGAACGTGGTGGAACATCTCGCTCGGCATCCAGGTCTGGCATCACCTGGAGCACCTGCTTCTGCTCTTCCAGGCGCAGTCGGGGCTGTTCCTGGCGGGCAAGCCCGTGCCGACCAGCATCGTGCAGCTGATCGTGCCCCGGGTCGAGCTGCACCTGTTCTACAACACGCTGGTCTTCATCCCGATGGTGGTGGCGGCGATCCTGCACCGTAAGCCGTCCGACGACGCCGCCTGCACGTGCGCGCGCGCCTGAGCGGGCCGTCGGGGTTCACCGTCGCCGTGGCGACCGCGGCGGCGGTGCTCCTGCTGGCGCTGGCCGTGCCGGCCATCGGCCCGGCCTTGCGGGCGGCCCGGGCGGAGGGCGTTCAGGGCACGTTCACCGCCGGCTTCTCCCGGTGTGTCTCCCACCTCGGCCACGAGGCCTGCACCTGGTACGGCACGTTCACGGTCGACGGCGAGAACCGCGACGTCTACCTGTACGGCAGCGCCACCCTCACCCAGGGCCAGCGCGTGCCCGCGATAGACATCGGCCGCCGCGCCTACGTCTACGGCCCCGGCGGTTCCAGCGAGTGGATCGTCACCTCGCTGCTGCTGCTCGCGGGGGTCGGCCTGCTGTGGCCGCTGGCGGCGAAGTGGCGCTCACACAGCCGCTCGCGCCGGGCGTCCCAGACCATGTAGGTGCCCAGGCAGAGCTGGACGAGCCCGAGTGCGACGTCTTCCCAGCGATCCCTGATCCTGATGAACGCCAGGGCGAGCGGGGAGGGCCGGGAGCCGCGCGGCAGGACGAGGCAGGGTCCGCGGTTGGGCAGCGAGCGGGTGTGGGCGGCCGTGCTGTGGAAGCTGTGGCGCCGGAGCAGCTCGGCGGTCGCCGCGCGGAGGGCGATCGGGGAGAGCCGCCAGGCTGGGCAGGGGCGATTGGCGGCGATCCCGTACGGGATGTGGTTGGCGTGCTTTACCGACAGGCTTTCCCACCGGCTGGGGTCGAACTCGTCGGGGCGCTCGAATCCGGCCCGGTGGAAGGCCGGGTAGTTGAAGCAAAGCACGGATCCGGCGGGCAGCACGGTGGTCTCGTCGACCGTGATGTCGGCGGAGGTGACGCGGTGGGCGATGCCGAACAGCGGGTAGAGCCGGAAGGTCTCCTCGATGATGTGGGCGAGGTCGCCGTGGGGGTGCCTGGCCAGGGACATGAGGATGTGCGCGGACGCCTCCGACTGCTGCACGACGGCCGTGTTGAAGAACGTGCCCTGCAGGTAGAGGGCCTGCTCGTGGCGGGTGAGGCCGGCGGGAAGCGGATGCCGTACGTCGTCGAGGCGGGTTTCGAGGTAGGCGGTGAGGCGGTGACGGCGGTCCATGTGGCGCAGGCCGCAGAATTTGAGCGCGGTGACCACGTCGTCGGCGTTGGCGACGATCAGGTCGCGGGCGTGGCGGGGGCAGCGTTCGGCGAAGACGAGTTCGTAGAAGAATTCCGCCCAGACGGGCATCATCAGGTCGCGTAGCCGTACCGAGCGGCGGATCTGGGCGCGGCCGGCGCAGCGGACGGCGAGGGCGGTGACGTCGGCGGTGGGCAGGGAGAGGAAGCGGCGCGTGGCGCGGGCGACCTCGTCGTAGCGTTCGCCGGGTTCCAGGTGTTCCTGGTGGATTTCGGCGCCCGGCGACAGCCAGTACCAGAACAGGTCGGACAGCTTGGCGCCGTGGCTTCGCCCATTGGCGGCGGGATCCGCGTAGACCTGGCGGAACCGCTCGACGGGGACGAGGTCCCCGGGGATCGGGATGCCTTCCTCGCCGTTGATCCTGGCGAAGATCCACATCCGCAGGGCGATCACCGCTCTCGGCACCCAGTACGGCAGGCTCGCCACCACCAGCATGGCCCCGATGAGCGGCACCATCAGCCCTCCTGGAGCGCTTCCGCCATCCGCGCCGCCACCCGCCCCCAGAACCGGTCGGGGTCGTTGAGATGCGGGTACGGTTCGACCGGCACCGGCAGCCCGAGGAAGTCGCACAGCGGCTGCCAGCCGTCGCCGGGCTGGATGACCAGCAGCCGATCGGCGGGGACCTCCCGCATGACGGCCGCGTTGTGCTGCTGGTAGACGGCGATGGCGTGGTCGCGGTCGGCGAACCTGCCGCCGAAGAAGCCGTTCCAGATCATGCGCCGGTGGAAGGCGGTGAACACGTCGAGTCCGGGCACGACGCGCAGGGCGTGCTGGGCGCGGGGGTCGGCGCCGCTGCCGAACATGGGGTAGATGGTGCGGTTGACGCTTTCGTACCAGCCGTCGGGTTCGCGGACGGTGAGGATGATCTTCGCGTCCGGGAAGGCGGCGCGCAGTTCCCGCCAGTAGGCCGCGCCGGGCCAGTCCACGGTGGAGCGGTAGCCGCGGAACACGGCCGTCCAGTCGACCGGGCGGCCTTCGGAGGCCGCTTCCCACAGGGGGAGCCGTTCCGGATGGTCGAGCACGTGGCGGCCGTGGAAGCAGGGCCCGAGGCCGAGCACCTCCAGCGCCGACTTGAGGGAGAGCGTCCCGGTCCGGCCGACACCGGCTCCGATGATCTTCACATGGCTCCTTGGATGACGAGATCGCGCGGCACCGACTCGACCGAGTCGCAGCCGCATAACGTGAGCGCGTTGAGCAGCTCGATTCGGAGCAGGTCGAGCACCCGGGCGACGCCTACCTCGCCGCCCGCGGCCAGACCCCACAGCACGGGGCGGCCGATCGCGGCGGCGGTCGCGCCCAAGGCGAGCGTCTTGACCACGTCGGTGCCGCGCCGGATGCCGCCGTCGACCAGCAGCGGGAGCTCGCCGCCGACCGTGTCCGCGATCACCCGCAGCCGGTCGACGGCGGGCGGGGTGCCGTCCAGCTGCCGCCCGCCGTGGTTGGACACGATGATCGCGTCGATGCCGCGGCGCTGGGCGAGTTCGGCGTCGGCCGGGTGCAGCACGCCTTTGAGCACGATCGGCAGCGTGGTGATGCCGCGCAGCCAGTCGAGGTGCCGCCAGGAGATCTCCGGGGAGAGCACCACGCCGCGCACGTCGCCGCCGGCCTCGCGGAGGTTCTCGCAGCGGATGCCGGGCGGCAGGTCGTGGAAGTCGTTGCGGTCGCCGCGCTCGTTGCGGCCGAGGGCCGGGGAGTCCACGGTGACGACCAGGGCGGCGACACCCGCCGCTTCGGCGCGGCGGACGATCGCCTCGGTGAAGCCCAGGTCGGGCTGGAGGTAGAGCTGGAACCAGAGGGCGGGGTCGTCGGCGACCTTGCGGGCCTCGTCGGCCATGTCCTCGATCGCCACGGTGGCGAGCATGGCGGCGATCATGATGACCCCCGCCTCGGCCGCGGCCCTGACGCTGGCCCGCTCACCATCGGGGTGGGCGAGCCGGTGGAATGCGGTGGGCGCGATCATGATCGGCATGGAGGCCTGGCTGCCGAGCACGGTGCGGCCGAGACGAGGGGGTTTGTGGCCGCGCAGGATCCGGGGCACCAGGGCGAGGCGCCGGAATGCCGCCTCGTTGGCCCGTACGGTGAGTTCGTCCTGCGCACCGGACGCGAAGTAGTCGAAATGCACCGGGTCGAGGACGGCTTTCGCGGCCGCCTCGAAGTCCCGCACGTTCACGTTGGCCTCCACGCCCGGTAATACGGAGAAAAATCAGTAAAAGATTCACTGAACCGGTTGGCTTCGGGATTCGTCGTAGGCGTGTGGCACTGTCGGATGAATCTCTCGTCGCGGGGATGGCTTCGGGCGACGCGGAGGCCGCTGCGGCCTTCGTCCGGAGGTTTCAGGCCCGGGTGTTCGGGCTGGCGCTGAGCGTGGTGGGCGATACCGGCCTGGCCGAGGAGGTGGCGCAGGAGGCGTTTGTCCGGGTGTGGCGGCATGCCGCGACCTACGATCCCCGGCGGGGGCGGGTGGCGACGTGGCTGCTCACGATCACCCGTAATCTGGCGGTGGACGCCATCCGGCTGCGCCACAAACATCGCGCCGACCCCGAACCGCTGCTGCGGGCGCTCCAGCCCGCCGCGACCGAGGATCCCTTCGAGACCGATCCGTACGGATCCGACCAGCTCCGCGCCGGATTACAGGCGCTGCCCTTGGAACAGAGCCGCCCCATCGTGATGTCAGTATTTTACGGATTGACCGCTAAGGAGATAGCCGACCGGGAGGGCATCCCGCTCGGCACCGTCAAGACCCGGATCAGGAGAGGCCTGGCGAAACTGCGGCATGAGCTGGGGGTGAGCGATGACTGAGACACCGGAGTGCGCGGCCGTCCGGGAGCTGATCCCCGAGCTCGCCGCCGGGGTGGCCGCGGGCGATGAGCGGGCCCGCGCCCTCAGGCATCTGGCCAGCTGCACCGACTGCCACCGCGAGCTTGAGGCGGCGGCGTTCGTGGTGGACGAGTTGCTGCCGCTGGCGCCCGCGGTGGAGCCGCCGCCGGGATTCGAGCTGAAGGTGCTGGCCGCGCTGAACCCGCCGCGCCGGCGCTGGCGGGGCAGGCTGCGGCTGGTGGCGGCGTTCCTGGTGGCGGTGGTGCTGGGCGGGGTTGGGATGTGGCAGGTCACCGCCGACGACCGCCGGATGGCCGACAGCTACCGCCGTACGCTGGCGGCCGCCAACGGGCGTTACATGACGGCCAAGACCTTCGCCGCCCCGGACGGCAGCACCGCGGGACGGATCTTCGCGTACCAGGGCAAACCCTCGTGGATCTTCATTACCGTGCAGTACGGCACGACCGGCGGGCCGTACACGGTCCGGTTGACCACGCGGGACGGGCGGAACGAGACACTGGGCACGATCATGGTGCAGGCGGGGGCCGGGGCCTGGGGGGGCACGATCGATGTGCCGGTGTCGGGTATCTCTCAGGTCAGCCTGACCGGCGCGGATGACCTGACCCACTTGATCGCGGGGTTCGGCCCGCCGCGATCGACCTGACCACTTCGCCGCGATTTCCACCCAGAAGTGGAACTGTCGCGTATTGCCGTTGCACCGGTCCAATGGGGACCGGAGGTGAGCCGATGTCGCGTCATCAGTCGAGTGTTTCCGCGCCGGCCAAACAGCACGGAACCGGTCGGCGTACGCGCACGGCCGGAATGGTTTTCCTGATGGCCGCGACGGTCATCGTGAGTACGGCGGCGGGCGCCCCGAAGCCGAACGCCCCGGGCGGGTGGACGCATGCCGCCGCGTGGGGTTTCGGTGCCTCGGGTCAGCTGGGCGACGGGGGCACGGTCAACCGGGTGACTCCGGTCGGCGTGCGCGACCCTGGCCTGGGCTTCGTCGAGGTCGCCTCGGGCGGCAACCACAGCGCGGCCATCGCCGCCGACGGCACGGTCTGGACCTGGGGCGGTGCGTCCCAGTCGGCGGTGCCCGTCCAGGTGCCGGGCCTGACCGGCGTCACCAGGATCGCCGCGGGCAGGGACCACACGCTGGCCGTGCGATCCGACGGCACCGTCTGGGCGTGGGGCGCCAACGAGAACGGTCAGCTCGGGGACGGCACCCAGGAAGCCCGGGACACGCCGGTCCAGGTGCCGGGCCTGGGGGCGATCGTGGAGGTCGCCGCAGGGACCTCGCACAGCCTTGCCGTACGGTCCGACGGCCGGGCTTTCGCCTGGGGCTGGAATCAGTTCGGGCAGCTCGGTGATGTGAGCGAGGTGACCAGGCTGAGCCCGGTCCCGGTGCACCTGCACGGGGGGCACGGAACCACCATCAAGGTGGTCAAGGTGGCGGCGGGCATGGCGCACAGCATGGCCCTGACGTCCAGTGGCTCCGTCTACACCTGGGGCCAGAACGGCTCCGGGCAGCTCGGTGACGGCACTTCGGAGAACCGCAACGTGCCCGGCTACGTCTACGGCGGGAGCGGCACGGCGAGCGCGGCCGACATCGCGGCCGGGGAGAACCACAGCATCGCGGCGCTCGCCAACGGCACCGTGCTGACCTGGGGTGACAATTTCGGCGGCCAGCTCGGCGACGGCACCACGACCGCGCGGAACGTGCCGGGCCCGGTGCCGGGGCTGACCGGCGTCACGCAGGTCACGGCCGGGTTCTGGTTCAGCGCCGCCCGGCGCGGCGACGGCACGGTGCGGTCGTGGGGCCTCAACTATCTGGGCCAGCTCGGCGACGGCACCACGACCAACCGGCTGACCCCGGTCCCGGTCCCCGGCCTCACCGGGGTGACGGAGATCGACGCCGGGCTACGCCCCGGGTTCGGCACCTCCTCGCACACGCTGGTCGTCCGCCCGGTCGCGCCGCCCGGGTTCCGGCTGGAGCTCGAGCGCGACGCCATCGACCTGCCCGCGGGTAGTTCGGTCACCACCCACGTGACCGTGGTCCCCCTCAACGGCTCGCATCAGGTGATCAGCCTGGCTCCGGCCCCGGCCTCGTCCGGGCTCGGCCTGCCCACCGGAGTCACGGTTGAATTCGGCTCGGGGTCGATACCGGTCGGCGAGACCGTTACTGTGACATTTACCGCCGACCTGGAAACCGCGCCATCGCATGGCGAGTCGTCTACCGTTGCCCTCATCGGCACGGCCAGCCTCCCCGCATCCTCCGCCACCACCACTCTCGACATCCTCATCACCGATCCGATGTCGTGAGCCCGCGGCGACTGGCCGTCCGTTGAGATGAGCGGGCGGCCGGTCGTCGAAAGGATCCACCCCATGCCAGACCTCGACCCTCAGCTCCTGGCCGCGGCCCGGCGTGTCCGGCCCGTGGATCCCGGGCTTCGCGACTGCTGGAATCACGTGGTCGGAGCCATCGAGCACGGCTGGCTGGACAGCACGGGCGTGCACGACGTGATCACCCGGATCAGGGCCGGGCACGACATCGGGTTCCAGGAGCTCTCCTTCGATCGGCTGGGCAACCGGCTGCGGGTCAGCCTGGGCGACCAGGAGGCGTGGTGCGTGCCGGAGGAGCTGCTGGGGGAGCTGGCCGCGCTGGTCGAGGGCAGGTCGCCGCGTGACTACACGGCGACGGCGATCGGGTGGGCGCACACCGGGGACGGCGAGTTTCCTTACGAGGCGTCCGCCGGTGCGGACGCGCTGGTGATCCGGGTCAACGATTTCCCGGCGGAGCCGCTGTACACGCTGATCGTGAACGGGCACGAGCATCTCGACCTGGAGGACTGGCCGGCCGCGTGGGCCCGGCCGCCGGTGCCGCGGCATCTGGTGGAGCTGGCGGAGGCCCGGGGGCGGCGGCGGTCGGGGGTGCCGCTGGACGCCGGGCTGCTGCTGTCGTGGGCGCAGGCGCTCTGCCGGTTGAGCATGGACGATCCCGTGCTGGTGGCGGGGTCGCTCGGGTTGCTGGGCGAGCTGGTGCCCCGGCGGGGCGAGGTCGCGGTGGAGCCGCCGCCTCCCGGGGCCGCCGAGTTGCTGATCAGCAGCCGGGGCGGGCGGTTCAAGTACGTGAAGATCCAGCCGTCGTCCACGTCGCTGATCCGGGCTGATCTGGACGCGTTGCTGGGGGTGGGGTTCGTGCCGCCTCGGGTGCATTGGGACAGCCCGCATACCCGGGTCTATCGGGTGGAGGTGCCGGACGCGCCGTACTGCTGCGACGTGACCGCCGAGTTCTACTTCACCGAGGAACCCAAGGCGACGGCAACCGTCCTGGAGGTCAGCCTGCACCGGATCCCGGTTTTCCCGACAATCTAAGACTCATGGAACTCAACGAGTCGTACTTCGACCAGCGGGCCAGCACATACGGCGATTTGAGCTGGCATGTCGGATATGCCGAGCGATTGGTGGAGCTGGCGGAGCTGCCGGCGGGAAGCTCCGTCCTGGACGCCGCCACGGGCACCGGGCTGGCCGCGCTCGCCGCCGCACGGGCGATCGGCCCGGTGGGCGAGGTGGTCGGCGTGGACATCTCCGCGGGCATGCTCCGCGAGGCCGAAGCCCTGCTGGCGAAGTCGGGGTTACGCAACATCCGCTACCAGAAGGCGGACGCGACCGCTTTGCTGGAGTTCTCCCCCGAGTCGTTTGATGTGGTGTTGTGCTCGTCGAGCGTGCTCTACCTGGACGCCGGACGGGCGCTGGCCGCCTGGCATCGGGTGCTCAAACCGGGGGGCATGCTGGCGTACTCGGCCATGCGAGCGGGCTTTCCCGTGTCATCGCGGGTGTTTCGCGAATGCGCGGCCGAGGTGGGCGTGACGGTCGCCGACCCGATGGCGGCGCTCGGCAGTGAATGTGCCAGCCGGGACGCGTGCGAGAAGGCCGGGTTCCGTGTCGATCGCATCGTCGACGACGTGGTGCGCCGGCCACCGCTGCCCGCGGCCGAGCTGTGGCGGAGCTACGCGCGCAATCCGCTCAATCCGGAGGTACCGGCGGCGGAGGTTCGCTACCTGGCCCGGATGGCCGAGTTCGCTGACGATCCGAGCATCTGCGACATGCCCGTTCTATTTGTCATAGCCAGCAGGAAATAGGTGTTATCGCTCACAAGAGAGTTCGTTCGGCGGCATTCGAGCGTTCTAAAGAGCCAATGTCGCGAACGGCGATCTGGTGAATGTTTCATTCGCGGTCGATAAAGCCGCTGGCGCGGCGAACGGATAGTTCGGATTCATTGACAGGCCGCGGTTGTCGGGCCGACCATCCCAGGCAAACATCGGAGCACTTTCCGGCGCATTAATGATTGCGCTAACACAAGGAGGAGTGGTGATCCGAAAAAGCCTGGTCGTGCTGGCCGTGCTGCTGCTCGGGCTCGTCCCCGGGCTCCCCGCCTCGGCGGCCACGTCGTACACCAATCCCATCAAATCCCAGAAAGGGGCAGATCCCTGGCTGCGCTACTACAACGGCAACTACTACCTGATCACCACATCGTTCACGAACACGCTCGTGATCCGGAAATCTCCGACTTTGGGTGGGCTTGCTAATGCGCCCAGCGTGCAGGTCTGGCAGGACGGGACCGCGTCCCGGGGGACCAACATCTGGGCGCCGGAGCTCCATATGTTCAACAACCGGTGGTATCTGTACTACTCAGCCGGGGCGATCGGGGCGGCCTGCTGTGACAGCCAGCGCACGCATGTCCTGGAAAGCGCGGGGAGCGACCCGCTCGGGCCGTACACATACCGAAATATCCTGACCGGTTCGAATCTCGCGCCCGGGGGGTGGCTCATCGACGCCAGTCCGATGCAGCTCAACGGGTCGCTCTACCTGCTCGGCAGTGGCTTCGTGAACGGCAGCGCGCAGAGCCTGGTGATCGCGCCGATGAGCAACCCGTACACGATCAGCGGCAGCACGTTCAGCCTGATCTCCAGTCCGTCCTACAGCTGGGAGACCCAGGGCGGCACGGTCAACGAAGGCCCGGAAGCGCTGCAACGGAACGGGCAGACCTTCATCATCTACTCCGCCAGCGCGTGCTGGGGGCCCAACTATCGTCTGGGCCAGCTCACGTACAACGGCGGAAATCCGCTGAGCGCCTCGTCCTGGGCCAAGAAGTCCACGCCGGTGTTCCAGCAGTCCGGCAGTGTGTACGGCCCTGGCCACAACGGCTTCTTCACCTCCCCGAACGGCACCGAGAACTGGATCGTCTATCACGCCAACAGTTCCGCCGGCGGGGGTTGCGACAACGGCCGTACCACGCGGGCGCAGCGGTTCAGCTGGAACTCCGATGGCAGTCCGAACTTCGGCACGCCGGTCGGGACCGGGGTCTCGCTCGCCGCTCCGGCCGGCGAGACGGCGAGCACTCCCAGCGCGTACACGCTGGTCAACCGCAACAGCGGCAAGTGCCTGGATGTCAACGCGAGCTCCGGCGCGGACGGCGCGAACGTGCGGCAGTGGGCCTGCACGGGCGGCAACAACCAGCGCTGGCGGGTCGAGGACCAGGGCGACGACACCAGCAGGCTGGTCAACGTGGCCAGCGGCAAGGTCCTGGACGTGAGCAACTGCGGCTCCGCCGACGGCACCAACATCCAGCAGTGGAGCTGGCTCAACAACACCTGCCAGCGTTTCCGCCTCGTGCATACGACGGCGGGTTTCGTCAGGTTGGTCAATGCCGCGACCAACAAGGTCGCCGACGTTGCCGACTGCGGCACCGGCGACGGCGTCAACGTCCGCCTGTGGACCTGGCTGAACAACAACTGCCAGCAGTGGTCCCTCAACCCGGTCCAGTGAGGAACGCCATGAAGACCATCGAACCCGGCGCGCGGACCTGGGGAGGAGCCCTCGTGGCCGTTCTCCTGGCGTTGACCGGCGCCATCCTGCCCGTGACTTCCGCCGCGGCGGCACCTCCACCGAGGTACCCCGGGCCTGGAGTCGTCACCGGCAGCACCACCGCCCACGACCCCTCGGTCGTGAAAACCCCGACCGGCGGCTATCTCCTCGCGGCCACCGGCAACAACATCTCCCTGAAAACCTCCACGGACCGTACGGCCTGGCGGGACGCCGGCGTGGCCTTCCCCGGCGGAGCGTCCTGGACGCTGTCGTACACCGGCGGGAGTGCCACCCTCTGGGCGCCCGACATCTCCTACCGCAACGGCCGCTACTACATGTACTACTCGGCCTCCACGTTCGGCTCCCGCAACTCGGCCATCTTCCTGGCCACCAGCCCGACCGGCGCCGCCGGCACCTGGACCCACCAGGGCACGATCATCAGCACCACCTCGTCCAGCACCTACAACGCCATCGACCCCAACCTGATCGTCGACGACTCCGGCGCCTGGTGGCTGAGCTTCGGCTCCTTCTGGACGGGCATCAAGCTCATCCCGCTCAATTCGACCACCGGCCTCCGGTCGGGCACCACGCTCCACTCGATCGCCCAGCGCACCGGCGGCTCCACCGCGATCGAAGCGCCCTTCATCGTCAAACGCGGCTCGTACTACTACCTGTGGGTGTCCTTCGACACCTGCTGCCAGGGCGCTTCCAGCACCTACCGAATCATGGTCGGCCGCTCCACCAGCATCACCGGCCCGTACGCCGACCGCAACGGAACCGCCATGACCTCTGGCGGCGGCACCCAGGTCCTGGCCGGTCACGACTCCATCCACGGCCCCGGCCACCAGGCCGTCATCGCCGACGTCGACGGTGACATCCTCTTCTACCACTACTACGACAACGCGGGCACCGCCCGCCTGGGCATCAACAAGATCGCCTACGACACCTCCGCCTGGCCCTTCGTCTACTGACCCGTCCGGGGCGCCCTGACCACGCCCCGGCCCACTGGACTCCCGCCCCGCCCCCCGGGGGGCGGGAGTCCACTTGCTGGCCGAGGGCGTAACGCCTGCGCATCCTTCCCGTTAAGTTCTTGAGGCTTCAAGTAACGTCCGATAGCTTGAAGCGTCAAGTTTCAAGGGAGCCTAATGTGAACGTTTTCCTGTGGGTCCTGCAGGGCCTGCTCGCCGCCCTCTTCGGAGGTGCCGGGATCATGAAGATCACCCAGCCCAAGGAGAAGCTCAAAGCGGGCCTGCCGTGGACCGAAGACTTCTCCCCCGGTGCCATCAAAACGATCGGCGGCCTCGAACTGCTGGCCGCGATCGGCCTCATCCTGCCCGCCGTCACCGGCATCCTGCCGATCCTCACCCCCCTCGCCGCCACCGGCCTCGTCCTCGTCATGATCGGCGCCGCCCTCACCCACCTGCGCCGCAAGGAGCCCCCGGCGATCGCCATCAATCTGGTCCTCCTCGCCCTCGCGGCCGTCGTCGCGTGGGGAAGGTTCGGTACGTACGCTTTCTGATGTGGAACCACGGGGCGGATGGCTGGACGAAACAGAGCAACGGGCATGGCAGGGCCTTCTCGCCTTCGCCATGCTCGCGCTGCCCGAACTCGAACGCGCCCAGCGCCGCCACGGCCTCATCCACATCGAGTACGGCCTGCTCGCCGCCCTCACCGAACGTCCCTTCCGGCTGAGCGACCTGGCCTCGATGCTCAACATGTCGCAGAGCCGCCTCAGCCACCGCATGAACAAGCTCCGCGACCGCGGCCTGGTCACCGTGCGCCCCTGCCTCGAAGACGGCCGGGTGACCATCGCCGAGATCACCCCGAGCGGCCGCTCCCTGGTCGAGAAGATCGCCCCAGAACACGTCGAAGACGTCCGCCGCCTCGTCTTCGACAGCCTCAACCCCGCCCAGACCCACGCCCTCGCCGACGCCCTTCAAGCGGTGATGTCCGGCTTGCGCATGTGCTCCCCGGACTGACTAGTGTTCTGAGCCGTGTACGTGAAGATCTGTGGCCTGCGGGAACCCGCCCATGTGACCGCCGCCGTGGAAGCGGGCGCCGACGCGATCGGCTTCGTGCTGACGACGAGCAAGCGCCGGGTCACTCCGGCCGAGGCCAGGGCGCTTGGGGAGGCGGTTCCGCCGCATGTGCTCACGGTCGGGGTCTTCGCGGGTGAAGCGCCGGAGATCGTGCGGGCGGTGGCGGTTGAGGCGGGGGTGCGGGCCGTACAACTGCATGGGAATCATCCGCACAGCGACTTCATCGCGCTCAAGGGTCTCACCCTGGTGCGTGCGGTGGCTGCGGACGCCGATCTGCGGTGTGGCGCGTTCGACGAGGAATTGCTGATCGTGGACGCTCCCAAGCCTGGGTCCGGCGAGTCCTGGAACTGGGCGGCCATTCGCGGCCGGCCCTCGGGTAAGTGGATGCTGGCGGGTGGCCTCGACTCGCGAAATGTGTCCAGGGCCATCTCCGAAGCGCGGCCGTGGGGGGTGGACGTGTCCAGCGGGGTCGAACGTGAGGGCAGGAAGGACGCTGACCTCATCTACGAGTTCGTCACCGAGGCCCGTCGATGATCGTGGACAGATGGTTCTGGAGATCGGGATCCACCGCGTAGAGCAACGTTCCGCGCATGCCTCTGGTCAGGAGGACCTTGTAGACGTTGCGGACGAGCTGGTCGAACTCGGTGTCGGGGACCGAGCGATGGCTTTTGAAGGCGGGGTCCCTGTTCGCCTCGCGTACCGTGGCCAGGCGTCCGTCCCGGATGGTGAGGTCGGGGCCGAGGATGACGCCGTTCCAGTCGTACTCGAAACCTTGGGCCGTATAGACGCAGCCGACCTGGCCGAAACCGCCGGGGTCGCTCGCCCACAGCATGCTGGGGGGCGCGTCGCCGACGGCGCGGTCCTTCTTGACGTTCCACGGGCGGGCCCAGCCGCCGATGGTCACGTCGTCGACGAGGGTGTCGTCGGAGCGCGGGTTGCTCCAGGGCCAGCAGTATCCGGCCGTCATTCTGGCCGTGCCGGGCTTGGCGCGGAGGGCGGCTTCCAGTTCGTGCGGGGAACCGGCCAGGCGTACCTCGAAGTCGTCGTCGCCGTCCCAGAGCTCCGGTCCGCCGTCGGCCAGGCCGAGCAGGCGCAGCACCCATCGCTCGTACTTCCGGCTGCCGCCGCAGCGGAACTGCTCGTCGAGGGAGACGCGGTGCACGTCGTAGCCCTTGGCTCTGGCGACGGTCTCGATTCGTTCGACGGTGCCGACTTCGCCGGGCCGTACCACTTGGTGCTGGTCGAGCAGGAAGACGGGGACGCGCGCGGCGGCCAGGAGTTCGTCGAGCTGGCTGCGGCCGTTTCGTTTCGCGGCGGGGGTGAAGCGGTTGGTGGAGGTCTCGCGGATTCGGTGGGCTTCGTCGCAGATCAGCACCTCCAGGTTGTTGGGTTCGGCGTCGATGAAGCTGTTGAAGTAGGTGAACAGGTTCTTGATGCGGGTGCTGCCGCGGCCGGGGTAGCGGCGCAATGTCTGGGTGAAGGACTGGGAGCCGGTGGCGTACAAGGCGGTGCGGCCCTGCCGGTGTGACTCGCCCAGCAGGGATAGGGCGATGACGCTCTTGCCGCTGCCGGGGCCGCCGGTGACCACGACGACCTGTTTGGTGTCGGATCGGCGGGCTCTGGTGACGGCGCGCGTCACCAGCTCGAATGCGACCTGCTGCTCGTCCAGCAGGGTGAACTGCTCGCGGTCGCGGATCTCTTTCGCCGCGTACGTCATGAGTTGCTTGCTTGGCGCCACGACACTGTGCAGCAGGCGGTCCGCGGCGTCGGCGCCGGATTTGCCGGATAAACGTTCGGCCAGGTAGCGCAGGAAGTCGCCGCGGCGTTGTTTGGTGAAGAGGCGGCTGTGCTCGTCGCGTACCTGGTCGGCCAGGCCGTCGATGTCGAGATCCATGGCGTTGTGCAGGTAGGCGGCGCCGTGCAGGGCGTCCGGTCTGTCCTTGAAGACGCCGAGGAAGTCGCGCATGTATTCGCAGTAGCGGCGGACCTGCTCGGCCGGGTTGAGCTTCTCCCCGCCGGGGACGCCTTCCACGATAACCAGGTGTTCGCCCAGTTCGGACGGCTCGGCGCGGCTCCACTGCTTCAGTTCGACCACCACGTACGAATCCGCGCCTGTGCGCGGGTGGACTCCCGCCAGGACCACGTCGGCGCGCCTGCTGGTCAGGGGAAGTTTGTATTCCACCAGCATCTCGACCTTGTCCAAGCCCGCGTCGGCCAGGTCGCGCGCGAGCGCGGGCAGGCTCCGCTGCCAGGACCTGACCTCCGCCGGAGACGGCCCGCGCCCGGTGGTCATCCGCAAATGTTCCGCGATCGCCGCCGCCAGCGCGGCCTCGTTCGGTGACGCGAGCAGGTTCTCGACAGACAGCCGCAACGCCGTCACGGACTTCCCCCAGGCAGCACGAGAAGACTCGTGCGGGTGGGGGCCTATCCGCAGGTGCTACGCGGAAGCCCGTCGGGCCGCATCACATGGTCATCACGAGGGTAGCGGGGGCGCCTTCCTGGCGGAACCGCGATAACGCTCGGGATCGTAGCGGCGGGCGTTCTCGTCCAGTTTGGCGTGGGCGGCCTCGATCAGGTCCACGCCGAGGACGTCGGCCAGGCGGATCAGGTAGAGCGTCACGTCGCCGAGCTCGGCGCGCACGCGGGCGAGGGTCGGGCTATCGAGGTTCTGGGATTCGGCCGGGGTAAGCCATTGGAACTCGGCGAGCAGTTCTCCCGCCTCTCCGGACAGAGCCATGGCCAGATTCTTGAGCGTGTGAAACTGCTCCCAGTCCCGCGACCGCACGAATTCCCGCAACCGCACGGCCAGCTCTTCCAGGTCGGTGGTCATGCTTGGCGACCCTATATTGCGGTGTCAACCGGCGTGCAAGTGTCGCGCAACCAGGCTGCCGTAGAAATAACACAAGGGAAATACGAAAGGAACAATCATGCGGGGGAACCTGACAATGCGGTGGAGTATGCCGCAGGAAGACCAGCGGCACCGTGCCGACGTTCGCGAAGGCATCCAGGACACGGGAACCCGTGGCCCGAAGCGCCCATCGCACCGACTCAGCGCGAATTGGAGTGTCGACCGCTGACAGTGGCTATGCGCTCCCCTCCGGGAGCACGACCACCAGCGTATGGGGGACTTAGCGACGATTGTTGTCGCTCGGTTCCGGTAGCGCCGCCCGTAGCGCCCTGACCAGGGATGTCGAAGGGCGGCACCACCAGCTATAAAACAGATAGTGAGCCTTCGTGGCTCCGGTCACGGGACCAGTGCCGTGACGGCGGTGGCGAGGTAGAGGCAGCCGCCGATGGCCACTGCGACGCCTGCCAGCGCGGGCGTCCATGCCGCGGCCGTGCGCAGTAGGCGCAGGTCTGGGGCGCGGTGGCGCACCAGCGCGGCCCCGCGTACGGTCACGACCCCGACGGCGGTCAGCGTGATCGCCATTCCGGCGCCGAACACCAGCACCAGGACGACGGCGTCGAGCGCGCGTCCGGTGAGCAGGCCGCTGACCAGCACGATGAACGCCGAAGGTGAGGGAACCAGCCCGCCGGAGAGTGCGAGCGCGATGAGTCCACGCCGCGACCACGGATCCGCTGGCTGGTCATGCCCATGCCCATGCCCGTCATCGTGCCCGTGCCCGTGGCCGTGGCCGTGGCCGTGACCATGTCCGTCATCGTGGCCGTGTCCGTGGCCGTGTCCGTAGGCGTGTGTCTTCCGGTTGCGGAGGTGGCGATAGGTCAGGTGTGCGCCTACGCCGATTACGACCACGCCCGCGATCACCTGTAGCCAGCTGGTGACGGCCTTGGTGCCGACGGCGGTGCTGGTCAGGCCTGCCCAGGTCAGTGCGAGGGCGAGCACGGAGACCGTGTGCATCAGGGCGACGACCACGCCGAGGCGGAGGGCGTCGCGGTAGCGGCCGTGTGTGCCGATCAGGTACGCGGCCGTCACGCTTTTGCCGTGGCCCGGTGCGACGGCGTGCAGCGCGCCGACGCCGAGCGCGACGGCCAGTGCCAGCCAGAACGCGCCCGCGCTGTCGAACAGCGTGATCAGGTAGTTCTCCTGGTCAGTGGTGCCGTTCATGCGCGTGTGCCCGCGCGCCGCCGACCCCGTACCAGGAAAGCGGCCAGCGCGCCGAGTGCGGCGACCAGCGCGATGGCGGGAACGACGAGGGAGATGCCGCCCGTCGCCGACGGGTCGAAGCGCAGGCGCTGGGTGGCGGTCGCCGCTGTGAGCATCGCCTGGGTGGGTGTGGCGGGGGTCTCGGCGGTGAGCACGGTGCGGTATGCCTCGTGCAGGTCGGTCAGCGCGTCGATCCGGACGTCGACATCGACGACCGGGTTCGCGCAGGCGAAGCTGAACCGGGCGCCCTCGGCGAGTAACCGCTCCAATGGGGCCAGTTCGGCCGCGCAGGGCTGCCCGGCCTGGGTCACCCCGACCCGGGCCAGCAGGTAGTCGCGCACGGCGGTGGAACGGGCGAGTTTCTGCTCGCCGGTCAGCGTGGTGTCGACGCCCGCGGACGGATCGCCGAACGCGCCGACCGAGCGGCCGAGCGCGACCCAGTCGTCCTCGGCGGCCAGCCAGGCGATGGCCACGTGCGAGCCGTCGACGCTGATCCGCGCGGTGGACGGCGGGCCGAAGGGATGAGCGGCGGCCGGCGCCGCCGGCACGGCGGCCACCGCCGCCCCGGCGAGCAGCGCGCCCGCCAGACGGGTACGGAAGGTCACGGGATCTCCTGTCGAGCCGGCCGGATGGCCGGCCTGGGGCGGCCGGGCCGGCGCGGTACGCCGGCCCGGCCCGCGGGCGCGGGCCGCGCCCCGGTACCCGTCCCGGAGGACCGGTACCGGGGCGGGCCCGCATCCGGTGGGGCTACTACTTGACCGTGATCACCGGGCTGGTGATCTTCTGGGTGGCGCTCTCCAGGTACACCCGGTAGGTGCTGTCCTTGTCGAGGTCGGCCGGCAGCTTGAAGCTGTAGCTCAGCTTGCCCAGCGCGTCGGCGGTCTGGGTGCCGACGTAGGTCCGGCTGTCGTAGTCGCGGTCGCCGTCGCCGGCGTTCGCGGCCGTGCCCTTGGTACGGAGGAGGTAGACCTTCACCTTCTCGCCCGAGTCGTAGCCGAACGCGGTGGCGGTGAGCTGCTCACCCGGCTCGACACTGGTCTTGTCCACGGTGACCTGCTCGCCGGTGTTGTCAGCGACGAGCTCCGTGACGGTGCGCTCACCCGCGTCGTTCTTGCGGATCAGGAAGCCGTCGTGGTGCTCGCCGTTGGCGTAGCGGGCCTCGAAGCGCAGCTGGTCCTTGTCGACGTCGATCATCTGGTACAGCTGCGTGTTCTCGCTGCTGCTGATCACCTCGGCGCCGTTGCCGGTCCAGTTCACGCCGCCGTTGAGGTCGTACATCTTGCCGCCGGAGACGGACACCACGTACGAGACGCCGTTGTGCGTGGTCGCGGACTGGCGGGCGGACTTCAGGTTGCCCCGGCCGTAGGAGTGGTCGTGGCCCTGGAGCGCCAGGTCTACGCCGTACTTCTCGAGCAGGGGCGCCCACTGGGCGCGCACGTTCGGGTTGTTGCGGGTGCCGGTGGTGGAGTAGACGGGGTGGTGGAAGGTCACCACGGTCCACTTGTTCGGGTTGTTCTTCAGCAGACCCTCCAGCCAGGTGGTCTGCGCGGCCATCAGCGTGGCGTTGCTCTGCACGTTGCTGTCCAGGCCGATGAACCGTACGCCCTGGTAGTCAACGCTGTAGACGGTCTGCTTGAGCTCGGGGTTACCCGGCCCGTTGTCCGGGTACGGGAACTGCGGCCGCCAGAAGGTGGACAGGCCGCCGCTGTACTCGTGGTTGCCGGGGATCGAGATGTTGTTGACCTGGCCGTCGATGAAGCCGCCGGCCTGGAACCACTGGCCCCACTGCTCCTCGCTGTTGGCGGAGTCGATGAGGTCGCCCGCGTTGACGATCGCCTTGGCCTGCGGCCGGTCGGCGAACGCCTGGCGGAACACGCGCGGGACCGCGGAGTCGATGTAGTTCTGCGCGTCGCCGTAGTAGATGAAGGAGAACGGCTGGAAACCGGCGGCGGCGGTGGTGAAGTCGGTCCACGCACTCCAGTTGGTGCCGTCACCGACGCGGTAGGTGTAGCGGGTGTTGGGCTTCAGGCCGACGAACTCGACGGTGTGGTAGGTCGAGGCGTACCCGAGCGTGGTGTTGACCGGGACGCTCGCCATGGCCATGACGTTGGTCACCGCGCCCGCAGCCGGCGCGACCTCACCGAGCGCGCGGGGCGCCTCCAGGATCTGGGCCTGGGCGGTCTCGGCGGTGGCCTCGGCCCGCCAGGTCACACGCTGGCTGGCGGCCGGGGTGTTGGTGGGGATGAGGATCAGACGGTCGGGGATGGGGGAAGGCTTGTGCGCCTCGGCGGCCGGGTACTTGGGAGGCGCCGCCGCACTGATTGCGGCGGGGGCCAACGCCAGGCCACCGACGAGCAGCGCACCAGCGCCGATCGACGCGAGCTTCGCCTGCCGGGACCTGATCGGCCACGACTTTCTGGGCTCATTCACTTCTGGTTCTCTCCACAAGAAATGGACTCGTCCACCCGCGAGTGCGGGGTGGACGCCAGCGAATTCACCCAGGCACCACTGACGCTCACCTGTACCTTGCCTGTCAGGAAGATGAATTCATGATCGTCAATGTGGTGGTCATCCGGTGTTGGCCTGGTGTTTCTCCGGATCCCCCTACCATCGGCCACGGATTGCGGGCGAACGGGAAAGGGTGAATCGGATGGCTCGTTTTGGGCTGCTCCCGGCCATCGTCGCGCTCGGCACGCTGTTCGTGGTGCCGCCCATGGTCAAGACGGAGACCTTCATCACCGCCGAGACGACCGGGATCCTGCTGATCGAGGGTGGCGAGTGTTTCAGCGACCCGGCGTACTCACCGGGGGCGGCGGAGCGGATCGTGCTCTACACGCCTTGCGCCGACGGCGCGGACAACCAGTCGTATGGCTTCACCCACATGCCCGACGGGCCGTACGACCCGGCTGGGCTGTCCGCGTTCGCCTGGCGGAGTTGCGGCGAGCGCTACGCGGAGCTGTGGGGTGGCGGTCGCGATGACCTGGACTTCTATCCGATCATGCCGACCGCGGAGACCTGGGCCGACGGCGACCGGGACGTGATGTGCGCCGTCTACCACCCCACCGGGCGACTCTCCGGCTCAGCGCTGAAGACGTCGTTCACCTGATGCTCCGGTATCCGCGCATGGCCAGCCACGCCAGCGTGCGCCACGTCAATAAGCGCGTCACAGCGTCTCCCCTTCACGCGCCTGAAGTTGTCGGTGGCACTCCTCCGCCAACCTGGGGTACGCGCTGGCGATGGCCGCGTAGATCCGCCTTCTGAGCAGACGCGTCCCTTCCGCACGACCCACCCTTCCGAACAGCCCTTCTACCTCGACCTCGTAGCCGGTGAGCTCGTGCCGGAGATAGTTGACAACCCACCGTTGCAAGGTCAGCTCATCCACATCGGCCACACGCGCCGGAGTGGCGACATGATCGAGCCGCTGCCACGCCCGTTCCTCATCCCGCCGGTTACGGTGCACGACCGCTTCGCGGACCAGGACATGCCAACCTCGATGCGCCCAGCACCCTGTGGAAACGCCCACGGCTACGAGACCGACATGGAGGCGGCGCTGCGCCGGGTCGCCTCCTGCGACTGCGGCGAGGAGACCTCCTGCTACGGATGCCCTGCGGACCCGCCGCAACGAGGACTACCATGATCAGCTCAGCCGAGGGTTCGGCCATGCGGGCTTACGCTCCTTGGCGACTTGGCGTAACTGTCGGTCGCTTACTGCATCCTGGAAGAGATGGACGAGACAGCGGTGGACCCAGAGACGGACGGCGTGAACCCTCATGCGCCCGAGTCCGGCGCGTTCGGGATCGACGCGTTCACCCTCGACGACCGGATGCGGCTGTTCCACTTCGCCGCGGCCGAGAAGCGGCACGACTACCTGTGGCTGCTGCGCGCCTTCGACCGCGGCCGGGCCAACTACCAGGTGCTGCTGCACGCCTCCCAGGCGCGCGACCTGCTCGCCGCGCTGCGCGCCGAGCATCCGGGCTGCCCCGAGATCGACGACGTGCAACCGCTGCTCGACTCGCTGACCGACTGGCGGCTGCTGGACCGCAGCTACGACGGCACCCGCGCGGCCAACCTGGCCGAATACCGCAACCGCCATTACATCTACCAGTTCACCCAGGCGGGATACCGGGCCTACCGGGCGGTGGAGGAGGTGCTGGGCGCGGGCCTGGAGGATGCTCAGCTGTCCCGGCTGATCTTCCCCGACATCCTGGCCGACCTCAGGGCCCTGGCCGAGGCCAACCGGATGGGCGACGGCGAGGAGGTCTACCGCAAGCTCGGCCGGCTGGACCAGGTCCTGTCCGACATGGCGATGCGGGCCGCCCGCTTCTACCTCATGCTGGGCGACCTGGCCAGGACCAACGACACCCGGCCGGAGGTGTTCCTGACCCACAAGGACGCGCTCCTGTCCCACATGCGGGAGTTCACCGCCGAGCTGGCCCGCTACCAGCCGATGCTGGCCGCCGCCGTGGCGGAGGTGGCCGAGACCGGGGTGGAGCGGCTGATCGTCTTCGCGGCCGGCGCCGACGAGCGGCTGTTCCGCTCGGCGGCCGACCGCGAAGACGACTGGCGGCAGCGCTGGGCCGGTCTCAACCACTGGTTCACCGGCGTCGCCAGTGAGGCCGAGCGGCTGCAGTCCGCGACCGTCACCGCCATCGCGGGCGTGCTCGCGCTGCTGCGCCGGGTGACCGAGGCCAGGCGGGGCGGAGTGAGCAGGGAGAGCCAGTTGCGGCACCTGGCCCAGTGGTTCGCCTCCTGCCCGTCCGAGGACGACGCGCACGCGCTGTTCCAGGCGACCTTCGATCTCGGTTCGCCCCGGCATGTCGCCGTGCCGTATGAGGATCCCGAGCTGATTCCCAGCCGCCTGTCGTGGTGGGAGGCCGAGCCGGTGCGGGTGGCGCGCACCCTGGTGCAGTCGGGCCGCACGCCCGGACTGCACGGTCCTGGCAGGATCCAGCGCAACGAGGAGCAGCGCCAGCGGCTGCGCGCCGAACAGCTCAAGGCGCAGGCGCAGCGCCGGTCCGCCGCGGCCTCGCTGGCCTCCGAGGGGGTGTATGAGCGGGTGCTGGACGAGCCGGAAACCCAGACCCTGCTCGGCCTGCTCGATCTGGCCCTCACGGCGCGGGTCCCGGTCTCGCGCGCGGCGAGCGGTTCGGCCCATGGGGTGCGGCTCACGCTGCGCCCATGCGAGGGATCGACCGTGGTCAGGACCGTCCGCGGCCGGCTGCACCTGGACGGCGTGCGGCTGGAGGTGTCATGAGGGTCGCGCACGAGGTCGGGCCGCTGGAACTGGCCGACTACCAGCGCGCGGTGCGGCTGCTGCTGCGCCACCCGCTGATCACGGCCGCCTACCCGGACCGGAGCGCGTTGCCGCTGGTCCGGCGCTGGGCCACGCAGCTGCGCGCCGATCTGTTCGAGACGCTCGGCTACCGGCTGCTGACCACCGGCGACACCGCCCGGCTGCTCCGCGTGCAGGACGGTCTTGACGCCACCCGCCCCGCGCTCACCCGTACCGACCGGCCGTTCGACCGCAGGCGCTACGCCTATCTGATGCTGGCCCTGGCCGCGCTGGGCCGCGCCGGAACCCAGATCGCGCTCGGCGAGCTGGCCGACGCCGTAGCCGCCGACGCCACCAGGATCGACGGTCTCGGCATGGACACCGAACGTAAGCCCGACCGCGACGCCTTCGTCGATGCGGTGGCCTGGCTGGAACGGCGCGGGGCGCTGGCCCTGGCCGACGGGTCGGCCGTCGACTGGGTCAACAATCCCGACCGGGCCGAGGCGCTTTACGACATCGACAGGGAGATCGTCGGCGCGATCTACCGGCCGAGCCGGGTCCTGCAGCACATGCGTTCGGTCACCGCTCTGCTGGAGGGCGACTCGGGTCTCGCGCAAGGGCGGGAGACCACGCGCAGGACGGCGGCCCGCAAGGCGCGGCGGCTGGTGCTGGAGCAGCCGGTCGTCTACTTCGCGGACGTGGCGGAGTCGCTGCGCGGCCAGCTCCGCTCCCCCGCGCTGGCCGAGGATCTGGAGCGGCTGACCGGCCTGGGTGTGGAACGCCGTGCCGAGGGCGTCGCGATCATCGACTTCTCCGGCCGCCTGTCGGATGTCCGCTTTCCCGGCGGTGGCACGGTCGCGCAGGCGGCGCTGCTGCTGGCCGCGCGTATCGCCGTGTATTGCGGGCCGAACAATCGGGTCAGCAGACCGGCTCTGCTGCCTGTCCCTACCGCGGCGGAACGGCTGGCTGAGGCGGCGGGCAGGATCGACTCGGCGTTGCCGTACCGGACTGTGCTGGAGGAGCTGGCCGGTGACGTACCGGCGTCCGGCGCGGAGCAGATCGAGCCGGCGACCTACCCGTTCCTTCCGGACGCCTGGCTGCGCAGGGCCATGAAGGAGCTGGTCGGTCAGTACGGTGCGGCGTTCGGAGCGCAGTGGCGGGCCGATCCCGATCGGCTGCTCGGCCAGGCCGTGGCGCTGCTGGCCGGGCTCCGGCTGGTCGCCACGGTGGAGGGCGGCGTGCTCGCGCTGCCGTTGCTGGCCCGCTATCGGGGGGTCACGGCCGAGGTGAAGTCCCGTACCCAACCCACACTTTTCGAGGATGCCTGAGCAGGTTCGTGCCTACGCGGGCTGGGATCGTCAACCTGTGGGACTACCGGGATGAGGAGTTCACGTTCGCCAACGGGTGGCTGGTCCTGCGCGGTCCCAACGGCTCGGGTAAGACCAAGGCCCTCGAAGTGCTGTTCCCGTTCGTGCTGGACGGCCGGATCGACCCCAAGCGGCTCAACCCGTTCGCCTCCGAGGACCGGACGATGAAGTCCAACCTGCTCTTCCGCGGGCAGGACACCGCGCTCGGCTACGTCTGGCTGGAGTTCCGGCACCGGGACACCGGGCAGGCCGTCACGGTCGGCGTCGGCCTGCACGCCCAGCGGCACCGCGACACCCCGGTGCGCTGGCACTTCGTGGCCGATGGCCGGATCGGGGAGGACTTCTCCCTCCTCACGGCGGACGACCGGCCGATGACCCGCAAGCAGCTGGCCGGGGAACTCGGCGAGCACGCGCTGCTCGGCTCCCCGTCGGACTACCGCGCCGCCATCGACCAGCGGCTGTTCGGCCTGGGCCGGGAGCGGTACGAACAGCTGATCACGCTGATCCTCACGCTGCGGCGCCCGCAGCTGGCCAAGAACCTCGACCCGGTCAAGCTGTCGGACACCCTCACCGAGGGCCTGCGGCCGATCGACGACGACCTGGTGACCGAGGCGGCGCGCTCGTTCGACGACATGGAGGCGGTGCAGCGGACGCTGGAGGGCCTGGTCGCCGCCGACGAGGCGACGGCCGCATTCCTGTCCAGCTACACCACCTACCTGCGAACCCACGCGCGCTGGGCGGCCGACGCCCTGACCCGCCGCCGCGACGACGTGACCGCGCACCGCACCGGCCAGGACACCGCGGCCGACCAGCTCGCCACCGCCGAGCACGACCGGGCCGAGTCCGAGCGACGGCTGGCCGCGGCCGAGAACGCGCTGGCCGGGCTGCGGGCCCGGCTGGAACAGCTCAAGGCGAGCACGGCGTACGAGGCGCTGCAGCAGCTGGCCGACCTGGAACGGCTGGTGCGGACCTGCGCCGACGCCGAAGCCACGGCGCGCGCGGAGCTGGCACGGCGCGCCGCCGCCCGAACCCGGGCCACCGCCGAGCTGGAGACGGTACGGCGCGGCCTGGCCGAACTGGAGGCGGCGGTCTCCAGGACCGCGACCGAGCTGGCCGACGCGGCTGCCGCCGCCGGGATCGGCTGGGGTCCGGCCGACGCCGGCGAAGACGGCTTCACCGACCGGGTCGGTGCCCGGGTCGCCGCCAGAGACGACGATGTCATGGCCGTCCGGGCCGCGCTGGCGGCCATGGGCAGAGCCGAGCAGGCCCGTGACCTGGCCCGGCAGGCGTTGGACCGAGCCCTGGAGATCATGACCGCGGCCGAGGCGGAGGCCACGGCGGCCGAATCCGAGGTCGAGCGGACCAGGGCGGCCGCCCGCGCGGAACTGTCTGGTTGGGCGGTCCGGCACCGGGAGGTCGTGCCCGATTCCGCGGCGCTGGGTGAGGCGCTGGAACAGGTGGGCGAGCCCGACGCCCCGGCCCTGGACGCGGTGTTCGCCGAGCTGGTGGCGCCTGCCGTACAGGAGTTGCGGGAGGAGCGGGCGCGGCTGCGCGGGGAGCGGCGGCAGGCCGAGCGGGAGCGGGCCGCCGTCGAGGAGGAGCGGCGGCTGATCGCCGCCGAGCGCGACGACGCGCCGGCCGCGCATCCCGCCCGCACCGCCTCGCGGGAAGGCCGGGCGGGAGCACCGCTGTGGCAGCTGGTCCGGTTCCACGACGGAGTGTCGGAGGAGGACGCTGCCGGGATCGAGGCAGCGCTGGAGTCGGCCGGGATGCTCGACGCCTGGGTCACCCCGTCGCCCGAGCCGGTGCTCGCCGGGGACTCCGACGTCTATCTCGCCGAAGGTCCGCCGTTCCACCAGTCGCTGGCCGACCTGCTCCGGCCCGAGGACGACGTTGCCGTCCCCGCCGAGCGGATCACCGCGATCCTGCGGTCGATCTCCGTCACCGCCGACGACTGGCAGATCGCAGACGGCGAGGACTACGGGCCGTTCTCCGGCGAGCTCAATCTGGACGACCCGTTCCCCGCCCCGGTGATCACCAAGAGCGGCCGGTTCTTCCAGGGCATCCAGCTCGGCGCGCACCGCAAGGACCACGCCGAGTACATCGGCGCGACCGCCAGGAGCCGCCGTCGTGCCGCCAGGCTGGCCGAGTGTGATGCCCGCCTGGCCGCGATCGCCGAGTTGCTCGCCGCTCTCGACCGGCAGGCTGCCGACGCCGAGGCCGGGCTGGACGCGATCGAGGCCGCCCGCTCCACGCTGCCGATGACGGGCGCCATCACCGCCGCCCAACGCGCCCGCGAACAAGCGGCGGGACGGCTGCGCGCCACCCGGGACGGCGCCGACGTCGCGCGGCGTGGCTACGACGAAGCCGTCGCCGCGTACGGCGCGGCTGAGCGGGCGCTGCGCCGCACCGGGGCCGAGCGCGGGCTCTCCCCCGAGACGGTGGAGGAGGTGGCGGCTGCCGTACCACGCTTTGAGCGTACGGCGGGCGCGTTGACCGGGCGGCGGCGAGAAGCCGCCCGGCAGGCCGAGACGGCGCAGATCGCGACAGACCGGCTGACTGACGCGGCCGAGGACGAGGCCGCCGCCGCTGAGACCGAGCAGACCGCGCGCCGCCGCCATACCGAGGAAGCCGCCAAGCTGACGGCCCTGAAATCGACGGTCGGCGCCGAGGCCGAGCAGGTGCTGGCCGAGGTGGGGCAGGCCGAGACGGCGATCACCGAGGCCGAACGGGAGACCGGCGCCCTGCGGAACGCCGAGCGGGAAGCGCTGTCGGCCGCCGCCGGAGCCCGCGCCCGCCTGGACGCCGCCCGCGAGGCCCTCGCCGTGGCGCGGCGCGAGGAGCGGGAGACCGCCCGCGAGCTGGGCCCCTACGCCAGGAGGGAACTGCTCGACGTGCTGCGCTGCCCGCCGGACCTGGCCTGGCCCGCGCAGGAGGCCGACTGGCTCGGACCCGAACTGCCCGCCGGGGTTCGCGCGGTCCACGAGGCGATCTTGGGGGTCACCAGGGACCTCACCCCCACCGAGATCTCCCTCAAGCAGTCCACCACCCGCCTGACCAAGGCCCTGGACGACCTGCAGGCCCAGCTCACCGCGGCTGACCAGGACTACCGCCCCGAATGGGACGGCGCCGACGGCGTGATCGTGGTCCGGATCGCCGACGAGGAAGGGCCGCTGCCCGTCGGCGCGTTCGCCGCGAAGATCTCCGCGAGCCGTCGCGACCAGCAGGACTTACTGTCGGAGTCCGAGCAGCGCATCCTGGAGGACGCGCTGCTGACCCGGCTCGCCCAGCAGATCCACGACCGCACCGTCGACGCCCGCGACCTGATCCGCCGGATGAACACCGAGATGCGCTCGCGCCGCATGTCCTCCGGCACCACGGTCGGGGTGAGCTGGCTTCTCGCCGACAACCTGGACGAGGGGCAGCGCGCCGTCTGCGCCCTGCTCGACGGCGACGCCGCCCGGCTGGGCCCCGACGACCTGGGCCGGATGCGCGGCCACTTCGCCACCCAGATCAAGAACGCCAGGGCCCGGCACCGCGACCGCCCCTACCGGGAGCTGCTGGCCGAGGTGCTCGACTACCGCCGCTGGCGGCAGTTCGCCTTCCAGCTGGTACGGCCCGGCGCCGGTTCCGGGAGTACCGAGGAGCGGCTGACCCGGGCACGGCACAGCCGCCTGTCCGGCGGCGAGCAGTCGGTCTCGCTACACCTGCCGCTGTTCGCCGCCGCCCACGCGATGCTCAACTCGGCCCGGGCAGACGCGCCCCGGCTGCTCGCGCTGGACGAGGCCTTCGCCGGGGTGGACGACACCGGCCGCGGTGAGCTGCTGTCGCTGGCCGCGCAGTTCGATCTGGACCTGTTCATGACGGGCTACGATCTGTGGGCCACCCATGCGTCCGTGCCCGCGGCGGCGCACTACGATCTGGCCCACTCCCCCGTCGATCACACCGTCAGCGCTCTGCTGCTGGTGTGGGACGGCTCGGAACTGCTAGCCGATGACGCCGGGGAACTCGCCACCGCACTGGGCTCCCCCGGCACCCGCCGCGTCCTCACCTCCGTCGGAGCCTCGAACGCACCCGACACCCTCTCCCTTCCCGACCACCTCTCCACTCCTGACGTTCTCTCCATTCCTGACGCTCTCGACTGATGGGCCGCGCCGGGATGGACGAACTGCGTGGCGAAGGCTGGACCCGGCTACTCGCCGCCGCCCGTCGTAAGTTGGAACGCGGCGGCGACACCGGCTCCATCGGGCTGAACGACCCCTCCGAGGCCGAACGCCGCGTCATCATCGGCCTCACCGGCAAATACCGCCCTGAGTCGGTCAAACGACTCGCGGTACCGCTCCCCCAACTCGACGCCGCACTGACCGCCCGCTACGGCATGGGCCTCAGGGAAACGCTGACCCGGCTGAGCGGCCCTCTCCAGAACCGCCCCGCCGAACGCACAGCCCTCAACCTGGAACGCGACCACCTCCTGGCCACCGCCAAATCATCCAGCTTGACAGCCGAGCCATGGTTCACGGCCTGGCTGGACAGCCTTACCTCAGACGGGACGCTAACCCGCCTGATCCGACGCGGAGACGCCCACCTGCTGAATTGGGCAACCAGCATCCTCGATCTACTCCCCAACCTCGACGAGCGACCCACACCACGTACCGCTGAGAATCCCCCCGCTTCCCAAACCACGGAAGCACCCACCTCCCCCACTGCCACACCTGGGCAAACCATCCCTTCCACTGCTTCCCAAACCGCGCAAGCACCCGCAACTTCCAATCCCCCACCCGGAGAAACCATCCCTTCCACCGGTTCCCGGACCGAGGGAGCACCCGCCTCCTCCACAGTCGCGCCCGGGCAGGCCGTCCCCCTGCCGGTGTTGTCGGAGCGGGCCACCGGCGATACCAAGGCGCTGGCTCCCGGCTCTCCGCTGGCCCTGCTCGTGCTGCGGGCGCTCGCGTCGCGCGCGGGTCTGCCCACCGTGCCGGGGAGCAGAGCGGGGCAGCGGGAGCTGTGGGAATCCGCAGGAGTGATCGTCGACGACCTGGCCAGCCAGGTGCTGGTACTGAACCTTCAGACCCGCTCCGCGGGCGTCGTCTCCGGCTGGCTCGACGAGGCCGCTCGGCACGGCCTTCCCTTCCGGCTCACGCTGCAGCAGCAGGCCGTCTCCCCGGTGATCCCGGCCGCGGATGAGATCTTCGTCTGTGAGAACCCCGCGGTCCTCCGCACCGCCGCAGCCGAACTGGGCTCCCGCGCCGCCACCCTGATCTGCACCGAGGGCGTCCCCTCGATGGCCTGCCACCGCCTGCTGGACGCGGCCGTCGCCGCGGGCGCCCGTCTGTACTGGCGCGCGGACTTCGACTGGACCGGTCTGCGCATCGTCGGCCGCGCCATCTCCCGTTACGGCGCGACCCCCTGGCGAATGTCCGCCGCCGACTACACGACGGCCCTGACACAGGGCGAATCCACCCCACTCACCGGCCCGCCCGCCCCCGATCCATGGGACCGCGAACTCGCCACCCTGATGACCTCCCACGGTCGCGCGGTCATGGAGGAACGCCTCATCCCCTTCCTGCTCACTGACCTGAAACGTCCGCCAGTGTGAAATGCCCGCTCACGACGCTGCCGCAGTCCGCGTTCGCGACTGATCCTGGGGCATCGCAGGAAGCCGGGAACGTTCACTCAGCTGTTCTTGATCATCCGTTCTCCGCCGAGCGCGAGGAGAAGGAACATGTCGAACTGGTGAAGGTTGGCCCGGTCCATCCGCCTGATCGCTTCGATTCCGGACCTGGCGGTTCTGACATGGTTGATGGCTCCCGGACGAGTGGCGTCGAAGGCGGGAGCGTAGTCCGCGCCATGCCGCGCGTCCTGAAGCTCGCTGAAGGCGCTGGCCAGCACTTCGAGATCGATCGGCACAGCTCCGCTGGTGGGATCGACCAGCAAAAGCTTCACCGGGTTCGGAGGAGTACGGCCAGCGGAGATGTCCTCCACCCAGCGGGCTGCCCTCCGGAAGTTACCGTGGGCGTACCAGCGGCTGATCGCCTGTCGATGTTCGACTGGTCCCGTTCCGGCCGCTCGTCTCGCGCCGTGCTGCACCAACTCGTGAAAGAGCGCGTAATACGCAGTCGACGTGGCGCGCCGCAGAAAGGCGGTCCGGGGACGCCCGCGCCCAGCGGTGCCGCCCGCGAGGGCATCGGCGAGGTACAGGTAGTCGTCGGCCTTGAAGTCGCGTATCACGACCCATCCTGTTGGTCGCGGTTCAAGGCTTCTTTTATGGCGCTGGTGTCGGGCTCTTCGCTCGTGTCCTCGGGCTCGTTCCGGGACGCGAAGTCCTCCTCGGTGAGGGGCGTGACATACACGTAGTCGTCGAGACCATGTTCCACCGCGAGCTGATTCACCCGCTTACGGAGATCGTGCGTGAACCTAGCCGACCACCCGTCATCCTCGGGCGCGTCCGTGATGACCACTGCTCTGAGCGCCGACTCGCCCTCCGAGTCCACATAGGGCTCAACCAACACCTGGCGGATCGCGGGCCCGTCCGGGAGGACTATTTCCCTGATCGCAGCGACCAGCTCGTTCAGGGCTTCATCCCGACGGCTCACACTCATAATGACCATCTTCGCACTTCCCGGCGCGATTGAGCTGGAGGGCAGTAGGGCTTGGCTATCGTGCCATGCCACGGTGGGGCTCGCGGGTGTTCTTCGCGACATCCTCAGCGGACGGGTGAGAAATCTCCGCTTCAGAGGCCTTCTCGACCCCATGGGCCTCTCCTTGTGGTGACGAATCGCCATCGCGAGCCTGTGGCGATGTGATTACCCTGATCGTCGATCGAGGAGGCAGTCATCTGTGGACGAGGCACCTGTTCCAGGCTTCTACGACCGGTGACGCGCCTGGTGGGTAACGTCATGGCCAGATCTTCTACCGCCTGACGCGCTGGCGCCTCTCCATGGTGGCCCTCAGCTCAGGTGGGCGATCGAGCCGATGAGAGCAGGGTTGTCGATGGCCTCGGGCGTTAGCCGTACCCCTGTCACACGCTCGGCGAGAGCGAACGCGGTGTGGATGGGGTCGCCCCAGTCGTCAGCATCGTCGACGTCCTCGGTAGGCATGCCGAGTTCGACCATGTGCGTCAGGAGCCGGTTCTCGTCGATTCCCGAGCGGGAGCCGGGGTAATCCGGTTCGAACGAGGTCACCACGCGGCCGTCAGCGGCGTGAACGAATTGCTGGTCGAGGTTGACGTTGCAGAACACTGCCGCGGTCACGGTCCCCACCGATAACGGCCCAGTCACCGTGGCGAGAATGCCCTGAAAACCGTTGAACTCGATCAGGATGGTGCCTCCGTCAACCGCGCTCGCGGCCATCACTCCCTCCTCATAGAAGCCGTCGTCATCGGGATCATCGTCGGGGGCGACGCCGAGCCGGTCGAAGGCCTGCTGCGGGGTCAGGCCACGGACAAACGTGACACAGAACGCCTCGGCCAGACCCGAATCATGCTCGTCGAACCAGGCGTAGTCCTCGGCGACCGCGCTGCTCATCAACATCTCCTCGAACGTGGGGGGCAAGCGAAACAGATCCTGCCAGGCCGCTCCGACAAAACCCGGGGGCCCGAGTTCTGTCAGTGCTCCTTCGTAGGCTGCGAGCGTGATCTCCTACGTGACGGGCGACGCGACAACTCCCTCCGGCGACGGCCCGAAAATCATCTGTCATGTGTGCAATGACATCGGCGGGTGGGGCCGCGGCTTCGTGGTGGCCGTCTCCCAGCGCTGGCCTCAACCGGAGGCCGCCTACCGGGACTGGTATCGCGACCGCCAGCACAACGACTTCGGCCTGGGCAAGATCCAACTGATCTCAGTCGAAGAAGATCTCTGGGTGGCCAACATGGTCGGCCAGCACGATATCCGCGGCACCGACACCACTCCACCCATCCGCTACGAAGCCGTGGACAGTTGCCTGGACCTGCTCGCCACTCACGCCGCCGAACACGACGCGACCGTACACATGCCGCGCATCGGCTGCGGCCTAGCCGGCGGCACCTGGGACCGCGTCGAACCGCTCATCATTCAACGCCTGATACGACGCGGCATCGCGGTCACCGTCTACGACTTAGCCGAATAAATCATCATCCTGCGGTTCCATGACAAATCGAGCCCGATACATGACCACGAACAACGCGTCCCAGACGGCAAGGCCCAGCGCTTCACCATGAGCATCCCCCGCCGACCTGATCACCGACCGGGAGGTGGCCCGTCGGCGTAGAGCTGGTCCAGGCCGATCAGGACCGTGCCGGTCCGGTCGTCGGCGTGGAGTCCCTCGGTGAATCCGGCTCCGGAGTAACACGCCAGGACGGTGTCCCGGGTGTCGAAGCCCTTGACAGCCAGGAGATCGCGTGCCCGGGCCAGCCGCTGCAGATGACTGTGTCCCATGACCTCGCCCCACTTCGCCTCGCCCAACGACAGGATGCGACGCGGCTCGTTGGGATGCTGGACCGCCATCACGACCACGTCGATCTCGATCTGGGTACGCGTGGCCGGGTCGTTGACCACGCCGGAGCCGACCTCGGCCGGAAGCTCCCCGAACAGTTCCACGTCCGCGTCTACGGCGAAGTCCCGGCACACGGCTTCGAAGTGCGGCGCGGCCACCTGCTTCAGGAAGGTGGGACGGGTGGCCTCCCAAACGGCTTCGGCCCGGTTCCGCTCCAGCTCAGTCCAGCGGCGGCGCATGATCGCCTCGTAGAAGGTGATGAGCGGCTCGACGATCCGGTACCGGGACCGGCCGTTACGGAAGAGATCTGGTTCTTTGGCGATCAGTGCGCAGTTCTCCAGCACGTTGAGCGGGTGTGAGATCTCATCGGACCTGCGGCCGATATAGCTCGCGATCCCGCCGTTGGTCGTATTCCCGGTCGCGATGGCGGCTAGCACGGAGTGGTAGAGGGCGGGGTCGCGAATGTCAGACTCCTCCGCCAGCAGATAGCGGGCTTCCCGGAACAACGGGGTTTGCCGGTTGAGCACCGTCCGGACAACCCAGGCGTCGAAGTCCGCGAGATCCGCCGGAGCGTCCCCGCTGACGAACTCCTCGCGGTAGGCAGGCGTGCCGCCGACGATCATGTGGACGAGCAGGGCAAGGCGCGGATCGGTGAGCCCCCAGAATTCGGCCGCGTCCCGATAGGAGAACGGCTGAACAACGAGTTCCAGCCCGGCCCGACCGCGCAACGGCGCCCGCCCAGCCAGCAGACCACCCATCACCGACATCGCAGACCCACACAACAGCAGCCGCGCGGTGCTCTGCCGACCGCTGCCGCCCGGCCCCAGTTCCCGCTGGATGATCGACGGCAGGGAGGGCGACACCTTGGACAGAAAGGGGAACTCATCGATGACCACCGGAACAGGCCGGTCACGGAACTGCCGAAACAGATAAGGAATCGCGTCGTTCCAGTCCCGGAACGGAATCTCCAGCGGCTCGCGGGTATACCGCGTCAGAGCCTCCGCGAAGATCCGCAGCGATTCCGCCTCAGTTGCCTCGGTGGCAACGAAGTACAACCCACCCGTCTCCTGCGCCAGCGCCTCCAGCAGAAAGCTCTTGCCCTGCCGTCGCCGCCCGCTGACAACACCGAGGGTGGCCACAGATTGCCCATGCGAGACAAAGCCAACCAGCCCCTCCCACTCCCGGGTCCGATCGAAGACATGCGCGGGTTTCCGGATCACCATGCCTCCCAACTATCAGGGAATCATATCTCACTGAAGTACACTTCCCGGAACCGTACCTCCACATTTGCTAAGGACTACGAGCCCACCGACGCTCAGACGACCGCCCGCAACGCACAGGTCGGCGGTCGACCCCCGGACGCCCCGCGCTGACGGCGGGGTACCGGAATCGCATCGCTCCTTGTCACTCGTAACGGACGGCGTTGCGTCGAGTGGAGATGTCCAGCAATGGCAGTGCGGCCATCGTGACGGCTAGGGCGGTCAGTACGCCTGCGCCGAGGCTGGCGGCGCAGTCCAGGCCGGGGGAACTTGTCCGGGCCGCAGCGCTGGCCTTCTAGCGCAGGTCAAGGGGCGGGATGCCCGGCGGGGTGAAGCCGAAGCACTGGCCGTAGAAGGAGAGTTCGGCTTCCAGGCAGCGGATGATGGTCTCCTGTTTGTGGAAGCCGTGCGACTCGCCGGGGAACTCCAGGTAGGCGTGTGACACCCCGGCGCGCTTGAGCGCGTCGGCGAATCTGGTCGACTGGCTGGGCGGGACGACGGGGTCGTCCAGGCCCTGCAGGAGCAGCACGGGGCAGCTCGTCAAGTGGGCGCGGGCGAGTGGTTCCCTGGTGCTCGGGTCGACAGGACCGATCAGCTCGGACACGTACCGCGACTCGAAGTCGTGGCTCTCCTCGCTGAAGCCCTCCACCGTGGACAGGCCGTAGTAGGACGTCGCGGCGGAGAAGACCCGGGTGGCGGTGATGGCGGCCAGCACCGTCCAGCCGCCCGCGCTGCCACCCCGGACCGCGATCCTGGCGGGGTCGGCCAGCCCGGCGCGGGCCAGCTCTTCGGCGACGGCCACCACGTCCTCGACGTCGGCTACGCCCCACTGGCCACGCAGCCGCTCCCGGTGGGTCCGGCCATAGCCGCTGGAGCCCGCGTAGTTGACGTCGGCCACGCCGATGCCCCGGCTGGTGAAGAACGCCTTGCCGAGGTCGAGGTCGGTGCCCACATGGCCGGTCGGGCCGCCGTGCACGAAGACGACATACGGCGCAGGACCCGCGCTGGTATCGGAGGGCGGATAGACGTACGCCGACACCGCCCGGCCCGAACGGCCACGGGCCACCAACTCGCTGGGCCGCGGCAGGTGGATCGGGTCGGGCAGCTCGGCCACCGGCGTCGCGACCGGTGCCCATCCCCCGGCGACATCGACGGTGACCAGCGACCACGGGAGGTCGGGGGCCGCGGCCGTCCCCGCTATCAGGGAGCCGGAGACGGCGAGCGCCGGATGCCAGGTGGTGTAGGGCAGATCCAGGTCCTGGAGGGTGCCGTCCTCGGGATCCAGGACGGCGAGCCGCTGGTCGCCACGGCCGTGCAGGACCGCGAGACGACCGTCTTCGAGCATTCCGTACGGCCTGCCGCCCAGCTCCCAGAGCGGCTGGGCGAACTCCTCGTCGATCGGGCAGAGCGGGCGGAGCGCGGAGCCGTCGACCGCGAGTTCGTAGAGGTTCCACCAGCCGGACCGGTCGGAGATCACGTACAGGCTGGAGTCGTCCTTCCAGACCGGGGCCAGCACCGATTCACCGGGGCCGCCCAGGAGGGTCACGGTCGTGCCGTCCTGGATGAGCTGGAGGTAGGTGCCGTCCCACGGCATCTGAGGGTGATTCCACGACAGGACGGCGAGCCGGCGGCCGTCCGGTGAGGCGGTGGGGCAGGCGTAGAAGTCCGCGCCCGTCACCAGCACCCTGACCTCGCCCCCGGCGAGGGGCACCGCCACCACGGCCCGGGTGACGCCCTCGGCATGCTCCGATTCGCGGACACACCAGACTTCCGTGCCATCAGGGGAGAGCGTGAGATCGGCGTACCGCGCTCCGTCGTCGGGCGTGAGCGCGGTCACCTGTCCATCCGCTGACGTCCGGTACATCCGCTGATCGTCCTCTTTGACGAACACGAAGCCACCGTCGGGCAGTGCGAGATAGGAGCGCCCGCCGTACTCGTGCACCCGCGTCCTGGCATCTACCCCGGCAAGCGGTTCGACCGCTTCGTGGAGGATGGCAGTCCTGCCCGATTCCTCCGGCCGGCGTTCCTGCCACCAGAGGCCATCCTGGAACTGCGGAAAGCCGTACTCCCGCCGGCCATGCGCGACCAGCTCGGCCGTCACCGGTGATGGCCAACTTCCGTATGTCCGCGCAGTGCTCATCACTGTCGATCATACGCCGGAGTCCAGGTGGGGCTTAATCTCGCAGCGTGGCGGCGACGTCGGGAACATGGCTTCGCTGGGTGCGTGGTGGGCGGCGGTAGCCCGTTGCCGGGGGGCGTTCGGGGATTTCGAGCGGAGTCTGCCGCACCTCGCCGTACGGGATGGTCGAGAGCAGGTGGGAGATCATGTTGATCCTGGCGGCCCGCTTGTCCTCGCTCTCCACCTCATACCAGGGAACCTCGGGAATGTCGGTGTGAACCAGCATCTGATCCTTGGCCCGCGAGTAGTCTTCCCACCGGGTGATCGACTCCAGATCCATCGCCGAGAGCTTCCAGCTCCGCATCGGATCCTCCAGCCGCGCCCTGAACCGCTTCTCCTGCTCGACATCGCTGACCGAGAACCAGTACTTCCGCAGCAGGACGCCGTCCTCCACAAGCAGCCGCTCGAAGATCGGGCACTGATGCAGGAACCGGGTGTACTCCTCCTGCGTGCAGAACCCCATCACCCGCTCCACACCGGCCCGGTTGTACCAACTCCGGTCGAACAACACGATCTCCCCAGCCGCGGGCAGATGCTCGACATACCGCTGGAAATACCACTGCGTACGCTGCCGCTCAGTCGGCACCGGAAGCGCCACAATCCTGGCCACCCGAGGATTCAGATACTCCGCCACCCGCTTGATCGTGCTCCCCTTGCCGGCCGCGTCCCGCCCCTCGAAGATCACAACGAGCCGCTGCCCCTCGGATCGCACCCACTCCTGAAGCTTGACCAGCTCACCCTGAAGACGAAAGAGCTCCTTCTGGTACGGCTTGCCCTTCACCATGCACCACCCCTCGTTCCCAGGGATCATAGGCCGCGAAGGGGTGTTCATCCCCTATGTCGACGGCCTCCCGCGAGTGGGCGGTGTCCGTGGAGGCCCGAGGGTGCTTACCTGTGCAGTGCTTCGAGAACCCGCTGACACATATCGGCGCAGTGGCGCGTGGCCGCCGCGCACATCTGGCAGTGGGCGTGGCGCGCGGCGTGCCGGGTGCACAGGGCGTTGCTGCGCTCGCAGGCCAGCAGGCACGCGTCGAGCTGCGCGCTGATCAGGCTGTTGTCAGGACCGCTGCCACGGGTCAGGACGCGACGTGTCGTCGCCGCGACGTCCGCGCAGTCCAGGTCCCGGCTGATCGCCGGTGCCATGGTGAGCGCGTCCTGTTCACCCAGCATGCCCATCGCGCAGGCGGTCGCCGCTTCCTCGCATTCCTGGAGGATGTCCACCGCGTTGGCGAGAACGTCGCTGCCCAGCCCGGCCTTGGCGGTCACCGTGTCGAACAGTTCACGAGTCCGAGGCATGTTTCCTCCTCGTCGGGACGCTGTTTCCCTTCCACGCTAGCCCCGATATCCCGGCGCCGCCCGACCTCCGCCCTCGGTGGTCCCGGACGCGGCCCGGAGCAGCGTCCAGGCATCTGATTCGCCGTTCAGTTCCTCGTGGCGAGGATGCCGTCATCGTCGCTGAACAGCTCGGCTCCCGGAGTGAAGGTGACCCCGCCGAAGGTCACGGGGACATCGCGTTCTCCGGTTCCCTCCTTGGCGCTCTTGCGAGGGTTGGAGCCAAGGGCCTTGATGCCCAGGTCGAGCTCACCCAGGGCGGCGACATCGCGGACGGCGCCGTTGATGATCACTCCTGACCAGCCGTTGCCGACGGCCAGGCCCGCGATGACATCGCCCATCAGCGCGGCGTGCAGGGAGCCGCCGCCGTCCACGACCAGCACCCGTCCCGCACCGGGCTCGGACAGCGCGGCCTTGAGCAGGACGTTGTCCTGGTGGCAGCGGACGGTGGTGATGGCGCCATGGAAGGCGCGGCGCCTGCCGTACTGGCGGAACTGCAGGTCGCAGGAGTCGAGCTGCTCGCCGCGCTCGTCGTAGAGGTCCGCGGTCGCGATGCTCGTCATAGGTTCCTCCGGAAAGCTGGGTTACGGGTCGATCGGAAGCCGGCGTGCGGCGACGCCAGCCCAGCCGAGGCCGAGCGCCGTCACCCAGAGCACTCCGGCCGCTCCGAGTCCGGTCGCCACCAGCCCGGCGGCGCCGGGGATGAGCAGCTGTCCGGTGCGGTTGCCGACGAGCCGCAGGGACATGGCCCGCCCCCGTAGCCCAGGCGGGGCGGATTCCGCGAGCCAGGACATGGTGAGCGGCTGGCCGACGCCCAGACCGAAGCCTAGAACCAGGAGCAGGGCGGCCAGAATCCACAGGGGCCAGGACAGCGGGACGAGCACCATCGCCAGCGCTGCCGCGGTGGTGCTGGCGATCAGCAGCCTGCGCCGGCCGACGACCCGGGAGAGCCGGCCGAGGAAGAACCGCGAGCCCATGGACGCCACGCCGCGCACCGCCAGCAGCAGGCCCACCGTGCCCGAGGCGAGACCACGCTCGGCTCCCAGCGCGGGCAGGTAGACCAGCGTGATGTCAACGGCGGCCAGCACGACGCAGCTGGTCACGAGGGCGCGCATGACGCCCGGCACCCGCAGGAGCGATCGCAGCCCCGCCTCGCCGTCCGGTGCCTGCGAGCTCGTACGGGAGCCGCCGGGAAGAAGCACCGACAGCACGACGAGGGCGACCGCCAGGAAACAGGCCAGCAGGAAGATTCCGCCGGTGTCCGGAATGGCCCGACCGCCGCCGAAGGCCGTGATCAGGACCGGACCGGCGACCTGGCCGATCGAGGCGGCGAAGGTGTAACGCCCGAAGGCGGCGTCGTAACCGCCGCGTTCGGTGGTGTTGGCCACCATGGCCTGCTGGGCGATGACGCAGCCTAGGTGCCCGGCGCCGAGCAGGACGCAGGCGAGGACCAGTCCCGCGATGCCGTGGCCGAATAAGAGAAAGGCGATGCTGGAAGCCGTGAGCAGGACCGCTCCGCCCACCGCCATCCGGCGCTCACCGTAGCGGTCAGCCGCCTGACCGGCGGGAATGGCCAGCACCAGCGGGGCGATCGCGAAACTGGCGCCCAGCACGCCCAGCCAGGCCGCCGGGACGTCGAGCTCGATCGCGCGGTAGGACATGGTCGGGCGCAGCACGAAAGTGATCACCTGAGTGGCCACGGCGTGCGCCAGCAGGACAGCCGTGCCGCGCCGCCCATGCCAGGATTCAGGCATCGCCCGTGCCCTCGCCGCGACGGTTGCGCAGGCGCCAGGCGGCCTGCGCGCCCAGGCTGGTGTCGATGTGCTCGCGCATGATGGCGGCGGCGCCCTCGGCGTCCCGGGCGACCACGCAGTCCAGCAAGGCGTCGTGCTCGGCGGCCTTCCGGTCGCGCGCCTCCTGGCCGCGTTCCACCTCCAGGGCCAGCCGGCGATAACGGTCGGCTTTGTCCCACAGGCTGTCGAGCGTGTTGATGAGCAGATCGTTGTGTGAGGCGTGGTAGAGCGCTCGGTGGAATCGCCGGTGGGCGATGAGTTCCTCGTAGGCGGGGTTGCCCGGGAGCGGCTTGAGCTCCGCCGCGGCCGCGCGGATGGCGGCGATGTCGGCCTTGGTTCTGCGCTCGGCGGCCAGCGCGACGGCCAGCGGATCGAGGGAGCGCCGCAGCTCCAGCAGATCGCGAGCCTCCTCGGCCGCCAGCGGAGCCACCCGGGCGTCGCGGTGGGCGTCGAGCTCCACCAGCCCTTCGCTCTTCAAGCGGCGCAGGGCTTCGCGCAGCGGGGTGGTGCTGATGCCGATCTCGCGCGCGAGCCTCGCCTGCGCGATGACGGAGTCCGGCGGCAGCGCTCCGGAAAGGATCAGCTCCTTGACGCGCAGGTAGGCGAAGTCCGCCTTGGTGGAGTAGAGCTCAGCCGCTGGGTCGCTCATCGCCGTCCTGTTCTGGTCGCTCGCGGTTATAACCTACCTGACATCTTCGCGCATGCCAGCACCCTCGTGACGAGCTGGCCGAGTCGAAACCTCGGTGCGATAGCGGACACTACGCCTTCCACAAGGGGAATCGCGTTACATCCGGCAACATGTGGTTGGCGTCATAGGTTATAACAAAGTAGATTGAGCGCCATCACAGGCGGAGGCGGTGGTGTTGTCGCGCGGCATCGGCATTGCGGCCAAGGCGCCCCACGCCGCCACGGCCAAGCTCTTCGTCGACTTCGTCCTGTCGCAGGGGCAGCGGGCGGTGGCCGTGGGCGGGCTGACCTCCTACCGCTGCCCGGCCAAGTTCGGCCTGACCGGGCAGGAGCGCATCACCATCCGGGGGGCCCGCTACCGCCCACGCTGGCTGTCACCGCGGACGGCGTGACGTTCGAGACTCGGCTCCGGCTGGACACCGCACGCGAGGTCGCCTATTACCGGCACGGTGGTGTCCTGCCCTATGTCTTGAGGATGCTGCGGGATGGATGAAGGTGGTCAGCGGCAAGGTCGCCAGGGGGTGGCCTTGAGGTCGAGGGTCTTGAGGATGGCGTCGCGGCCTGCGGCGTTGGCCGGTGGGCAGGTGACGGCCGCCGTGGCTCCCTCGTCGGTGTACTCGACCTGGAACACGGCCTTGCCCGCGACGAGGAACTGGTCAAGGATGTCGCACTCGTCGTACTCCTGGCAGCTCTCATTGATCGCGTAGTCGAACCAGTCGATCAGGTCGGCGACCTGGCCGAGATCGTTCTTGAGCCCGGCCGACAGACCATGGTCGTGGGCCAGATCGGCCAGCGCCCGGTTGTAGGCGAGCTGGTCGGCTGGGCTGACCACGAATCCCGGGTCGTTCTGGTACGAGTCGACGTTGTCGAACTCGACCGAATCGAAACCGGCCTGCTCGCACTTGGCGACGCGAGCCTCCATCAGCGGCAGCAGCACGGTCAGGTTCCGCACGTCGAGCCACTTCTCTCCCGGCCAGGTGCCGTCCGGGCCCCCGTCCACGTCGTTGCCCTTGACCGACTCGGGGAAGTCGCCGGCGTCGGGCCGCCAGTCTTCCCAGGTTCCGGCGGAGATGTAGCAGATCGCGTGCTTGCCTGCGGCGTGGATGGCCTGGACCGCGGTCGTGTTCGGGGTCACGTGGTCAGGGGCGTACAGATCGATGTCGTACACGGTCGGGGAGACGCACGACCCGCCGCTGTACGGGACGGTGCACAGGTTGAGCCTGATGCCACCGGCCGTGCCGCTGCCGGTCGCGTTGGGCTGGAGCTGGTACTGCCAGCGGTCGGTCTGGGCGGGCAGCCACAGGTCAGGACCGGGCGTGGGCGTTGGCGTGGGCGTCGGCGTTGTTTCGGCGTGCGTGACGGTCAGGCCCGCATAGTCCAAGTCGGCGTCGTCCGCGGCGTTCGAGGAGGTCATCCTGATGAGAATGTTCCCGGTGACCGCCTGCACCAGCTCCGCCTGCGGATCCGGAGCGTTGAAGGTCAGCACCTTCCAGATCCCCCAGGAGGTGGTGCTGGTGTTGTCCCCCAGCACCACCCAGGAGCCGGTGGCGAAGTTGTAGACGCTCCACTGCCACTGCTGCTCGGCCCTCGACGGCCCCCGGTAGTTGACCTTCAACTGCACACCGCTGACCGAGGAGGCCGGGACCGACGCGGGCAGGGTGTAGGTGAGCTGGCCGCTGTAGGCGGTGTTCACCGTGTGGCCGCGGAATTCGACGTACTTGTTCCAGTCGTCGGCGATGCTGGACTGATCCTGAACTCTCAGGTTGCCGACACTCTGGCCACTCCCGATCGAGCCCGTGCCGGTGGTGAGCGATACGGGCGCCAGAGTGGTGGTGTCCGCATTCGCGGGGACGATCCCCGCGAGCATTCCTCCGATGGTGAACAGAACGGTTCCGGCCACCAATAAGGCGCGCCGAAACATGGAATTTCTATGCACTGAATACTCCATCTCAGCTGTTGCAGAAGGTCCGAAGCCCGACCGGCCCCGAACGGGCCCGGTCCTCCGTCGTGTACGCCTTCGGCCCGCGCCTGGGCTCCAAGCTAGGAATCCCGACTTGGATGCCAGTTGCGGACGGCCGCAGAAAATCACCCACGCCATTCAGCGAAATACCATTAATTCGGCCAGTCAATTAACGACCTTTTCGGTACGGCCGTTCGCAACAAGGGCTGGGGCATCTTGCCTTCAAGCCCACTTGAAGTTGTTGACTTGGCGATCGTGAGATCCAAATCGCTCAGGCAGCAAGTGGTCACCAAGCTTATGCGCCAATTCGGCCGACCGAACGGAGTGACCGGACGGGTGGCCGGATGGGTCATGGCCCACCGCGGCTCCAACCGGCGGCGCAACCTGTGGGTGGTGTCCCTGCTCGACGTACAACCCACGGACCGGGTGCTCGAGATCGGCTTCGGCCCCGGTCTGGCCATCGCCGAGCTGGCCCGCCGCGCCACCCGAGGACACATCTACGGCATCGACCACTCCGAAGTCATGGTCCACCAGGCCGGCAAGCGCAACGCGGCAGCCATTCGCGCCCAACGGGTCGAGTTGCTGCACACATCGGTGGACCGATTGCCGCGCTTGAACGAGCCGCTCGACGTCATCGTCGCGGTGAACTCGGCCGGATTCTGGCCCAACCCGGCCGAACAGCTCAGCGAACTGCGCGGCCTGCTCCGCCCGGGCGGACGCATCGCGCTCGCCAGCCAGCCCCGCTGCGCCGGCGCCACCGCCGACACCACCGCCCAGGCCGGCCGGGAACTTCACAACCTGCTCACCCAGGCAGGGTTCACCCAACCCCGCATGGAAACCCTCAATCTCAACCCACCGGTCGTCTGCGTTCTGGCCACTACCTGACTTCACCTAGCCCCGTTTTCCGCAGGTCTGTGATCGTCACCGGAGCTGCCGTGGATCCACCCCGAGGAGATAGAGGAGATCGAGCTGGGTGGGGGTGGGCTGCGGGATCACCGGTGGCGTGGCGAGGTGGCC